>NZ_JAIEOF010000244.1 GCF_019750675.1 Methylobacterium sp.
CTACGTCATGGTGGGCATGACGAAGTCGGCGCCGGCGCGGATGCCGGTGGGCCAGCGGGTGGTGATGGTCTTGAGGCGGGTGTAGAAGCGCACGCCCTCGGGGCCGTGCATGGCATGGTCGCCGAACAGCGAGGCCTTCCAGCCGCCGAAGGAGTGGAACGCCATCGGCACCGGGATCGGCACGTTGATGCCCACCATGCCGACCTCGATGCCGTGGGCGAACTCGCGCGCGGCATCCCCGTCGCGGGTGAAGATCGCGGTGCCGTTGCCGTATTCGTGCTCGTTGATGAGCCGGGCGGCGGTCGCGTAGTCCGGCGCCCGGGTGACCGCCAGCACCGGCCCGAAGATCTCCTCCCGGTAGATCGACATCTCCGGGGTGACCCGGTCGAACAGGCTGCCGCCGAGGAAGTAGCCGCCCTCGTAGCCCTGGAGCTTGAGGCCGCGCCCGTCGACCAGCAGCTCGGCCCCTTCCGCCACGCCGGCATCGATGTAGCCGCTGACCTTGTCGCGATGGACCTTCGTCACGAGGGGGCCCATCTCCGAATCGGGGTCGGTGCCGGGTCCGACCTTGAGCGCCCGCACCTTCGGGATGAGCTTGGCCACCAGGGCGTCGGCGGTCTTCTCGCCCACCGGCACGGCCACCGAGATCGCCATGCAGCGCTCGCCGGCCGAGCCGTAGGCCGCGCCCATCAGCGCATCCACCGCCTGGTCGAGATCGGCGTCGGGCATGACGATCATGTGGTTCTTGGCGCCGCCGAGGCACTGGGCGCGCTTTCCGTTCGCGGTGGCGGTGGCGTAGATGTACCGCGCGATCGGGGTCGATCCGACGAAGCTGATAGCTGCCACGTCGGGGTGGTGCAGGAGGGCGTCGACCGCCGCCTTGTCGCCGTTCACCACGTTGAAGACGCCGTCGGGCAGGCCCGCTTCCTTGAGCCAGGCCGCCACCAGGAGGGCGGGCGAGGGGTCGCGCTCGGAGGGCTTGAGGACGAAGCAGTTGCCGCAGGCCAGCGCGACGGGAAACATCCACATCGGCACCATGACGGGGAAGTTGAACGGCGTGATGCCGGCGACCACGCCCAGCGGCTGGCGCAGGGAATGGCTGTCGACGCGGGTGCCGACGTTCTCGGTGACCTCGCCCTTGAGGAGTTGCGGGATGCCGGTGGCGAACTCCACCACCTCGAGCCCGCGCTGGATCTCGCCCTTGGCGTCCGAGAGCACCTTGCCGTGCTCGGCGGTGATGAGGGCGGCGAGTTCGTCGGTGCGGTCTTCCGCGATGCGCAGGAAGGCGTTGAGGATGCGGGCGCGGCGCAACGGCGTGGTCAGCGCCCAGTCGCGGGCGACCGCCTTGGCGGCGGCCACCGCCGCGTTCACGTCCGCCGCGTCGGCCAGGGCGACCCGGCCGGTCTCCTCGCCGGTGGCCGGGTTGAAGACGGGCGCGGAGCGCGTGGCCGTGCCGGCGACGGTTCGGCCGCCGATGAAGTGCGAAATCGCGGTGGGCAT
>NZ_JAIEOF010000171.1 GCF_019750675.1 Methylobacterium sp.
GCGGGGCGCTCGAACACGGTGCGCGGGTCGGCCGCCTGCTCGATGCGCCCCCCGTTCATCACCACCACGAGGTCGGACAGCGCCATCGCCTCCTCCTGGCTGTGGGTGACGTGGATGAAGGTGATGCCGAGCTCGGCCTGGAGACGCTTCAGCTCCGTCCGCATCCGCACCCGCAGGAACGGATCGAGGGCCGAGAGCGGCTCGTCGAGGAGCAGGACCTTGGGTCCGGTGACCAGCGCGCGGGCGAGCGCCACGCGCTGCTGCTGGCCACCGGAGAGCTGCGCCGGCAAGCGCTCCGCCAGATGAGCCATCTGCACGAGGTCGAGCATCGCCAGCGCCTTGGCGCGGCGCTCGGCCTTCGGGATGCCCCGCATCTTCAGGCTGAAGGCGACGTTGTCGCGGCAATTCAGGTGGGGGAACAGGGCGTAGCTCTGGAACATCATCGCGGTGCCGCGCTCGGCCGGCGTGGCGTCACCCACCGCGCGCGGGCCGATGACCACGTCGCCGGAGGACACCGTCTCATGCCCGCCGATCATCCGGAGCGTCGTGGTCTTGCCGCAGCCCGAGGGGCCGAGCAGGCAGCAATAGGCGCCCGAGCGGACCTTGAGGTCGATGCCGTCCACGGCCGTGGTGTGGCCGTAGCGCTTGGTCAGGCGGATCAGCTCGACGTCCATGCGTGTCTCCCCGCCCGGTCCCCAGCAAGGGGCGGGCCAGACGATACCCGATTCGCCCCGGGTATCCGCCTCCGCGATGCACCAGCGGGCGACGATGGAGGACAGCGACCGACAGATACCTCTCCGGACATCAGTCCAACGCGAAAAAGAAAATTGTCGAGAGCAAGTGCCGAGCCGTTCGCATTCGAGGACTCGTCGGCCGGCTCACGCGCTCCGTCGCCATGTACGCATAGCCAATTGAAAGTACGAACCGACCTAGAAGTCCGATGAGCCATCCAACACTGTAAATCATCATAAAACTCAGCAGCAAAAATACTGGAATATTGTTTAAAAATCCTGGCCATTTTATAAGATGAGGAGGAATAATAGCACCCATCGCCAGCAAAGCGGGGGCGACAGCAACCTGCTTTAAGACATACGCGCCTTTGTAATCCCCCTCGATGCCAAAGGCATAGATCAGCAACGGGATCGCCATTGCCCCATAGACCGCAATAAATGCCAAACCAGTTCTGCTTCGCCTGATCTTCATATGCTCTCCGGATGGATCATGCTCGCAACCAACACGTCTTCCCTCTCCACACTCAGGAGATAGGGAGAAGCGTTCAGGTTCGCTGCGCCACCTTATCGAGAGCCCGGTCGATGACCTGTCCGTGGCCGAGCGGACCGACCACCCGGCCATCCTCGGCGACGATCGCGCCCCGCGCGAGGGTCATCACCGGCCAGCCCGTGACCGAAAACCCCTCCCAGGGCGTGTAATCCGCCCCGTGATGGAGATCGGCCTGCCGGATGGTCTCGCGGCGGTTCGGGTCCCACAGGGTCAGGTCGGCGTCGAAGCCGATCCCGATCGAGCC
>NZ_JAIEOF010000118.1 GCF_019750675.1 Methylobacterium sp.
GTGGCCGACCTCCACGACGTGCAGGTGATGATCCACTCCGACACCCTCAACGAATCCGGCTTCGTCGAGGACACGATCAAGGCCTTCGCGGGCCGCACCATCCACGCCTTCCACACCGAGGGGGCGGGCGGCGGCCACGCGCCGGACATCATCAAGGTGGCGGGGCTCGCCAACGTCCTTCCGTCGTCGACCAACCCGACGCGGCCCTACACGAAGAACACCATCGACGAGCATCTCGACATGCTGATGGTGTGCCACCACCTCGACCCGGCGATTCCCGAGGATCTCGCCTTCGCCGAGAGCCGCATCCGCCGCGAGACCATCGCGGCCGAGGACATCCTGCACGACATCGGCGCCCTCTCGATGATGTCCTCGGACAGCCAGGCCATGGGCCGGGTCGGCGAGGTCATCATCCGCACCTGGCAGACGGCCGACAAGATGAAGCGCCAGCGCGGGGCGCTCCCCGGCGATACATCCGGCAACGACAACCTGCGCGCCCGCCGCTACGTGGCGAAATACACCATCAACCCGGCGATCGCGCACGGCGTCTCGGCCCATATCGGCTCGGTCGAGCCGGGCAAGCTCGCCGACCTCGTACTGTGGACGCCGGCCTTCTTCGGGGTGAAGCCCGACCTCGTGATCAAGGGCGGCGCCATCGCCACCGCGCCCATGGGCGACCCCAACGCCTCGATCCCGACGCCCCAGCCGGTGCATTACCGCCCGATGTTCGGGTCTTTCGGCCGGGTGCCCTTCGCCACCGCCCTGACCTTCGTCTCGAAGGCCGCCATCGAGGACGGTCTCGGCGAGCGCCTCGGGTTGCAGAAGCGCCTCGTCGCCGTCGAGAACGTGCGCGGCGGCATCTCGAAGAAGAGCATGATCCTCAACGACGCCACGCCCGACATCGAGGTCGACCCCGAGACCTACGACGTCCGCGCCGATGGGGAACTTCTCGTCTGCGAGCCCGCCGACGTCCTGCCGATGGCGCAGCGGTATTTTCTGTTCTGAGGTCGGCTTGCTTTGCGTCCACGCTCGGCGGCACGAGGCTGAGCGCCAACCGGTTTTTCGTTCATGATCCGCGCCACCCACGTCCTGCGCCGCGACGCCCTCGCCGGCGAGATCGTCGACCGCATCGTCCTCGACCACGGCGACCGGCACCGCCGGCGCATGGCGATGCGCGCCGCGGGCGGGCTGGCGTTCCTCCTCGACCTGCCCGAGCCGACCGTGCTCGACGACGGCGACGCGCTGGTGCTGCAGGATGGGCGCCTCGTCTGGGTCGAGGCCGCGCCGGAGCGGCTGCTGGCGATCCGCGCGCCCGACGACCACGCCCTCAAGCGTCTGATCTGGCACATCGGCAACCGGCACATCCCGGCCGAGATCGGGCCGGACGCGGTCTACATCGCTTTCGACCACGTGCTCGCCGAGATGGTGCGGGGTCTCGGCGGCAGTGCCGAGGCGGTGGAGCGCCCGTTCCGCCCCGAGGGCGGCGCCTATGCGGGCGAGGCCGCCGGCCACCACCATCACGGCCATGCCCACCACGACCATGCCCACCACGACCACGCGCAC
>NZ_JAIEOF010000427.1 GCF_019750675.1 Methylobacterium sp.
ACCGAGGAGAAAAGCTTCCTGGCCGGCGTCGCCTTCCACGTCTTCTGATCTCAGGGCCGGCCTCCAGCGCCGCGCCGGCCCCGACCCCCGATTCCTCTCGCGAGAAGGCGGCCGTTCGCGGCCGGATCCGTCATGCGCCGCAACCGTCACGCCAAGATCGTCGCCACCGTCGGGCCGGCATCGTCCTCGCCCGAGATGCTGCACCGGCTGTTCCTGGCCGGGGTCGACACCTTCCGGCTCAACTTCAGCCACGGTGCCCAGGACGACCACGCCCGGGTGCATGCCGCCATCCGCGCGCTCGAGCGCGAGACCGGCCGGCCCATCGGCATCCTGCAGGACCTTCAGGGTCCCAAGATCCGCCTCGGGCCCTTGGCCGGCGGGCGCCGCGAGGTCGCGGCCGGCGAGAGCCTGCGCTTCGTGCTGACCCCCACGGACGCCGCGCCCGACGCCATCCCCCTGCCCCACCCCGAGATCTTCGCCGCGGTCGCGCCGGGCCAGGATCTCCTCATCGACGATGGCCGCGTGCGCGTGCGCGTCACCGGCCTGACCGGCGACAGCATCGAGGCCGAGGTGATCATCGGCGGCACCCTTTCCGACCGCAAGGGCGTCAACCTGCCCGGCACCCTGCTGGCCGTCTCTCCGCTGACGCCGAAGGACCGGGCGGACCTCGCCTTCGGCCTCGAACTCGGGGTGGACTGGGTGGCGCTCTCCTTCGTGCAGACCCCCGCCGACGTCCTCGAGGCGCGCGCCCTGATCGGCGACCGGGCCGGCCTGATGACCAAGATCGAGAAGCCCCAGGCCCTGGAGCGCATCGAGGACATCATCCGCCTGTCCGACGCCGTGATGGTGGCGCGCGGCGACCTCGGCGTCGAGATCCCGCACGAGGACGTGCCGGGGCGCCAGAAGGAGCTGATCCGCGCCTGCCGGCTGGCGGTGAAACCCGTCATCGTGGCCACCCAGATGCTCGATTCGATGGTCTCGGCCCCGACGCCGACCCGGGCGGAGGCCTCCGACGTGGCCACGGCGATCTACGACGGGGCGGACGCTGTGATGCTCTCGGCCGAGTCGGCCACCGGGCGCTTTCCCGTCGAGACGGTGGCGATGATGGCGCGCATCATCCACCGCACCGAGACGCACAAGCTCTACCGCTCGCTGATCACCGCCTCCGATCCGGGCGAGGAGGAGACGCCGCCCCACGCGGTGGCGGCGGCCTCGGCGCACCTCGCCGATGCGGTGGGGGCCGCCGCGCTCGTGGCCTACACCCTGAGCGGCACGACGGCCGCGCGGGTGGCCCGGCGCCGGCCGGAGGTGCCGATCCTGGCCCTCACCCCGGACCGTGGCACCGCGCGCCGGCTCTGCCTGCTCTGGGGGGCGCACAGCGTCCAGGCGGCGGAGGTCGAGACCTACGAGGCCATGGTGGAAGGCGCCATCGCGCACGCCGTGGAGGAAGGCTTCGCCCGTCCCGGCGACCGCGTCGTCATCGCCGCCGGCATTCCCTTCGCCGTCACCGGAACCACCAACAACATCCGCATCGCCCAGGTGCCTCCGGCCTAGCGGCGGGTGCCTCC
>NZ_JAIEOF010000068.1 GCF_019750675.1 Methylobacterium sp.
ACCCACAACATGCCGCCCAACAACGTCACCGAGATGACGCCGGACGAGCGGCAGGTTCTCGCGGCCTGGCTGAAGGACACCACGCGATGACCTCCCTGCTCCTGAGAAACGCCGACGTTCTCGTGACGATGGACGCTTCGCGGCGCGAGATCCGCGGCGGCGGCGTCTACATCGAGGAGAACCGCATCGTCGCCGTGGGCGCGGGCGACGCCCTGCCCGAGACGGCCGACACGGTGCTCGACATGACGGGGCACGTGGTGCTGCCCGGCCTCGTCAACACCCACCACCACATGTACCAGACCCTGACCCGGGCGGTGCCGGCCGCGCAGGATGCCGAGCTGTTCGGCTGGCTGAAGGCGCTCTACCCGATCTGGGCGCGCCTCACCCCCGAGATGATCCGCGTCTCGACCCAGACGGCCATGGCCGAGCTGATCCTGTCGGGCTGCACCACCTCCAGCGACCACCTCTACATCTATCCGAACGGCTGCCGGCTCGACGATTCCATCGAGGCGGCGGAGGCCATCGGCATGCGCTTCCACGCGGCCCGGGGCGCCATGAGCGTCGGGCAGAGCAAGGGCGGCCTGCCCCCCGACGCGGTGGTGGAGGACGAGGCCGCGATCCTCGCGGATACCCGCCGGCTGATCGAGCGCTGGCACGATCCGGCCCGCTTTTCCATGCGGCGCGTCGTGGTGGCGCCGTGCTCGCCCTTCTCGGTGAGCCGCGACCTCATGCGTGAATCGGCCGAGCTCGCCCGCGCCTACGGCGTCGGCCTGCACACGCACCTCGCGGAGAACGAGAACGACATCGCCTACAGTCGCGAGAAGTTCGGGATGACGCCGGCCGAGTACGCGGCCGAGCTCGGCTGGGTCGGGCCCGACGTCTGGCACGCGCACTGCGTCAAGCTCGACGAGGCCGGCATCCGCCTGTTCGGCCGCACCCGCACGGGGGTCGCCCATTGTCCCTGCTCGAACATGCGACTGGCATCCGGCATCGCCCCCGTGGGACGGATGCGCTGCGAGGGCGTGAGCGTCGGGCTCGGCGTCGACGGCTCGGCCTCGAACGACGGCTCGCACATGCTGGGTGAGGCGCGCCAGGCCATGCTGCTGGCCCGGGTCGGGTTCGGGCCCGCCGCGATGAGCGGGCGCGAGGCCCTGGAGATCGCGACCCTCGGGGGCGCGCAGGTACTCAACCGCGACGATATCGGCGTCCTGGCGCCCGGGATGGCGGCCGACGTGGTCGCCTTCGACATGCGGGGTCTCGAGACCGCAGGCGCCCTGCACGATCCGGTCGCCGCCCTGGTGTTCTGCGCGCCGCAGCGGGTGGCCTGGAGCGTCATCGACGGCCGCGTCGTGGTGCGCGAGGGACGGCTCACGACGCTGGATACGCGCAGCCTCGTCGCCCGCCACAACGCGCTGGCGGCCGACCTCGTCCGCGACGAGGCGCGCTGAGCCCCGGCCGCCGGTGCCTTGACGCGCTTCGGCGAAGTTCGCCACACCTGCCCGACACGGAGCCCTCGGATGACCGCCTCGCCCTACAACCCGCCCTGCGGCGGCCTGCCGCCCCAGACCGCG
>NZ_JAIEOF010000075.1 GCF_019750675.1 Methylobacterium sp.
AGGCGCTCCACGGCCTTCAGCTCCAGCTCGTCGCCCATGGGCGTCGAGGTGCCGTGGGCGTTGATGTAGTCGAGGTCCGAGGCCTGGATGCCGGCGCGCTTCACGGCGGCGCTCATGCAGCGGAAGGCGCCGTCGCCGTCCGGGGCCGGCGAGGTGATGTGGTAGGCGTCGCCGGTGAGGCCGTAGCCGATCACCTCGGCGTAGATCCGGGCGCCGCGGGCCTTGGCGTGCTCGTACTCTTCCAGCACGACGACGCCGGCACCCTCGCCCATCACGAAGCCGTCGCGGTCCTTGTCGTAGGGGCGCGAGGCCTTGGTCGGGTCGTCGTTGAAGCCGGTGGAGAGGGCGCGGCAGGCGGCGAAGCCCGCGAGCGCGAGGCGGTTCACGGGTGATTCGGCGCCGCCCGCCACCATGACGTCGGCATCGCCGAACTGGATCAGCCGGGCCGCGTCGCCGATGGCGTGCGCGCCCGTCGAGCAGGCCGTCACCACCGCGTGGTTGGGGCCCTTGAGCCCGTGCGCGATCGAGATCTGGCCGGAGGCTAGGTTGATGATGCGGCCGGGAATGAAGAAGGGGGAGATCCGGCGGGGACCCTTGTCGTGCAGGGTCACGGAGGCGTCGTAGATGCCGCCGATGCCGCCGATGCCGGAGCCGACCATGACGCCGGTGGCGCATTGGTCTTCGTAGCTCGTCGGGTGCCAGTCGGCATCGTTCAGGGCCTCGCCGGCCGCCGCCATGGCGTAGACGATGAACGGATCGACCTTGCGCTGCTCCTTGGCCTCCATGAAGGCGTCGGGGTTGAAGCTGTCGTTCGTGCCGTCACCGAAGGGCACGGAACAGGCGATGCGGCAGGCGAGATCGTCGACGGGGAACGCCGTCACGACCTTGGCCGCCGACTCGCCGGCGATCAACCGGCTCCAGGTGGCCTCGACCCCGCTGGCCAGCGGCGTCACCATCCCCAAGCCTGTCACTACGACCCGACGCATCGCGCTATCCCGAACCGGTCCTGTCATCACAACGAATGGCGCGCGGGGTCCGTTTCAGACCCCGCTAGCGCGCGACCCGTGACGTTTAAGCGGAGTTCTTCTCGAGGAACTTCACCGCGTCGCCGACCGTCTGGATGGTCTCGGCGGCATCGTCGGGGATCTCGACGTTGAACTCTTCCTCGAACGCCATCACGAGCTCGACGGTGTCGAGGCTGTCGGCGCCGAGATCATCGATGAAGTTCGCGCCCTCGACCACCTTCTCCGGCTCAACGCCGAGGTGCTCGACAACGATCTTCTTCACGCGCTCAGCGATATCGCTCATCGGTCTTGGTCCTTAGCTCTTCAAGGTCGTGATGGTGCAAGGATCTTGTTTGGTGAAGGATCTTGCTGGTGAAGGTGCCGTGGCCGCCGTCCCGTCCCGGGACTGTGTGGTTAAGGCGGCCGGTGTGTTCGATCGCGCGTTTCGGTCAAGTCACCGGGTTTGTCCAGTCGGTGACCCGGGTTTTTTAAGACGTCCGCAACACGCTGAATCGGCACCCCCCTCGCACGGCAGCCGGGGTGTTAACACAGGGTTCCGACGCTGGCGAG
>NZ_JAIEOF010000443.1 GCF_019750675.1 Methylobacterium sp.
GATATGGCAGGCGACGTCGTACAGCGCCGGCCCGCCATGGTCCGCGGCCCAGAGGCGGTTGGCCTGCGACAGCACCTCCGCGGGGCCGGCAATGTCGAGGAGCTGCGCGGGCGCCGCCGCCAGGATGAGGATCTGGCGGGTAGCGGCCCTGCGTGGGGCGTGAGGGGCGGGAACGGGCATGGGACGATCCTGGCACCCGCCGACTCGGGTCACAATGTCATCGTCCCCTCGTATCCTGCCATCGCGCCGGGCACCGCTCTTGCGACCGTCCGCATTGCGCGACCGGCTGCATTTTGCGACGCCGCCTTGGATCAAATCGCCCCCTCGTTCGTCTCCTGTGGGGCAGAGCTTGGCAGCGAAGGACGCGGGGCCGGCGCTTCAAACGAAGGGATACGCCGTGAGCATCGGACTGATCGCGCTTCTCGACGACGTGGCGGGCCTCGCCAAAGTGGCGGCGGCCTCCCTCGACGACGTGGCGGCGCAGGCGGGGCGAGCGGGCATCAAGGCGGCGGGCGTCGTCATCGACGATGCGGCCGTGACCCCACGCTACGTGGTGGGCTTCGCCGCGGAGCGGGAGCTCCCCATCGTCGGCCGCATCGCCCTCGGCTCCCTGCGCAACAAGCTGCTGTTCCTCCTGCCCGCCGCCCTGGCGCTCGGCGCCTTCGCGCCCTGGGCGATCACGCCCCTGCTGATGCTCGGCGGCGCCTACCTCTGCTACGAGGGGAGCGAGAAGGTCTACGAGGCGCTCTTCCCGCACCAGGCCCATGCCCACGAGGCGAAGCGCGACGCGTCCGCGGGGGACGCCCAGGCCCTTGAGGACCAGAAGGTCTCCAGCGCGATCAAGACCGACTTCATCCTCTCGGCGGAGATCATGGCCATCACCCTCGCGGCCCTGCCCGAGGGCTCCATCTGGATGAAGACCGCCGTGCTCGCGGTGGTGGCGGTGGGCATCACGGTGGCGGTCTATGGCGGCGTCGCCCTGATCGTGAAGGCCGACGATGCCGGCGTCGCCATGGCGGCCAACACGTCGCGATCGGCCTTCGGCAGCCTCGTGCGCGGCATCGGCCGCGCCCTGGTCAAGGGCATGCCGGGCTTCCTCAAGATCCTGGCCGTCGTCGGCACCGCCGCGATGATCTGGGTCGGCGGCGGCATCCTGGTGCACGGTCTGGAGAGCTACGGCCTGCCCCAGATCGGACACGCCATCCACGCCGCCGCGGTCGGCGCGGCGGGCGTCGCCGGTCCGCTCGCCGGAACGGTGGAGTGGGTCGTCACCGCCGCCGGCTCGGGCCTCGTCGGCCTCGTGGTCGGCGCGGCCCTGATCCCGGTGACGAGCTTCATCCTGGCGCCGGCCTGGAACAGCGTCGCCCGGCTCCGGACGAAGTCGGCCTGACCCTAACGGGCCTCGCGCAGATGGGCGAGGTGCCGGATGGCAAGGTCGTAGCCGTGCGTGCCGAAGCCCGCCATCACCGCCGTGGCGGCGAGCGACACGTAGGAATGGTGGCGAAACGCCTCGCGCCGGTGCACGTTCGAGATATGGCACTCGATGACCGGCACTTCGCAGGCGTTCAGCGCGTC
>NZ_JAIEOF010000227.1 GCF_019750675.1 Methylobacterium sp.
CCGGGGTGCCGGTGGCCGATATCGGCTGCGCGCTGTTCGCGGTCTACGGCATCCTCAGCGCCTATATCGGCCGGCAGACCAGCGGCACGGGTCAGTACGTCGACGCCTCGCTGTTCGATTCGGCCCTGGCCTTCTCGATCTGGGACACGTGCGAGTACTGGGGCACCGGACAGGTTCCGGAGCCCCTGGGAACCGCCAACCGGATGAGCGCGCCCTACCAGGCCGTGCGGGCGGCGGACGGCTACTTCGTGATGGGGGCGACGAACGCGAAGCTCTGGCGCCTGCTCTGCGACGTGCTCGGCCGCCAGGACCTGTTTTCGGATCCACGCTTCCGCGACATTGCCGGGCGGCTCGCGAACCGCGAGGCCCTGATCGCCGAACTGGAGACGAGCTTCGCCACCAAGGATGCCGAGACCTGGGTGAGCGAGTTGCTGGCCGCCGGCATTCCGGCCGGACGCATGAACACCTACCCGGAGGCCTTCGAGAGCCCGCATGGCCGCCACCGCGAGATGCGTATCGAGGTGCCCCACCCCATCGAGGGCAGCGTGCCGAACATCGGCTTTCCGGTGAAGCTCTCGGGCACGCCCGCCCGCGTACGCCGGCACGCGCCCCTGCTCGGCGAGCACGCCGACGAGATCCTGAGCGAACTCGGCCTCTCGGACGAGGCCGTGGAGCGCCTGCGCGCTGAGGGAGCCTTCGCCGCATGAGCGCCCCGATCGACGACGGCGCCGTCCGCTACCGCGTCGCGGGCGGCGTCGCCCATCTGACCTTCGACCGCCCGGCCGCCCGCAACGCGCTCACCTTCGCGATGTACGACGCCCTGGCGGACGCGCTGGCGCGGATCGAGGCCGACCCCGCCGTGCGGGTGGCCGTGCTGCGGGGCGCCGGGGGCAAGGCTTTCGTAGCGGGCACCGACATCGAGCAGTTCGTCGGCTTCACGGGAGCGGACGGCGTCGCCTACGAGGCCCGGATCGAGGGCTACGTCGCCGGGCTGGAGCGCTGCCGGGTGCCGACCGTGGCGGTCATCGAGGGCTGGGCGGTGGGGGGCGGCCTCGCCATCGCCAATGCGTGCGACCTGCGCATCGCCGAGGCCGGGGCCCGCTTCGGCGTGCCGATCGCGCGCACCCTCGGCAATTGCCTCTCGCCGGCCAACCTGCGCCGGCTGACCGCGACCCTTGGCCAGGGCCTCGTCACCCGGATGATGCTGCTGGCCGAGATGCCCACCGCCGAGACCCTGGCGCCGCTGGGCTACCTCGCCGCCGTGGTGGAGACGGGACGCCTCGACGCCGAGGTGGCGGCGGTGTGCGAGCGCCTGCTCGGGCACGCCCCCGTGACCATGCGGGTGACCCGCGCGATGCTGCGCCGCCTGGAGCGCGATTCCGCCGCCGAGGCGACGGACCTCATCGCGGAATGCTATGGCAGCGACGACTTCGCCGAAGGGGTGGCGGCCTTCCTCGCCAAGCGCCCCGCCGCCTGGACCGGCACCTGAGCCCGCCGGGCTCCCGACTCCGCAAGGACGCGCCATGACCCTCTACGCCCTCGGGCCCCACGAACCGCAGATCGCCGACGCCGCCCGCCTCTGGA
>NZ_JAIEOF010000191.1 GCF_019750675.1 Methylobacterium sp.
ACGGCACCCAGACCGGGTGCGGAGACGCCGCCGTTCGACGGCTGCCCGCGCCGTTTAAGGCGAAGCGAAAGCAGACACCGCGTTACGATCCTGCCATGCCTCTCTGGATGCAGACGACCGCCGTTCAGACCGAGCGAGCCGTCCTCCACGTCGAGCGCCTGCCCTGGGACGCGCGTTGCGGGTACGATCGCTGCGGATCGTGGAACCTGGCCTTCATCTGCGCCGACGAGGGTGACGTGTTCTGCGCTCGGCATCGCCGCGAGGCCAACATCCCGGTCGCCCTCATGAAGCTCGACCCCGACCGGCAGTGGTGACGAGCGTTTTTCATCGCGGTCTGCAAGCGTTCTTCGACCCGCGGTCGCGGTCGGCCGGCGCTGTTGCCGGCGGCCGTTACTGAGGCTCGCAGTAACGTGGGGGTACGAGGAAATGAACAGTCGAAATCAGGGCTGTACGGTGGGCACGAAGCACGCCTATGAACAGCGCGCCGATGCGCTTTCGAGGATGGCGGTACGGGAACTCCGGCGGGAGGGCGAGCACGCCTCTCCGGGCGAACTCGTCAGTTGGTTCGTGGGTGCGAAGGGGAGGTGGCGACCCCCGACGATCCGGCAATATCGGGGCGCCATCCGGTATGGCCTGGAGAACCGCTGCCGCAAACCGGATGGGCATGCGGCGGCCTTGGAGGCTTTGGAACAGCTGAACGCGGCACCGGTCCACTTCTAACCGCACGCGCCCGCGATCTGAGACACCAGCTTCCCGGTCACCTTTGCGGCGCTCGACCCCACCCGGCAGACGGTGACGAGCGTTTTTCGTCACCGTCTGCCAGGTTACTGCGAGCCGCGGTCGCGGACGCCCGGCGCTGTTGCCGGCCGCCGTTACTGGGGCTCGCAGTAACGTGGGGGACGATGGAAATGGATGCTCGAAATCAGACGCGGACGCCGGAGACGGGGAGAGCCTATATCCGGCGCGCCAATGCGCTCTCGAGGACGGCGGGTTGGGAACTCGGCCTGGATGGCGACCACCCTTCTCCAGGCGCACTCGTCAGCTGGTTCTTGGGGTCGAAGGGCAAGTGGCGCCCCCCGACGATCCGGCAGTACCGTGCTTCCATCCGGTATGGCCTGGAGAACCTCTGCCGCAAACCGGATGCGCACGCGGAGGCCTCGGCGGCTCTGGGACGCCTGAACGCGGCACCGGCTCACCCCGAACCGTGCCCGCCCACGATCCGGAGAACGAGTGCGAAGAAGCGGCGGGCCGGCACGCCGGACGAGCTTCGGGCGATCAGTGCAGCGCTGCGCCAGTCCCCGCATCCGTACGCTCGTCTGGCCCACCGTATGCTGTGGCTCGGCGTCGAGCTCGGCTTGCGTCCGAGCGAATGGGCGACCGCCCGCCTGGAGGGCACCACGCTGGTGGTCACGAACGCCAAAGCCACCAACGGGCGCGGCAACGGCGAGGTTCGGTCGCTCGGACTCGATGACCTCGAACCCGCTCTTGCCAAGATGATCGTCGAACTCGTCGGGATGATCGAAACTGAACCGCTCCGGGATTTTCGGAGGCTCCAACTTTTGAGAGGATGGAGCCATGACAAAGCGAACAGCACCCTTTTC
>NZ_JAIEOF010000250.1 GCF_019750675.1 Methylobacterium sp.
ACGCGCCCGACGAGGGGGCGGCTCTCAAAGCCTTCCAGGGGCTTTCCCAGGCGCCGAAGGCCGCTCCTGCTGCCCCGTCGCTCGCTGGCGCTGCCAACTCAATCCTGGGCGCAGCGAAGGACGTCGGCCGGTCGTTCGAAAGCGGAGCGGACATCGGAGGTGTGGCTGGGCTCGTGGGATTGCCGAACGCGGCGATGCATTTCGTCGACCGCACTGCGCTGGCACCAGCAGCGCAAGCTATCGTCAGAGCGACGGGCCGCGTGCCAGCGAGCGATATGCCGGGTGGTGATAAACGCCCGACGATTGCAGACGGATTCCCATCCCCTGAGGCGGTGACGCGCTCCATGGAGCAAGTGACCGGCCCGGCGTACAAGCCTCAGACCACAGTTGGCGAGGTGGCTCATACCTTGGGCGAGTTCGCGCCAAATGCGCTCGCTGGCGGCGCTGGTGCGGCGCTGCGAGCTGGCGAGACCGCTGCACAGACTGCGGCGCGTGTTGCGGCCAAACGCTCGGACCTCCTCGGCAAGGGGACGGTCACCCAGGTCGTTGCCCCTGCTCTCGCCAGCGAAGGCGCGGGCCGCGCGGCGCGCGAGGTGTCCCCGGACATGGAAGCGCCGGCACGCCTCGTCGGTGCGCTTGCGGGTGGCGTCGGCGCGGCTGTGGCTCAGGCTCCACGAGGCGCATCTGCTGTCCGCGAGGGCCTGGAGGGGTTCTCGGCGGAGCAGCTTGCCGCCGCTCAAGCGCTTCGGGCCGAAGCACGAGCCCTTCCAGGTGGCGGCATCGAGCTTCCCCTCGACGAAGCCCTGAATCAAGTTACCGGTGGCCAAGCCTCGCGTCTGTCGCAGCTCGCCCGCGTCGTGGCCAATTCAGGGGGTGAGGGCCAGCGCATCGCGAGCGAGGTCTATTCCGCGCGTCCAGGTCAGATCGAGGCGGCGGGCCGTGCGGCGTTCGACGGCCTCGCCGAGAAAAGCACGTCTCCGACTGCGCTCGGCGGTGCTGTGCAAGATGCGGCCCGTGCTGGCCTCGCCGAGACGCCGCAGGGCATGGCGCTCACCGAAGCGCGCGTTGCGGCAGGACCGCGGGTCACCCCCGAGCAGGCCGGACAGATCATCCAGCCCGAGCTTCGGCGTGCCTATGATCGGCGCGAGGGCATGCGCGCTGCCTTGGCTGAGCCTGAGTACGATGCTGCACGGCAAGCTCCTGAGACCGTCGGCATCGAGCGCACCATCGAGGTCGAGCGCCCGGGGGAGCCCATCGTCACCCAGCCGGTCTACAGCCGCCCGCGCTTCGATGACGGGGCGCCCCGCCCGGCGGAGCCTTTCACGCCGCCGGCGGCCGAAGCGACCGGCCCGGCCGGCAAGAGCCTGGCGCGGTTCATCGCCGAGAACGGCGGCCTGCGGCTCGACGGCGATGCGGCAGCGACGGATCTGCATCGCTACGTGGTGCCGGGCGTCGGCAAGGTCGCGCGTCCGGACGGCAAGGGGCTGGATAATTTCTGGCGCGAGCGGCTGATTGAGGAAGGGTACTTCCGTCCGGACGCCGACGGCGGCATGGCCCGGGACATCGGCCCCGAGCTGCTGCGCAAGCTCCAGAACGAGCAGCGCGGCTTCCCGTCGTACCCGCTC
>NZ_JAIEOF010000211.1 GCF_019750675.1 Methylobacterium sp.
GCGCTCCTCCAGGCGGGTCGCCTTGTCGGTCTCCCAGAAGAACTTGGCGTCCGACAGGCGCGCCCGCACCACGCGCTCGTTGCCGGCGGTGATGGCCGCGCCGCCGTCGCTGGCGATCAGGTTCGAGGTCAGGATGAAGGCCGGCGCCAGGGTGTCCGTGCCGGCATGGCGCAGTACGAAGCACTTCTGGTTAGCCCGAATGGTGGCGCGAATCGCTTCGGCCGGGATGTCCAGGAAGGCGTCGTCGAAGGAGCCCAGCAGCACCACCGGCCACTCGACGAGGCCGGCGACTTCCTCGAGTAGCCCGTCATCCTCTACGAGTTCGAGGCCGCGCGCGAAGGCCAGATCCCGGGCGTCGTGCAGGATGATGTCTTTGCGCCGCTCCACGTCGAGCACGACCTTCGCGCGCTCCAGGGCCTGGACATAATCGTCGAAGCGCCGGACCTCGATGGGGTCGGGCGCCAGGAAGCGGTGACCGTAGGTGGTGGTGCCGGCCGCGATGCCATCGACCGCGAACGGCACCACGTCCGGCGTCTCGGTCTCCGGGCCGAAGGTGGCGACGATGGATTGCAGCGGACGCACCCAGCGCAAGGCGCCCGGCTGCGCCGAGGCCGCGCCCCAGCGCATCGACTTCGGCCACGGGAAGCTACGGATGATCTGCGGCAGGATCTCGGCGAGCACGTCGAGGGTCGGGCGGCCGGGCCGCTCGATCACCGCCACGTAGAATTCGCCCTTCTTCGGGTCCGTGACGATGGTGGCCTCGTCGAGGCTCGCCAGCCCCGCGCTCTTCAGGAAGCCCTGGACCGCGCCCTCCGGCGCCCCGACCCGAGGCCCCTTGCGCTCCTCGCGCACGTCCTGGCCCCGCGGCGGTAGGCCGGCCACGTGCAGCGCCAGCCGGCGCGGCGTCGCGAAGGCCTTGGCGCCCTCGTAGAGGAAACCGCGCTCCACCAGGGCGTCGGTGACGAGCTTCCGCAGATCGTCGGCCGCGCGCCGCTGCATGCGGGCGGGGATCTCTTCGGAGCGCAGTTCGAGGAGGAGGTCGGGCATGGCGGGAGCGTCCGGAGAGGAATGTTCGAGGGGGCGGGTGGCCGTTCGGGGCGGGGGCCGGTCAGGCCGCTCCACCGCCCGCGGTCCGCAGGTAGGCCGCCCCGCAGGCCTTCGCGAGTTCCCGCACCCGCAGGATGTAGCTCTGCCGCTCGGTCACCGAGATGACGCCCCGGGCGTCGAGCAGATTGAAGACGTGGCTCGCCTTGATGCACTGGTCGTAGGCCGGCTGGGCCATCCGGTGCCGGCCGGTCTCGTCCGCCGGGGCGCCGGCATCGAGGTAGGTCCGGCAGGCCTTCTCGGCGTCGGTGAACTGGCGGAACAGCATCGCGGTGTCGGCCGCCTCGAAGTTGTGCCGCGAGTATTCCTGCTCGGCCTGGAGGAAGACGTCGCCGTAGGAGACGCGATCCGCGCCCGTGCCGCCGTTGAAGTTCAGATCGTAGACATTCTCGACACCCTGGACGTACATCGCCAGGCGCTCCAGGCCGTAGGTGAGCTCGCCCGCGACGGGCGCGCACTCGAAGCCCGCGACCTGCTGGAAGTAGGTGAACTGGCTCACCTCCATGCCGTCGCACCAGCATTCCCAGCCGAG
>NZ_JAIEOF010000294.1 GCF_019750675.1 Methylobacterium sp.
GTGCCGACGCCGGGCAGAACCTCGAGGTCTTCGCGCCGCCTCGGCACCGCACCGCCATGCCGTTCCACCAGGATGCGCGAGAGCGCGATCACGTTCTTCGCCTTGGTGTTGAACAGTCCGATCGTGCGGATGAAGTCCCGCACCCGTTCCTCGCCCAGCGCCAGCATCTTCTCCGGGGTATCGGCGATCGCGAAGAGGGGGGCGGTGGCGAGATTCACGCTGCGATCCGTGGCCTGGGCGGACAGCACGACCGCCACCAGAAGGGTGAACGGGTTCTGGAAATCGAGTTCGGCGCGGGGCTCCGGGTTGGCCGCCGACAAGCGCGAAAAGATCTCCGCGACGGTCTCCGGTCCCACCGGTTCGGGCGCGATCGGCACCTCTGCGACGATCGGCGCGGAAAGACGCGCGGAGATCGGCGATTTCCGCGGTTTGGTCGGCTGTCGGGTTCGCATCCAAGCGTTATATGCATTGCATGGCGAGCGGCAATCATCAGGACCCCCGCACGGGCATGCCGGCGACGGGTCTGCACCCGGACGGCCTGGACCCCGACAGCATGGATCGGCCTGTCTTCCGGGCGACCATCCGGCCTCACCAATCCCTGAGCCACGAGGGCTTCCGCATCGTGATGGTGCTGTGCTGCGCCGTCTCCCTGGTCACCTCGGTCGCCTGCGTGAAGGCCGGATACTGGCCGGTGGCGGGCTTCTTCGGCCTCGACATGCTGGCCCTCTACGCGGCGCTCAAGGTGAGCTTCCGGCGGGGGCGTTCCTTTGAGGAGGTGGCGATCTCGCCGATCGAGGTGATGCTCGCGCGGGTGACCCATCGCGGCGAGCGCCGCGAATGGCGCTTCAATCCGCTCTGGACGAAGCTCACCAAGGTCGAGGACGAGGAATACGGCATGCAGACGCTCACCCTCGTGTCGCGCAGGGAGTTCGTGGTCGTCGCCCGCGATGCCTCGCCGCCCGAGCGGGAGTTCATCGCCGACGGGCTGACCCGTGCCCTCGCGCAGGTCAAGCGCGGATACTGAGGCGGTGGCGATCCATCCCGCGGTCCGGCACGGCGCGATGCTGGTGGGGTTTCTCGTGACCGCCGCGGGGCCCGCCGCGAGCGCTCCGGCTCCGCGGGTGACGGTAAACTTCGTCGCTCCCGAACGCTACACGGATGCGGGCGACCGCGTCGGTGCGGGTCCGGGGCTTCGCGTCACCCTCGCGGAAGTCCGGCGCATCATCGAGGGGGCGGCTTTGCGCGCGATGGCGCCGGGCGACGATCTTCGCGTCGACGTACTGGACATCGATCTGGCCGGCTTCGCGCATCCGGGCCTGTCTCCGGTCTCGTCACCGCGGGTGGTGACCGACGTGACGCCGCCGGCCTTCCGCTTGCATTACGACCTGCGTCGAGGCGGTCGCCGGATCGCCGGCGGAGACGAGCGGGTCAGCGACATCAACTTCCTGTTCGGCGCCCGTGCGAACCGGTCCGGTGCTTTCGCCTACGAGGAAGACCTCCTGCGGGACTGGTTCAGGAAGCGCCTGACGCCGCAATGATTGCGAGCTGCGAGCCCTGTGCAATCGTGGGAAAACAGGCAGCGCCCCGAATTTTTCCTTGACGGGGTTCTTTTGGCTCCGTATACCCCGTTCATCGGCGAGCGGCCACGTTGTGAGCGGCTTG
>NZ_JAIEOF010000156.1 GCF_019750675.1 Methylobacterium sp.
ACGCAGGCGGCGCATTACGCGCCCGTCGGGGAGGCGCTGCTCTGGACCCTGGAGCAGGGGCTCGGGCCCGACTTCACGCCCGAGGTGCGCGAGGCCTGGACCGAGACCTACGGCCTCGTGGCGCGCGTCATGCAGGACGCCGCCGCCGACGTGCGGGCGTGATCCCGGCGCGGGGCATCGCCGCCACGGCGATCGGCCGGAACGCACGGTGCGGGGGGAGCGACGACGTGAAGACGGTGATACCCCGCCTCCTGGCCATCGGCGTGATGCTCGTCGTAGTGGGCGCCGCCCACGGCCTCAAGCTCGCGGGCTTCGCGCATGCCGAACTCGACGCATTCCTGGCCGCGGGCCTGGCCTCGATCCTGACCGTGGCGTCCACCCTGTGACGTCCGTCGCCCTCCAGTCGAGGGGGCGGCGCCGGGGAGTCAGCTTTCGGCTCTCCCGTGAACACAATGGTGACGGTCCTGCGCTACGCCTGGGCGCGACGGGCGCATCGGACCCACGCGCACGGCCAAGGGAGACGTCACATGAGCGCTGCTCCAGCGCCTTCGCATCGGTCTCGGGACGCCGCGCGGCGCCTGCCCGAGCTGTCGTATCTGGCGGGGCGCCTCGCCGACCGGGTCGTGGAGGCCCAGGTCGCGGGCGAGCCCGTGCCCGACGACCACATCCGTTTCCTGCTCGACGCGGCGCTGCTGCTCCAGGAGCACGGCGTGGGTCTGCCCTCGCTCCTCGGACAGATCATGCGCGGCGCCGCCGAGCCGGAGATCCGGATGCCGCGGGTCGACGAGGACGACGATGCCGGCCGCCTCGCCTGGCTGCTGCGGCCCTTCCAGGAAACGCGAGGCTGAGCCAGGAAACGCGAAGCTGAGGATGGCCGCGCCTTTGCCGGCCCATCCTCCCGCGAAGAGGCCGGACAACCGAAGGCCGAACGACCGGATTCGCGAGTCCCGGAAGACGCCTCGCGTGGAATAGAACGGCAAGCCTCGTACGAGCCGCCAACGCAGCCGGCGGAATGTCTTCGTCCGGCCATTGTCCCCGACCGGAGACGGCCCACTCGACCCGCCCGGCGCGCGCCGGGGCGGGTTTTTTCCTGTCGGCCCGCGCGCATCGCCCTGAGCAAACCCTGCCGGGAATGCGTTCGCCCGGAGCGGCCGGGCCCTTCGAGAGGGTTCCGGAGGGTCCTGCGTCCAGCGCGGGAGTGGCGCGCAGTCAGGCCTGGGGGCGGCGGGAAGGCGCGCCGCCACCGGCCCATTGTTGTGTCTCGGCCACACAAGATTTCTATCGCAAACGGAGGCGGAATACGCCTTGAGCATCGAGATTTCGTGAAGCTACAAATCTCCCTGCCAATACGAGATCCGAACAATTAAGTCGAATTCAGGTGCGTTCCGCTTTGCGCCCAAAGCGATGGACACGCGCTATAGCCTTTTTGTCGGCAGGAAAACTTCCACGCTTCTGAGGACACCGATGTCGAATCCAACGCATCTGCGGCCCCTGCGCGCCGCCGGGCTGAGCTTTCTGCTGTGTGCGGGCGTCTCGCACGCGGCCCTCGGACAGACGACCGGGTATCAGGATCCCGGCCGGATCGGGGACGTCACGAGTTGGCGCACGCCGGAATACCTCGCCGATTTCGGTCTCGCCTCGATGAACGCCGACCAGGCCTATGCGCGCGGC
>NZ_JAIEOF010000116.1 GCF_019750675.1 Methylobacterium sp.
GCCTGGCCGACCTTCAGGGCGAGTTCCGGCGTGATGACGCCGTTGGCCCGACCCCGGATGCCGTCCGTTCCGAAATACTTGCGCGACATGCTCTTCGCGTCCCGTCTTCTGTTCGCGGTTTTAGGGAACTTCAGTCCGTCTCACGACGCTCGTCCCGATCGGCTTCGTCCAGTCCGGTCCGGGCGGACCAGCGTCGTGCCGGGGCCTGAAGATCCGGTTGCGGGACTGCGCACGAGTCGCGCGGATAGCCACGAGCCCGTCACAGCGTTACCGGGGCCTTTACGCGAACGAGCCCGCTGGTGGCGGGCCCGTGGTCTCGTCGCGAGCGCACGGCTCGATGTGATCGGTGCTCGCTGCCGAGCACCGATCGGTCAAGGGTCGATCGCTCAAGCCTGGGGCTGCGGCTCCAGACCGTCGCTGCCGCGGGGGCGGCCACGGCCGGCGGAGGGCACCGAGGAGCCCCGCAGGGTGGTCGGCCCGTCGCCGGAATCGCGGATCGGCGGCTTGCCGGCGATGAGGTTCTTGATCTCGTCGCCAGACAGGGTCTCGTATTCCAGAAGGCCCTGGGCCAGCGCCTCGAGGTCGTCCTTGTGCTCGCCGAGGATGCGGCGGGCTTCCTCGAGCCCGGTCTCGACGAGGCGGCGTACTTCCGCGTCGATCTTCTGGGCGGTGGCCTCCGAGACCGTCTGCTGACGGCCCATGGACATGCCGAGGAAGACCTCGTCGTTGTTCTCGCCGTAGGCCACGGTGCCGAGTTCGGGCGAGAAGCCCCAGCGGGTCACCATCATGCGGGCGAGACGGGTGGCCTGCTCGATGTCGGACTGGGCGCCGGAGGTCACCTTGTCGGCGCCGAAGGTCATCTCCTCGGCGATGCGTCCGCCCATCATGATGGCGAGGCGCGAGGTCATCTGCTCGAAGGACATCGACAGCTTGTCGCGCTCGGGCAGCTGCATGACCATGCCCAGGGCCCGGCCGCGCGGGATGATCGTAGCCTTGTGGACGGGGTCCGTCGCCGGGACGTTGAAGGCCACGATGGCGTGGCCACCCTCGTGATAGGCGGTCAGCCGCTTCTCGTCCTCGGTCATGACCAGGGTGCGCCGCTCGGCACCCATCATCACCTTGTCCTTGGCGTCCTCGAACTCGTGCATCGTGACGATGCGCTTGCCGCGCCGCGCAGCGAGCAGGGCCGACTCGTTGACGAGGTTCATCAGATCGGCGCCCGAGAAGCCCGGGGTGCCGCGCGCGATGACCTTGAGGTCGACGTCCGGCGCCAGGGGCACCTTGCGGACGTGGACGCGCAGGATGCGCTCGCGGCCGACGACGTCGGGGTTCGGCACCATGATCTGGCGATCGAAGCGGCCCGGACGCAGCAGGGCGGGGTCGAGCACGTCGGGACGGTTGGTCGCCGCGATGATGATCACGCCCTCGTTGGCCTCGAAGCCGTCCATCTCCACCAGGAGCTGGTTCAGGGTCTGCTCGCGCTCGTCGTTGCCGCCGCCGAGGCCGGCGCCGCGATGGCGACCGACCGCGTCGATCTCGTCGATGAAGATGATGCAGGGGGCGTTCTTCTTGGCCTGCTCGAACATGTCACGGACACGCGAGGCGCCGACGCCGACGAACATCTCGACGAAGTCGGAGCCCGAGATCGTGAAGAACGGCACGTTGGCTTCACCCGCGACCGCCC
>NZ_JAIEOF010000284.1 GCF_019750675.1 Methylobacterium sp.
CGAGTTGGCGCACGCCGGAATACCTCGCCGATTTCGGTCTCGCCTCGATGAACGCCGACCAGGCCTATGCGCGCGGCATCACCGGGCGGGGCGTGGTGGTGGGGTCGGTGGATTCGGGCTACCTCGCCACGCATCCGGAATTCGCCGGCCGTGTCACTGCCCTCACCAACACCGGCACCTTCCGCGCCGACGGCTACCGCTACGAGACGGCCGCCGGGGTGCGCTCGAGCTTCTTCACCGCCGGATCGAGCTACTCGGTGCCCGGCACCTGGATCCAGGGCGTCAACGACGACCACGGCACCCATGTCGACGGCACCATCGTGGCCAACCGCGACGGCGTCGGCATGCACGGCGTCGCCTTCGGCGCGACGCTGCTGGCCACCAACACCAACGGCACCGATTCCTCGATCTACGGCACCAACCAGGACTACAACTACTTCAAGAGCGCCTACGGCAACCTGGTCGCGCAGGGCGCGCGGGCGATCAACAGCAGCTGGGGCAGCCCGCCGCCGCCTGAGAACTACAACACCCTGGGCGGCCTGTTCTCGGCCTATGCCAAGTTCCCGCGCCAGCTCGACTGGCTCGACGCCGCCGCGGAAGCCGGCCGTGCGGGCACCATCATGGTCTTCGCCGCCGGCAATGCGGGCGTGAACAACCCGACCGTGCGGGCCGCGCTGCCCTATTTCGAGCCCGATCTGGAGAAGACCTGGATCGCCGCTTCGGGCCTGACCGCGACGGATGCCTCGGCCTTCAACCGCTGCGGCGTGGCCAAGTACTGGTGCATCGCCGCGCCCGGCCGCAACGTCTACTCCACCGTGACCAGCGCCACGGGCGTGGCCGGCTACGGCCTGAAGAGCGGCACCTCGATGTCGGCCCCCCACGTCACCGGGGCGCTGGCCCTGGTGATGGAGCGCTTCGCCTACATGACCAACGAGCAGACCCGCGACGTCCTGCTCACCACCGCGACCCACCTGGGCGACGGCCCCGCCGACCGGCCCAACGAGACCTTCGGCTGGGGCAAGATCGACCTCGGCCGGGCGATGAACGGCCCCGGCCAGTTCCTCGGCCGCTTCAACGCCAATCTCGGCGCGGGCGTCTCCGACACCTGGTCGAACGACATTTCCGACGCGGCCCTGCGCCAGCGCTTCGTGGAGGACAGCGCCGAGCACGCGGCCTGGATCCAAACCAAGGCCGAGCGCGGCTGGACCAACGGCCTGCCGGCGAACGCCACGCAGGAGCAGGGGGTCGAGTACACCTACAAGCAGGCCCGCGATCAGGCCTTCCTCACCCGCACCTACGCGGGCGGCCTGACGAAGTCGGGCGGCGGCACGCTCCAGCTCACCGGCAACAGCACCTACACGGGTACCACCGAGGTGAATGGTGGCCTGCTCGCGGTGAACGGCTCGATCACCTCGCTCGCCAACGTCAATGCGGGCGGCACGCTCGGCGGCTCGGGCCGCGTCGGCGGCCTCAACGTCGGCCAGGGCGGTACCGTGGCGCCGGGCAACTCCATCGGCACCCTCAACGTGGCGGGCAACGTCACCTTCGCGGCGGGCTCGACCTACGCCGTCGAGGTCGCCGCCGGCCGCAGCGACCGCATCGCCGCCACGGGCGCGGCGCAGATCGGCGGCGGCACCGTCTCGGTCTCCCTGGAGAACGCGCTCAGCCCCTTGAGCCCCACCGAGACCCGCAGCCT
>NZ_JAIEOF010000402.1 GCF_019750675.1 Methylobacterium sp.
GCCATCGCCTTCGCGGATGGCGGCCTGCCCAACACCTTCGTGCCGGGACGCAACCTGCTGTTCCTCACCTTCGCGGCCGCCCTCGCCTATCGCCGCTCCCTGACCCACATCGTCGGGGGCATGTGTGAGACGGATTATTCGGGCTACCCGGATTGCCGGGACGACACCATCAAGGCGCTGCAGGTGGCACTGAACCTCGGGATGGACCGCCGCTTCGTCCTGCACACGCCGCTGATGTGGATCGACAAGGCCGAGACCTGGCGGCTGGCGCAGGATCTCGGCGGGCAGGCCCTGGTGGACCTCATCGTGGAGGACAGCCACACCTGCTACCTCGGCACGCGCGGCGACCGCCACCCCTGGGGCCACGGCTGCGGCCAATGCCCGGCCTGCGACCTGCGCGCCAAGGGCTTTGCTAAGTTCACCCGCACGGACGCGACGACGGCAAGCTGAGCACCTCACCGCGTTGCCGGTCCCGCCGAGTCGTCTGTGCGACGCGATGGCAGCGCGTCGCGCTCCACCCGGAGGAAGTCGATCAGGCGCTCCACGAGGCGCCCCGGCGGGCGGGCCGCCGGGCGAATCAGCCGGGTCTCGATCGCGAGGGCCGGCCGGAACGGACGCAGCACGATCGGCAGGCCGGTGAGTTCCGCGGCCGGAACCGGATCGACGATGGCGAGACCAAGGCCGGCGGCGACGAGGCCGCAGCGCGCTGCCGTGTACTGGGCCATCAGGGGAAAGCGCGGCACGCATCCGGCTTCCGCGAACCGCGCCTCGACGGCCTCCTGGAACAGGCCCGGGCCGCCGGCGACCAGGCTCTCGCCGGCCAGATCCGCCACGCCGATGGCGCGTCGGCGCGCCAGGGGGTGCCGGCGCGGCAGGACGACCACCGCATCGACCGTGAGGAAACGCTCGGCCGTCACCCCCGCATGGCCGGTACGCGGGCGGGCGAGACCGAGGTCGCACCGCCCCGAGGCCGTCCAGGCCCAGATCTCGTCCGGGCTCGGCACATGGACGGCGATGCGGGCGCCCGGATGTTCGGCGACGAGGCGCTGGATCGCCCGAGGCAACAGGTGCGAGGCCAGGGAGGGCTGGCAGGCGATGCGTAACGGACCCGTGCCGAGTTCGCGGATCTGCCGGGCGGCGTGGCGGAGGTGGTCGAGGCCCGCATAGCTGCGCTCGACCTCGCGGGCGAAGGCCTCACCCTCCGGCGTCGGCCGGGCGGTGCCGTGTCCGCGTACGAACAGGGAGAGGCCGGTCTCCGCCTCGAGCTGGGCCATCGCCCGGCTGATATGCGGCTGGCCGATCCCCAGGGCCTCGGCGGCCCGGGTCATCCCGCCGTGGCGCATCACCGCGCGGAAGAGATCGAGATGCGCCGGATTGATCATGCCTTGTCTGGATGGATACGCGCCGATCCGTCATTTGACGACATGGCTCCGGGATGGTTGTCAAGGCGCCCGCGTCCGGCGCTTCGCCACCGTTCAGGTCCCTGGCCCATGCTCAACCTCCTGCTTCCCGTGGCCCTCTCCGTCATGGCGGGGGCCAGCATCGTGGTTCAGCAGGCACTGATCGCGAATTTGCGGATCGCCCTGAACTCCTCCGCCTGGGCGGGCTTCGCGAGCTACTTCGTCGGACTGCTGTCCATGGTGGTGCTGGCCCTGGCCCTGCGCGATCCGTTGCCGGCGGCGAGCCTGACCGCGCGCATCCCCTGG
>NZ_JAIEOF010000189.1 GCF_019750675.1 Methylobacterium sp.
CCGGGACGTGCTCGGCCGCGAGGGCGCTCAGACAGGCCGGCAGGCGCTCGGCGCTGTCATGCGCCACGACGACGGCGATCACGCTCGGCATGGACGACTCGGACGGCCTCACCCCGGACGGCCCCGCCGCCCCGGTGCGGGGCCGCGGGGCCGGTCGGCCTCAGGCGCCCTTCTCGGGCAGGTTGAGACGGATGTGGAGCTCGCGCAGCTGCTTCGGCGTGGCCTCGGCCGGAGCCCCCATCATCAGGTCCTCGGCGCGCTGATTCATGGGGAACAGCACCACCTCGCGCAGGTTCTGCTCGCCGCAGAGCAGCATGACGATGCGATCGATGCCCGGCGCGATGCCACCGTGCGGGGGCGCGCCGAGCTTCAGGGCGTTGAGCATGCCGCCGAACTTCTCCTCCAGCACCGCGAGGCCGTAGCCGGCGATGCCGAAGGCCTTCTCCATCACGTCGGGGCGATGGTTGCGGATCGCGCCCGAGGACAGTTCGGTGCCGTTGCAGACGATGTCGTACTGGAACGCCTTGATGTTCAGGATGGTCTCGGCGTCCGCCGGGTCGAGGGCCAGGAACGCCTCGCGCTCGAAGTTCGGCATCGAGAACGGGTTGTGGGAGAAGTCGATCCGCTTCTCGTCCTCGTTCCACTCGTACATCGGGAAATCGGTGATCCAGCAGAACGCGTACTGGTCCTTGTCGGACAGGCCGAGTTCGTCGCCGATGCGGATGCGGGCCTTGCCGGCGAGGGCCGCCGCCTTGGCCTCGGTGCCGGCGGAGAAGAACACCGCGTCGCCGGCCTTGGTGCCGGTCTTTTCGCGGATGGCCGCCTGGACGTCGGCCGGAATGAACTTGGCGATCGGGCCCTTGCCCGTGATCGTGCCGCCGTCGTCCTCGAAGATGATGTAGCCGAGGCCCGGCGCGCCCTCGGCGCGGGCGAAGTCGTTGAGCTTGTCGAAGAACGAGCGCGGCTGGGTCGCCGCCCCCGTGGCCGGGATGGCCCGGACCACGCCGCCGGACGCGATCACGCCCTTGAACGCCTTGAACGCCACGTCCTCGCGGGCGAACTCGGCCGTCACGTCGGCGATGATCAGCGGGTTGCGCAGGTCCGGCTTGTCGACGCCGTACTTCAGCATCGCCTCGGCGTAGGGGATGCGTGGGAACGTGCCGGTGACGCGCTTGCCCTCGGCGAATTCCTCGAAGACCGAGCGCAGGACCGGCTCCACCGCCTGGAACACGTCCTCCTGCGTGACGAAGCTCATCTCGATGTCGAGCTGGTAGAACTCGCCCGGGGACCGGTCGGCGCGTGCGTCCTCGTCGCGGAAGCAGGGCGCGATCTGGAAGTAGCGGTCGAAGCCCGCGATCATGGTGAGCTGCTTGAACTGCTGGGGCGCCTGCGGCAGGGCGTAGAACTTGCCCGGGTGGACGCGGGAGGGGACGAGATAGTCCCGCGCGCCCTCCGGCGAGGAGGCGGTCAGGATCGGCGTCTGGAACTCGAAGAAGCCGCCCTCGCGCATGCGGCGGCGGAGCGAATCGATAATCGCGCCGCGCTTCATGATGTTGGCGTGCAGCTTCTCGCGGCGCAGGTCGAGGAAGCGGTACTTGAGCCGCGTCTCCTCCGGGTAGTCGAGGTCGCCGAAGACCGGCATCGGCAGCTCGCCCGCGGGGCCGAGCACCTCGAGGTCGTCGATGTAGACCTCCAGCGTACCGGTGGGCAGGTCGGGGTTCTCGGT
>NZ_JAIEOF010000317.1 GCF_019750675.1 Methylobacterium sp.
GAGACCGCGAACACCGGCGACATCATCGTGGCGCTGATCGACGACGAAGAGGCGACGCTCAAGCGCCTGCGCCGGCGCGGATCCTCGATCGCCCTGGAGGCGGCGAACCCGGCTTACGAGACCCGCGTGCTGGGACCCGACCGGGTCCGTATTCAGGGACGGTTGGTGAGCCTCGTCCGGCGCTACTGAACCGCGTAGCCCGGATCGGCGTCCGACACGTCCGTGTCGTCGGGCCCGGGCTCCGCGCGGGGCTGGTCGATCTCGAGCGCGCTTTTCGTCGTGGAGGCCGGTTCGGTTGCGGGTACACGCCACGGCACCCCTTCACCGGGGCGGCGTGCCGACGTGATGATCGGACCTTCCGGACCGAATCGGATCGCGCTGGCGCCATGCGATCGCAGGAAGCCGCGATCAAGGATCATGGCCGCAGCGCAACCGGGGGGCGCGTCCCGGCGGGTGATGAGGATGTCGGCCCGCGCGCAATCCTCCGGCAGAGCACGCTTGTCGGTGACGAGCGCGATTCTGCGTCCATCCGCCAGGGACACGGTACAGCCGAGCCGGTCGCACCGGGCCGCGGAATGTGCCGTGACCGCGCTGGCCTTGCGGTTGTCGCCGTCGGCTTTCAGCCATTGGTCCAGCACGAAGGGGGGCGGACGCCCGAGTATCGCCAGGCGCCCGCTGGCATCGCGGATCGCCGCGCCCGCACCCTCGCGATCCACGTAGATGTCGTGCCGCACCGGATGGGCGGCGAGCCCGATGCCGATCACGGCCGGCAGGAGGCCGAACCAGCGCAGGGACGAGGCCGGCAGGGCCAGCAGGACGAGGGCCGCCGCCATCAGCGTAAGGGCCCCGGCGCCGAAGGCCGGCACCACGTAGGTGGCGTGGCCGAAGCCCGCAATCCAGCCGGAGATCGTCAACATGCCTCGCACGGCCAGGCCCATCGCCCACCAGACGGGCTGGTCGAGGGCGAACGGGTAGGCGAGGATGCCGAGGACGGCCGCCGGCATCACCGCGAGGGAGACGAGGGGCAGGGTCAGGGCATTGCCCACGAGACCGAACGGCTGCACCGTCTGGAAATGGTAGGTCGCGAAGGGCGCCGTGGCCATCTGGGCGACGAGCGTCGTCGCGAGCGTTCCCACGACGATCGCGAGGCACCATCCCCAGGCGCGCGCGAGCGGCCCGCTTCCATCGCGGCGGAAGGCGCCGCCACCGATCAGGCGCGCACAGGCGATCAGTCCGGCCACGGCGGCGAACGACATCTGGAAGCTCGGGCCGAGCACGCCGTCCGGCTCGCGCGCCAGGGCGATGATCGCGGCGAGCGCGAGGTTGCGCATGCTCAGCGCCGGGCGATCCACGAGGATCGCGCCCAGCATCACCAACGTCATGATCAGGGCGCGTTCGGCCGCAATATCCCAGCCCGAGAAGACGCAGTAAGCCGTCACGCCCACCATGGCGAAGGCCGCGGCGATCTTCTTGATGGGCCAGTGGAGCGCGAACCAGGGCACGACGGCGAGAAGTGCCCGTACCAGCCAGAACACCACCCCGGCCGCCAGCACCATGTGCAGGCCGGAGATCGAGACCACGTGGTAGATTCCGGCCGCGCGCAGCACCTCGTTGGTTTCGGGGCCGATCAGGCCACGCTTGCCCGTGACGAGGGCGGCGGCCACGGCACCCGCCTGTCCGCCGTTGGCATCGGTGATCCGGCGCGTGAGGGCGTTGCGCGCGTCGTC
>NZ_JAIEOF010000096.1 GCF_019750675.1 Methylobacterium sp.
GGACCGAGCGCCGGATAGGCGGTTCTCGCGGCATCGAGCACGGCAGGCCGCAACGGGTTGCCGGTGTGGGTGCGTGGGGCGAGCGCCTTCGCCGGCACACCGCGCACGTCGCGAAAACCGGTGGCGATGGCGCGCGCGCCCCGCGCCAGGAAGGCATTGGCCCGGCCCATCACGGCGTTCTGTTCGTGCAGGATGGTGGGGACGCGCAGGATCTGCCCCGCCAGCATCGGCGGCACGGTGGGGTAGCCGCCGAAGCCCACGATGGCGGCCGGGTTGATGCGCTTGATCTGCCGGGCGGCGACCCCGAAGCCGCGCCCGAGGGTGAGGAGCGCGGCTCCGCGCTTGATCAGGGAACGGCCTGAGGGCGTCGCCGACGCGATGGTGACGATCTCGGAGGCCGGGAAGCCGGCGGCGATGGAATCCACCCGGGCATCGGTGGCCAGCACGACCCGCACGCCCCGGGCGCGCAGGGCGTGCGCCAGGCTCTCGGCGGGGAACAGGTGCCCACCCGTGCCGCCGGCACAGAGCAGGATCGTGGCTGTCGCGACCGTCAACGCATCACTCCGGCGATGGTCGCCGGGGCGGTGCCCGGCGGCTTCTGGCTCAGGGTGGTGGTCCGGGGGCGCTTGCGGGTCAAGGCCACGAGGAAGCCCATGCCGAGCGCCAGCGAGATCAGCGAGGAGCCGCCGTAGGAGACGAAGGGCAGCGTCATGCCCTTGGCGGGCATCAGGCGCACGTTCACCGCCATGTTGATGCAGGCCTGGAGCCCGAACAGCGTGGTCAACCCGGTGATCGCCAACCGCGAAAAGGTGTCGTCGGTGCGGCGCGCGAGCTTGAGGCCCCGCATCACGATGTAGGCGAACAGCAGGACGAGGCCGAGGCAGACCAGGGTACCGAACTCCTCGCCGGTGACCGAGAAGATGAAGTCGGTATGCGCGTCGGGCAGGTGGCGCTTGGCGACGCCCTCACCGGGCCCGGTGCCGAGCCAGCCGCCGGAATTGAAGGATTGCTGAGCCCAGAAGCCCTGGAAATTGTCGCCCGATTCGCTGTTCAGGAAGCGGTCGATGCGCTCGCGAACGTGGTGCAGGAAGCGGTAGGCGGCGGCGACGCCGAGGAGGCCGCCGGCGCCGAGGCCCGCCACCCAGAACCAGTGCAGACCGGCCACGAAGAACAGCGCGCACCACACGATGGTGATGAGCATGGTCTGGCCGAAATCCGGCTGGAGGATCAGGGGCACGATCGTGACCGGCAGGAGCAGGATCGCCAGGAACCCGCCGGGCATGTCGCGCCGCTGCGCGCCCTCCGAGAAAGCCCAGGCCGCCACCACCACGAAGGCGGGCTTCACGAATTCGGACGGCTGGATGCCGATGGCGCCGAACTGGATCCAGCGGTGCGCGCCCTTGATCTCCGGGCCGAACTTGCTCGCCAGGATGCACAGGGCGACGCCCGCCATCCAGGTGAAGAGCGCGACGCGCCGGATATGGCGCAGCGACAGGAAGGAGACCGCGACGATGATGAGGATCGTCGGCGCGAGGTAGAGGGCCTGCCGGTTGAGGAAGTGGAAGGTCGGCAGGCCGATCTTCTCGGCCACCGGCGGCCCGCCGCCCATGAGAAAGACGAGGCCCGCCACCATGAGCGCGCCGAGCCCGGCGAGCAGGCCGCGATCGACGGTCCACCACCAGTCCGTCAGGGGCGTGCGTTCCGCGCGGGACATCATGGGATCAGCACTCTCCGGGGCCT
>NZ_JAIEOF010000229.1 GCF_019750675.1 Methylobacterium sp.
TCCGCCTGGGGAATCTGCCGGGCGAGCGCGAACATCATCGCGATGGCGTGTTCGGCGGTGGTGATGGAATTGCCGAAGGGCGTGTTCATCACCACGACGCCCCGGGCGGTGGCGGCGGCCACGTCGACGTTGTCGACGCCGATGCCGGCGCGGCCGATCACCCGCAGGCGCCCCGCACGGGCCAGCAGCTTCTCCGTCACGCGGGTCGCCGAGCGGATCGCGAGGCCATCATAGGCGTCGATGCACGCCAATAAGGCGTCGCGATCCCGGCCGAGGTCGGGCCGGAAATCCACCGCGAGCCCGCGCTCGCGCAGGGACTGGACCGCCGCCTCGGAGAGCGCGTCGGAGATGAGGATCTTGGGCACGGGCATGGCGCTTTCCGGGCCGGACACGGGATGGACGGGCGCCCGGCGGCGCTCGCTCGCGAGCGCGCCGCCGGGACCGTTCGGACGGGTGACGGACCGTCGGCTTTTGGGGTCAGGCCGCCTGGGCGAGCTTCGCCTTCTCGGCCGCGAAGGCCCAGTCGAGCCACGGGGTCAGCGCCTCGAGGTCGGCGCGCTCCACCGTGCCGCCGCACCAGATCCGCAGGCCGGCGGGCGCATCGCGATAGGCCCCGATGTCGTAGGCGATGCCCTCGCGGTCGAGGGTGTCGGCGATGCCCTTGGCGACGGCGCCGACCACGGTGTCGCCCAGGGCGAGCACGTCAGGATCGGTGATGACGAGGCAGACGCCCGTGTTGCTGTAGGTGCCGGCATCGGCCGCCAGGTGGCCGATCCAGGGCGTGCGGGCCACCCAATCGTGGATCACCCGGGCATTGGCGTCCGCCCGCGCGTGCAGCGCCGGGAGCCCACCGAGCTCTTGCGCCCATTTCAGGGTGTCGAGGTAATCCTCCACCGCCAGCATGGAGGGCGTGTTGATGGTGTCGCCCTTGAAGATGCCCTCGATCAGCTTGCCGTCCTTGGCCATGCGGAAGACCTTGGGCACGGGCCAGGCCGGGACGTTGGACTCGATGCGGGCGACCGCGCGGGGCGAGAGTACGATCATGCCGTGCGCGGCCTCGCCGCCCATCACCTTCTGCCAGGAGAAGGTGACGACATCGAGCTTGGCCCAGTCCAGCGGCATCGCGAAGGCGGCCGAGGTGGCGTCGCAGATGGTGATGCCCTCGCGGTCGGCGGCGATCCAGTCGCCGTTCGGGACGCGCACGCCGGCGGCCGTGCCGTTCCAGGTGAAGATGACGTCGTTGTGCTTGGTATCGACGGCCGAGAGGTCGGGCAGGATGCCGTAATCGCCCACATGCACGCGGGGCGCGATCTTGAGTTCCTTCAGGGCGTCGGTGACCCATTCGAGGCCGAACGCCTCCCAGGCCACGACCTCGACGGTCTTGGGCCCGAGCATCGACCACATCGCCATCTCGACGGCGCCGGTGTCGGAGGCGGGCACGATACCGATGCGATAGTCGGCCGGCACCTGAAGCACGCTGCGGGTGAGGTCGATGGCTTGGCTGAGCTTGGCCTTGCCGATGGCCGAGCGGTGCGAGCGGCCGAGCGGTGCGTCCGCGAGGGCCTGGAGGCTCCAGCCGGGGCGCTTGGTGCAGGGGCCTGACGAGAAATTCGGCACGCGGGGGCGCGTGGCGGGTCGGTTGGTCACGTACGTCATCCTTCCAGATGAAAGCTCCTCGTTGGGGAGGAGTGGCCCGGGCACGGCAATGAACCCAAGACGATGCGGACGCAAGATGGTCCGAG
>NZ_JAIEOF010000375.1 GCF_019750675.1 Methylobacterium sp.
TCGACTTGGCAAGGGGTGGCGCGCTGCCTACATTGGCGACGAGCACCCGGATCGACCCGCCCCATTTGGCGCGGCGGGCCCAGGCGCCTCCAGGGATTGATCGATGAACCCGAATTTCCGCAATTTCGCCTTGTGGGTCGTCATCTTCCTGCTCGTGCTCGCCCTCGTGACCCTGTTCCAGAACCCGGGTCATCGCGGTGGCGGCTCCGAGATCGCCTACAGCCAGCTTCTGAACGATGCCGATTCCGGCAAGATCCAGACGGTGGTGATCTCCGGGCAGGACGTCAGCGGCACCTATGTCGGCGGCGGCAACTTTACCTCCTACGCCCCCAACGACCCGAGCCTCGTCTCGAAGCTCCAGAGCAAGGGCGTGCAGATCACCGCGCGTCCGCCGTCGGACAACACGCCGTGGTTCATCCAGTTGCTCGTCAGCTGGCTGCCCATCCTGGTGTTCATCGGCGCCTGGATCTTCCTCTCCCGCCAGATGCAGTCGGGCGCGGGCCGCGCCATGGGCTTCGGCAAGTCGAAGGCCAAGCTCCTCACCGAGGCCTCGGGCCGCGTGAGCTTCGACGACGTCGCTGGCGTCGAGGAAGCCAAGGAGGACCTGCAGGAGATCGTGGAATTCCTGCGCGACCCGCAGAAGTTCCAGCGCCTGGGCGGCCGCATCCCGCGCGGCGTGCTCCTCGTCGGCCCTCCCGGCACGGGTAAGACCCTGATCGCCCGGGCGGTCGCGGGCGAGGCCAACGTGCCGTTCTTCACGATCTCGGGCTCCGACTTCGTCGAGATGTTCGTCGGCGTCGGCGCGTCGCGTGTCCGCGACATGTTCGAGCAGGCCAAGAAGAACGCTCCCTGCATCATCTTCATCGACGAGATCGACGCGGTTGGTCGCCATCGCGGCGCCGGCTTAGGGGGCGGCAACGACGAGCGCGAGCAGACCCTGAACCAGCTTCTCGTGGAGATGGACGGCTTCGAGGCCAACGAGGGCGTGATCATCATCGCGGCGACCAACCGTCCCGACGTGCTCGACCCCGCCCTGCTGCGTCCGGGCCGCTTCGATCGCCAGATCATGGTGCCGAACCCCGACGTCGTCGGCCGCGAGCGCATCCTGCGCGTCCACGTCCGCAAGGTGCCCCTGGCGCCGGACGTCGACCTCAAGGTCATCGCGCGCGGCACCCCGGGCTTCTCGGGCGCCGATCTGATGAACCTCGTCAACGAGTCGGCCCTGCTCGCTGCGCGGCGCGGCAAGCGCATCGTCACGATGCACGAGTTCGAGGACGCCAAGGACAAGGTGATGATGGGTGCCGAGCGGCGCACCCTGGTCATGACCGAGGACGAGAAGCGGCTGACCGCGTATCACGAGGGCGGCCACGCCATCGTGGCCTTCAACGTCCCGGCGACGGACCCGGTCCACAAAGCCACGATCATCCCGCGCGGCCGGGCCCTGGGCATGGTCATGCAGCTGCCCGAGCGCGACAAGCTCTCGATGTCCTTCGAGCAGATGACCTCGCGCCTCGCCATCATGATGGGGGGACGCATCGCCGAGGAGATGACCTTCGGCGCCGACAAGGTGACCTCGGGCGCCCAGTCCGACATCGAGCAGGCCACGCGCCTCGCCCGCATGATGGTGACCCGGTGGGGCTTCTCGCCCGAGCTCGGCACCGTGGCCTATGGCGAGAACAACGACGAGGTCTTCCTCGGCATGTCCATGGGCCGTCAGCAGACGGTCTCGGAGGCCACCGCCCAGAA
>NZ_JAIEOF010000027.1 GCF_019750675.1 Methylobacterium sp.
GCTCGCCACCTTGCGGGTCTCGATCCAGGCATCAAGCTCGCCTCGGCGGACACCGAAGCACCGCTCGCTTAGCTGTAGAAGCGGCGGTCCTTCCCCCTTGCGGCACATCTGCCGGAGGGTCGTCGCGGAGACGCCCAGCTCGCGCGCCACATCGGGAAACCTAACGACGAACCGGGTCGGATCGGCCTGCTGCATCGCTCTGCTCCTCGGGCTCCTGTTGGCGTGCTCTACCGCGGCGGTCATGGGATGCTCCCCTGGTCGGGAAACGGGATAGCCGGAGCGGAATAGTCGAGCGCTACGAGGCGGCCCTCCAGCATGCCCCAGTTGGCAGCCTTCGGCTCGAATGGGTCATCGGGGTCGCCGGGCCAGTAATCCCAATCGGGAAAGGTACCAGCTGCGTGATGGGCTTCCGCTTCATCGGTGTTGATCGGCTGTGCTTCCGGCATGACAAGAACCAAACCGCGAGGCTCGCACGCGAGGACAGGACAGAGGATTATGCGTCGCTCCGGAGTCGCTTCGATCCAGGTCCGCGCTTCGAACAAATTGCAAAGGCAGCCCGTCCGTCCGCGGGCGAGCTTGAAGGCAAATCCACCAGCCACCAAGACGAGGCGTGTCTTTCCGTGGGGTATTAGCTTCATCGCGCCGACTCCGGCATGCCGTTGTGCTCGACCCCGTCGAGGAGTCGGCCGGCGGCCTTCTTACCGACGCGCGAGACAATCTCCTGCCCTGGCAGGTGCCGGTAGTGCTCTGGGTCCTTCCCGAAGGACCGGAGGTTGACGCTTCCATCGGCGAGCGGCTGACCCCAGGGGTGCCATGCGCCCCACTGCTTAAAGTGGAAGGCGACGTCGGCCGCCTCGCACTGCTCGCGGATCGACCGGGCCCAGGTCGGGTGCATCGGCCGGGCGCCGGGGCCGCTCTCGCCGCCGACGATGATCCAATTTAGCTTCGGTGCCTGTCCGGGCTCGTACACCCCGTCGATGATCCCGTTGGCGTCGTCGGATACGTCGCCCGTCAGCGCGTCCACCGCATGCGGCCAGGGCTCGGCGCTGCCCGTATCCGGGTCGGGGATCGCGGTGAAATCGATCGGCCCGAGCAGTGGCTCGGCCGACACGAACCGCACGGCGGCCGGCGTGGCGAGCAGATCCGGCAAGCGTTCGTTGGCGCGGCGCTGGTCCTCGGCCGAGACGCCCAGCCAGACGTTCGGCAGGGGCCAGCGGCGCTGTTCGCTGTGCACGTTGACCTGGACATACACCGGGGTTGGTTCGCCTGGTTTCCCGCTCGCCAGCACGCGGAGCAGGGCGACCCGGGCAGGTGTCTCGGGATCCGAGAGGTACGCGCGCATCCGCGCCGACCGCTTCGTCAGGACCTGGAAGGCGTGATGCGGCGCCAGCGCCATGACGGCGAACACGCGGTCGATCCAGGAGTCCGGCACGCTCTCGGCGAACAGATCGCCATGCGCGCAGACGAAGACCCGGCGCGGACGTTTCCACTCGATCGGCTGAGTGAGCCATTCCCCGTTGAGGCGCACCTGCCCGTTCCAGACCGGACCGGCCTTGGTGTCGACGGTGAGGCCGGCGCGCGAGGGATGGTGCTTGAGCCGCGTTCCGGCCAGGCCCATGGCGTAGCAGTTCGTGCAGCCGGGCGAGACGATGGAGCAGCCCGTGATCGGGTTCCAAGTCGCGTCGGTCCATTCGATGGTGCTGTGCTCGGCCATTACGCGGCGGCTCCCTGGCTGATGCGCTGGCGGATGGCCTG
>NZ_JAIEOF010000463.1 GCF_019750675.1 Methylobacterium sp.
GCCATCGGGAAGGTCCGCGAGTTCGCGGCTCAGCCGAGGGTACCGGCGCCGAAGGTGCCGTCGTTGAGGACCGAACGGTTCTCGAGGAGGCCGTACTGCAGGAAGTGCTGCATCGGGTCGATCCCGGCCTGGCCGACGTCGCTGTTCACCGCGAGGTAGGTCGAGGTGTCGAAATCCCGGGCCGGATCGCGCCCCTCCTTCCAGCCGTAGGTGTCGTAGTGGTTCAAGGGGTTCACCCCGGCCGCCGCGACGTCGCCGTAAGCGGCGAGATACCCCTTGGTGTCGAACACCGCGTTCGGGTCCCGGCCTTCCTTCCAACCATAGGTGTCGTAGTGCTGGCTGGCGAAGGCGAAGATGTCGCCGCCGGCGACCGTGGCGGCCTGAGCCACGTCCGCGTTGGCCAGTAGGTAGAATTCGGGATCGAAACCGCCCTTGATGTTGGCCGTGAACCCGACCGCGTCGAAGATCGCGCGGCCTTCCGCCTGGCCGTACTCGATGTAGTGGGTCAGCGGGTCGATGCCGGCCGCCTTCACGTCGCTGTTGCGGGCGAGATAGAACTGCGTGTCGAAACCGGCGCTCGGATCGCGGCCCTCCTTCCAGCCGTAGGTGTCGTAGTGGGTCAGCGGGTTCTGCTTGGCCTGCGCGACATCCGTGTAGGTGGCGAGATAGCCCTTGGTGGAGAAGAAGGCGTTCGGGTCGCGTCCCTCGCTCGCGCCGTAGGCGGCGTAGTGCGCATCCGCGTCCTGGCCGGCGGCGAGCACGTCCTTGTTCCGGGCGAGGTAGAACAGGTCGTCCACCAGGCGGTTGCCGTCGGCGAGATCGATCGTCACGTCCGAGAACTGGATGCGCTCGAAGCCGTTGATGGCGTCGCGCCCTTCCGGGCCGGAGACGATCGTGAAATTGCCCTCCTGCCAGACCTGCGCGTCGGCAAGCTTCGTGGCGAAGATCAGGGTGTCGCTTTGCGTGGCGCCGCCCGGGCCGGCGCCCCCGGTGAGGATGTCGTCCCCGGCGCTGTTGTAGACGATGTCGTCGCCCGCCCCGCCGTTGAGGATGTCGCTGAAGGCCGTGCCCCGCAGGGTATCGGCCTCGGGCGTGCCGTTCTTGAGGACGCCGCGCTGGAGCACGGTGTCGGTCCGGGCCGCGAGGTTCTGGATGCGCAGGTCGCCGGCCGGCCCGGTATCGGCGGTGCCGTAGGGCGTCGTGGCGTGGAAGGCCTTGAGGTATTCGGCCAGCGCGTCCTGCTCGGAGCCCTTGGCCGCGAAGGTCTCGGTGTCGGGGAGCGAGACCGGGGCGGCGTCGCGGAGCGCGATCTTGTTCTCGCCGTAGGCCGGGAAGGGGTAGTTGTCGCCGCCCAAGCCCGGCGCCGCGGCGGTGCCGGTGGCGAGGAAGTCGAGGGTCACGACCTTGATGGCGCGGTTGGCGTCGCCCACGAGTTGGCCGTTCTGCACCAGGGTGTCGAGGACGCGGCCGTTTTCGTCGATGATCGCCGCGTTGAGAATGCGCTGGCCCTCGCGGGTGACGTTGCCGTTCGCGTCGAGGGTCTGGGACTGCCTCGAAGCGTCGAAGCTGTAGGAGATTCCGCCGACCTGGGCGAACTGGCCCGGGGTGGCGCCGGGTGCCACCGCGGCGACCCCGTGTTCGAGAACCCGCTCGAGTTCGGAGGCGGTGACTGTGACGACCGCGAGGTTGTTGTTGAAGCGCAGCGAATTGGTGACGTCGAGCTGCGAGATGTCGCCGGCCTGCTTGCCGGCCGAGG
>NZ_JAIEOF010000446.1 GCF_019750675.1 Methylobacterium sp.
GTCTGGCGGCGGTCACGCATCGCGTTCGGGTTCTCGTCGAGCCGGCGCTGCACGGCTTCCAGCACGTGCTCGTGTTCCCAACGCGTGATGCGACGCTGCTCGGCGGGCGTGCAAAGGTTCTTGATCGGACAATTCGAACAGGCCGACGTCCAGTACCGCCGTAGGGTCATCCCGTTCTCGATGCTCTCGAAGCGGTAGGTCAGCGTCTGGTCCTCCGGGCAGCGATAGGTGTCGTCGCTCGCCTGGTAGACAAAGTCCTGCTTGCCGAATCGGCCCTCGGCCTTTGCACCGGACGTCATCGGCTTTGGCAGGGTGACCGCGATCCCCGCTCGGTCGCAGGCCAGGATCTCCTCACCGGAGAAGTAGCCCCGATCCGCCAGAACCTGGATGGCTTCCTCGCCCGTGGCGGCCTGAGCTTGCCCCGCGATATTGGCGAGCTGAGTGCGGTCGTGGCCGACGTTGGTCACTTCATGGGCGACGATGAGATGATGCTTCGTGTCCACCGCTGCCTGAACGTTGTAGCCGACGAGCCCGGTGCCCTTGCCGTTCGTCGCCATGGCCCGCGCATCGGGGTCGGTCAGCGAGATCTGTCGGTCTGGCGCGGCCTCGACGAGCGTCTCCATCGCCTGCAGCGCGCGCAGCCGATCCCGGAGTGCAGAGAGCCGCTCCTTCAGGCGCGGGGTCCGAAGCTCCGTCACCTCGGCCTCCTGACGGTCTGCGGTATCGAGGGCCGCGAGGTAGCGCACGATGCTCGTCTCGACCTGCTCGATGCGCCTGCGGACCGCGGCCGGGGTGAAGTTCCGGTCGCGCGTGTTCACGGCCTTGAACCGGCTGCCGTCAACGGCCACGACGCCTCCGGCCAGGAGACCGACCTGTCGGCAGAGCATCACGAAGTGCCGGCAGGTCGCGCAAAGCGCGTCCCCGTTCTCGCGCCGGAAGTCCGCGATCGTCTTGAAGTCGGGTGCGAGGCGGCCGATCAACCACATCAGTTCGACGTTGCGGCCAGCCTCCCGTTCCAAGCGTCGGCTGGAGGGGATCTGGTTCAAGTAGCCGTACAGGTAGAGCTTCAACAGCGTCGCGGGATGATAGCCCGGTCGACCGGTGGCGGCGGGCGTCACGCCGGCAAAGCCGAGGGCCGTGAGATCGAGTTCGTTGACGAATACATCGACGACGCGGGTCGGGTTATCCTGGGCGACGTAATCGTCCAGACAGGCAGGAAGCAACGTGACCTGATCACGGTCTGCTGCTTAGACAAAGCGTGCCATCTTTCATCTCCCGCCTTGGGAGAAATATTATCATAATGCGCACGAACCCTGAACAAGAAGATCGCCCATGCGCACCCTTCGCATATACGACATGACTGCCGGCATGCTTGATTTTGACCTGCGCCATATCCTGGCAGCGCTCGGAGCGCAGGCCATCGAATGCTCATGGATGGTGAGCGGTGTCGCCGCATACGATGCAGCTTTCGATGCGACGGGCGGACAGGCCGGACGTCTCGAAGAGCTTGCGACCTCCGGCAGGCGGATCAAGGGAGATCGGCTGCGAGACCTCGCCAACGGAACCCAGCAGGTCATCTGGGGCGAGTTTCAGGCTTACACGGATGCGAGCGCTACGGTGCCCGTGTTGATCGTGCGCGCCATCGACAGCAGCTTCTACGAGGTCGCCACCAACGACTCGTATGTCCTGCAAAACCTCAGGGCAACCTTCCGCGATGTCAGGTCAGCCTGATCACCAGGCGCTCTTTTCACACAGCCTC
>NZ_JAIEOF010000239.1 GCF_019750675.1 Methylobacterium sp.
GTCTCAGCCGGGGCGGCGGGCGCGGCCGGCTCAGCGGCCTTTGGTGCGAAGCCGCGCAGCTTGGCGAGCTGCATCAGCCGGGCGGCCGGGGACTGGCCCGCCTGGATCGCGGCCTGCGCGATGCTGAACTCCTCGTCGCGCACGGCCTGGACCGCGTCGGCCTTGGAGACGCCGAGCAGCTCGAGCTCCGCGATGCGGCCGGTGAGCAGGTGGTTGTAGGCGTCCGCGAATTCGGGCTGCGCCGTCATCACGCGCCGGACGTCGCCCTGGTAGGCGGTCAGGACCTCGTTGCGCTGGGTCGCCTCGGCGCGCTGGGCCTGCTCGGTCTTCTGCGCCTCGGTGAGCTGGGTCTGGCCGGCGCGGATGTCCTGGATCTGCTTCTCCAGGTACTTCGCATAGCCGAAGATGTCTTCGTTCGGATCGGGCGGGGTCTCGGGCTCGGCCGGGGGCTGAGGCGCTGCGGCGCCGGGTTGCGCCGGGGACTGCCCACCCTCGCTCAGAATGCGGAAGCGCTCTTCCAGCCGCGCCACAGTCATCCGGAACTCGTCGCGCTCGCGCTCGACGGCCTTCCGGCGCTCGCGCTCCTGGTGGAACGCGCCGTGGCGGACAAACTTGCCCTTGTTCTCGTCGGCGCCGCCCTCTTCGAGGTCCGGATCGACGACGTCGCCGGGGGCCGCAGCCTCGCCAGCAGGGGCAGCAACGGGCGCGGCGGGCGCAGGAGCGGCTTCTCCAACGGTGGCCGGCGCAGGGGCGCTGGCGGGCTCGGAAGCGGCCTCGCCAGACGACATGGCGCCCCAAGCGGCCTCCTCGTCGGCGGTGAAGGCGTCGTCGCTGCTGTTGAAGTCGTCGTTCATGGGTGTCCTCGTGACGTGAAGGGTACGAAAGCCGGTGGGACGCTACCGGCCGCGCGGGGAGGGATCAGGCGAAGCGGCGCTTGCGGGCGGGCGGCTCGTCCTCGACCAGGCGCTCGTAGGCCAGCGGCATCGCGGTCGAGCATTCTTCGACCTCGACGGCAGGCATGGCCTTCGCGACGATCTCGGCCTCGATGGGAGCGGCCTTCGGCGGGATCACGGGCGCCACGTAGACGGGCAGGGACGGACACGCGCGCTCCAGATGCCAGATGGCAGCATCGCGCAGGAGCTTCAGGAGCTTGCCCGTTTCGCTGTCGGACGGCAGATCGTGGCTGGCGTTCAGCAGGCCTTCCATCAGCCGTTCGTGCTCGGCCGTCGACGGATCGCGGGCGCAGTCGAGGAACTTCTTGAGGGTCGCGACCTCAATCAGCCCGAACACATCGTGCTTCCGGTAGATCACGTGTTCGGTGGTCACCTCGTCGACCACGACGACGTGGCCACAGAACATCCAGCGCGTGTCCTTTCGGACCGCGTTCTTCTCGATTGCCATGTGATGATCCTACGTTAGGCCGCGAAGGCCGATGCGGGCTGCTCGGGCGGCGCGGCGAGGGCCGCCACCTTCGCGAAGCCGTCGATGTGGTCGCCTTGGGTCAGGGCTGCCTCGCGCCCGGCCTTGGCGTTCTTCAGGTTCGCCCCGGCGTTCAGATCCTCGATCTTCGCCATGGCAGTGCGCATCGCGACCTGCTGCTGCGCCTCCGCCTGCGGATCGGTCGGCGCCTGGGCCAGCAGCTCGCGCATCTTCGCGACGAACGAGGCCGGGAAGGGCGAGTACGGCAGGACCTCGAGGAGGACCTGCGGGGTGATCATGTCCTTGATGATCGGCAGCACCGCGGTGAAGGTCTGCCACACGACCTGCTGCTGGTTCGGCGAGGCGGG
>NZ_JAIEOF010000369.1 GCF_019750675.1 Methylobacterium sp.
CGTTCGGCGCGCCGGCGGCCAGGGCCTGCGCCTCCGCCGCGGCGGCCAGCGCCCGCGCCTCCTCCTGCTGCGCGGCCGGGATCTCCAGGATGGCGCGCATGGCCGGACGCAGGCCGAACCAGATCAGCAGGCCCGCGACGAGCAGGATGGTGCCCGCATTGATGAGGGTGGCCGACTGGCGCATCAGCACCTCGGTGAGGCTCAGGGGCGCCACCGGCTCCAGGGGCTGGCCGTCGTTGACGAAGCCCACGGCGGCGACCTTCACGTTGTCGCCGCGCTCCTTGTTGAAGCCGGCGGCCGAGCCGACGAGCTGCTCGATCTCGGCGACCTGGGCGTCGATGCCGGCCTTGCCGGCCTCGGGCCCGGCCAGGGACGCGAGGCGGGCGCGGTTGACGAGGACCGCCACCGAGATCTGCCGGATGTTGTAGCCGTCGCTGACCGTCTGGATGGTCTTCGACGAGATCTCGTAGTTGGTCAGATCCTCACGCTTCTGGGTTTCGTTGCTGGCCGAGTCGTTGCCGTCCGAGCGCGCGCGCTGGTCCGGCAGGTTCGTCTGCGCCGCGGTCGGGCGCTGGGCCGCGTTGCGGTTCTGCGAGGTCTCGGTCTCGCGCACGGCGCGGGTGGAGCGCTCGACGCGCTGGTCGGGGTTGAAGATCGTCTCGTTCTGCACGGTCTTGTCGGTGTTCAGGCGCGCCGCGACGCTGACCTCGAAGTTGCCGACGCCGAGATAGGGGGTCAGGGTCCGGCGGATGTTGTCCTGGACCTCGTGGCCGATGGTCTTCTCCAGCGTCGCCATCTTGCCGGTGGGCACCGCGCTGGCCTCGTCGCCGGAGAGCAGGAGCGACCCGTCCGAGCCGATCACCGTGACGCGGTCGGGCTTCATGCCGGGCACGGCCGAGGCGACGAGATGGCGGATCGACTGGGCGCCGCTGACGTCGTCGGCGGGCTCGGTGCGCACCACCACGGAAGCGGACGGTGGCTGCTGGTCGCGGCGGAAGGAGCCGCGGTCGGGCAGCACGATGTGGACGCGGGCGGCCTTGACGCCCTTCATGCCCTGGATGGTACGGGCGATCTCGCCCTCGAGGGCGCGCACCCGGGTCACCTCCTGCATGAACGAGGTCATGCCGAGGGAACCGAGGTCGTTGAACAGCTCGTAGCCGGATTTCGCGCTCTGCGGCAGGCCCTTCTCGGCCAGCAGCATGCGGGCGTTGGCGGTGTGGCCGTAGGCCACCAGCACGGCGGCGCCGTCGGCACTCACGTCGAAGGGGATGTTGGCGTCCTTCAGCACGCTGCCGATGCGCCCGACATCCTCGCGGCTGAGGCCCGTGTAGAGCGGCTCCTGGGCCGGGCGGCTGAGATAGTAGGCGCCGAGGCCCACGGCGAGGAAGACGACGACGCCGATGAGCGACAGGGCGGCGATGCGCCGGCCGCCGAGCGCGAGGATGTTGTTCCAGAGCCGTTCGGCGTGCTGAAGACCGGACATTCGGTGGGCTGCTCCGCTTCGGGTCCGCGACCCGATCCGGTCCTCTCGCCCGCCAGCCTTGCGCGGAGATTGCGCCTCAGAAGAACGACCGCACCAGCCCGCCCACCAGCATGTTCCAGCCGTCGATCAGGATGAAGAACAGCACCTTGAAGGGCAGCGAGATCACGGTGGGCGGCAGCATCATCATGCCCATCGACATGATGACCGTGGAGACGATCATGTCGATGACGAGGAAGGGCAACGCGATCAGGAAGCCGATCTCGAAGCCGCGCCGCAATTCCGAGATCATGAAGGCCGGGATCAGGATGCGCAGGTCGATCTTCTC
>NZ_JAIEOF010000050.1 GCF_019750675.1 Methylobacterium sp.
GAGCGGCGCGGGGCCCGCTCCGGCCGCAGCACCAGGACCGGCGGCAGGCCGGGGGCCTCGAACAGGTCGAGGAAGTCCCGGCGGTTCTCGAAGGGGTCGAGGCCCCCGGTGACGAAGGCCGCCGTGCCGAAGCGCCCGCCGTTCTGGCGCGTGATGGCGTGCTTGTCGGCGATGACGCCCGGGGTGACGTGGTCGGGATCGGCATAGACATGGGCGCGCATCATCCGGCCGATGACGGGCCGGCTGATGTTGATGCGGTAGAGGGCGTCGCCGAGAAGCGGCAGCTCGACGGCCCTGCGCAGCCCGGCGAACAGGCCCTTGCGCTCCGGCCCCAGGGCGGTGGGCAGCGGGCCCCGCCAGGTCGGGGCGACGAGGACGAGGCGCGCGAAGGCCTGGGGATGGCGCCGCGCCGCGGCCACGAGGTAGCCGGCCGCGTGGCCCGCCCCCACCGCGAGGGCGTAGGGGCCGGGGGCCGCCGCCAGCAGGGCGTCGAGGAAGGCGTGCATCGTCTCCGGGTTCATGGGTACCCGGGCCCGGACATGGTCGCCGAAGCCCGGCCAGTCCGGCACGAGGCAGCGGTAGCTGTGCCCGAGATCCTTGGCCAGGGGCCGCATCTCGACCCGGGCCGAGATCGAGGACAGGGCCGGCAGCAGCAGGGCGTCGGGGCCGTTGCCCACGACGTCGTAGGGGGTCGGCACGCGGCGCCCCGCGAAGGTCAGCGCGAAGCTGCGGGCGGAATGGGCCGGGTCGATCATCGTACGCCTCTTCCTCGCATCCGGGACGATTTCACCGGCACCAGATGGGGCATGGCCGGGTCTGCCGGCACGCGACCGAGAGCCGCCCCGAAAGGGGCGCCGCTCGGTATCGGATCAAGATTCCCGGCGCCGCCCCGGAGAGGGGGCGCCGCTCGGCATCGGGTCAAGCCTTCCGGCGCCCCCCTTGGGATCAGGTGCGCAGGAGCTCGTTGATGGCGGTCTTGGAGCGGGTGCCGGCATCGACGCGCTTGACGATCACGGCGCAGTACAGGCCCGGGCCGGGGCTGCCGTCCGGCAGGTCCTTGCCCGGCGTGGTGCCGGAGACCACCACCGAATAGGGCGGGACGCGGCCGTACATCACCTCGCCGGTGGTCCGGTCGATGATCTTGGTCGAGGCGCCGATGTAGACGCCCATGGAGAGCACGCTGCCCTCGCCGACGATCACGCCCTCGGCCACCTCGGCGCGGGCGCCGATGAAGCAGTTGTCCTCGATGATCACGGGGTTCGCCTGGAGCGGCTCGAGCACGCCCGCGATGCCGGCCCCACCCGAGATGTGGCAGTTCTTCCCCACCTGGGCGCAGGAGCCGATGGTGACCCAGGTGTCGACCATGGTGCCCTCGCCCACATGGGCGCCGAGGTTGATGAACGACGGCATCAGCACCGCGCCGGGGGCGATGTAGGAGCCGCGGCGCACGACGCAGCCAGGCACCGCCCGGAAGCCGGCCTCGCGGAAATGCTTCTTCTTCCAGCCCTCGAACTTCGAGGGCACCTTGTCCCACCAGGTCGCGCCGTCGGGGCCGCCATGGATGATCTCCATGTCGTTGAGGCGGAAGGACAGCAGCACCGCCTTCTTGAGCCACTGGTTGACCTGCCAGTCGTCGCCGACCTTCTCGGCGACCCGGGCCTTGCCGGAATCGAGCAGGTTCAGGGCCTCGTCGACGGCCTCGCGCACCGCGCCCTTGGTGCCGGTGTCGATGCCGGCGCGCTCCTCCCAGGCGGTCTCGATGGTGGCGGCGAGGTCGGCGGGGGACGCGTGGTGCGGCATGGGGCAGGTTCCGGCAACGG
>NZ_JAIEOF010000021.1 GCF_019750675.1 Methylobacterium sp.
CGCCCTCGACGAGATCACCCAAGAACTCGACCAGATCGCAGACGCGGCCGACGCCCGGGATGCCGGCGACTACGGCCTCGCCGAGGATCGCAGCGAAGCCGCCTGAGCGGCTCGCCCCTCTCTCCACGCCAGTCCCCTGAGCCGCCGAACGCGAGGAATCCGTCCATGACCGAACTCGTCGAGCACCGAACCCACCCAGCCGCAGCCCCCGAGCGCGTCGTCGCCTTGTGCGATCAGGCCCTCGCGATGGCGGGCCTCCCGACCTGCACTGCTCTGGCCCAGACCGCGCGCGACTGGGAGACGGCTGCGAACGCCGAGGCAGCCGCGCTCGGCCGAAGCGTCCGTGACGCGCGGCAGCTGCGCCTCTCGCACTCCGGCCTCGCGACCGACATCGACGCCGCCATGCGCGCGATCGCGATCGGCAATGGACAGGTCGCGCTCCGCATCCTGGACGAGGCCAAGCGGCTGGCGGACCTGCACAGCGCCCATGCGCTCCGCGAGCCGATCCCGCCCAACGTGACGCTGTTCGACGCCCACCGGGTCGTCCGGACCACCACCACACGGAGGCTGTGATGACTTCGACCACTACTCACCGCGAGGCCGTCGAGCAGGGCCTCAGCGTCATGCGCGAGCGCTACGACACGACTGCGCCGAAGGATCAAGGCGAACGGCTCTACCGCAGGCTCACACTCGCCTTCACCGAGGCCGCGATGCGCGAACTCGGCGACGCCCGGGATCTCGACATCCCCGACACCGCCTTTACGGGCGCGTTCGTCGGCGCACTCGGGAATACCATCGCCAGCATCTGCGACACACAGGCGGACGGTGATCGCGAACTGGCCATGGCGTTCTCGAGCATGACGGCGCGCCGTGCTCTGCAGCAAGCGCTCCACGCCCTCGCCGACGCGTCCGAAGAGAACTGCAACGAGGTTCGCGTCAACGTCGCCCACAAGCCGGCGGGGAGGCCTTCGTGACCGCGCCGTTCTGCCCCGGCTGCGGGGTCGCCGCGCGCCTGACGAACGGCGCCGAGGTCTACCCGAACCGCCCAGATCTGGCGGACAAGCCGATCTGGAAGTGCGAGGTCTGCCCCGACGCCTATGTCGGGTGCCACCCGGGCGGCACCGAGCCGCTCGGCACGCCGGCCGGGCCCGAGTTGCGCCGCGCGCGGATCGTCCTGCACCGGGATATGGTCGACCCGCTCTGGAAGCACGCCGACCGCTGTGGCGAGTACCACCCGGAGAACGAGGCGGCCCGCGAGCTGATCCAGCGCGCCGCTCGCGGCCGGGTCTACGCCTACCTCGCCGCCGGCCTCGACCTGACCAAGGACGAGTGCCACGTCGGCATGTTCACGATCGAGCAGTGCCGCGAGGCTTGGGCGTGCCTGCGCGGCGTCACCTATCCGCAGATCCGCGCCTGGGCGAAGGCGCGTCCGGCGCCCGAGAAGAAGCCGAAGAAGGAACGCAAGCCGAAGGCCGTCAAGCCGCTGCCAGCGCCGACCATGCAAGAGCGCGCGGCCGCCGCGATCTCAGCGCGGGCCATCAGCGCGGCCTTTGGTGATGACGCCGCCATGGGCGAGCGCAGCACCCTTCACATCGACTATAGCCGCCCGCGGCGCGCCGAGTGGATCTGCACCTGGGCCAACCTGCCCGGCTTCTCGCGTGTGAATGGCGCGTACCTGCACGACCTGCTGCCCGGCTGGCAGTACGCGGCGCACGAGGTCCGTCTCGAAATGATCCCCGACCTGGAGGCGCTCGCCGAGCGCGGCGTGCGCCCGACCGTGGCGACGAGCGAGGCCGCATGACCCGCCCCCTCATCATTGACAGCTTCGCCG
>NZ_JAIEOF010000325.1 GCF_019750675.1 Methylobacterium sp.
AGGAGAGGGGACCCGCGCTCGCCTTGGACCACATCAGGATCATGGCAGATGCCTCTGGTCGCTCAGAACGCCATGTGGCCGTCCGCGAAATGCGCCTGTCGGAAAGGAACGCGTCGCGGCGCAACAACTCTCCGCTCACGCGGCGATGAACTCGTTCCACTTGCGGACCATGTAGGTGTTCTCGTCCATCACGGCGTTCCAGCAGGCGACGGAGCCCATGCGGGTCTCGAAGGAGCCGCCGTCGCGGGTGGCGCCGGCCTTCTCCAGCACGCTGCCGTCCGGCCCCTTGATGTCCTTCTCGGCGGGCTTGCCCTCCATCCAGTAGGCCCACTCGTAGGGCTCCATGTGTGATTTCGCCGTCTCCAGCACGGCCGAGTAATAGCCCTGGCGGTTGAGGTAGGCGCCGGCCCAGCCGGAGAGGAACCAGTTGATAAAGTCATAGGCCGCATCCAGCTTGCGGCCCGTCAGGGTCTTGGGCAGGCCGAAGCCGGTGGCCCAGGCGCGGTAGCCCTCCTTGAGGGGCTGGTAGGTGCAGGCCACGCCCTGAGAGCGGACCTTGGTGACGGCGGGCGACCACATCGACTGGATCACGGTCTCGCCGGACGCCATCAGGTTCACGGATTCGTTGAAGTCCTGCCAGAAGGCGCGGAACTGGCCGGCGCGCTTGGCCTCGATCAGGAGCTTGATGGTGCGGTCGATCTCCGCCTTCGTCATGTTGCCCTTGTCGGGATAGGTGTAGTCGCCGGTGGCCTCGATCACCATGGCGGCATCCATGATGCCGATGGAGGGGATGTTCAGTATTGAGGCCTTGCCCTTGAATTCGGGGTTCAGGAGTTCCTTCCAGCTCGTGATCGGGCGCTTGATCAGGTCCGGGCGGATGCCGAGCGTGTCGGCGTTGTAGGTGGTGGGGATCAGGGTGATCCACTCGGTGGCCGAACCGGCGAAGTTCTTCGAATTCTGTCCCTCGAGGTAGAAGACCTTCTTGGGCGCGGTGCCCTGGTCGCCGATCTTCTTGCCGGCGACCTCGCCCTTGGTGAAGACCGGGGTGATGTTGTCGGCCTGCTTGATCCGGCGGGCGTCCATGCCCTGGATGTTGCCCGAGGGGATGAGCTTCTTGAGGCTGAAGAACTCGGTGTCGAGGAGGTCGAAGGAGTTCGGCTGGGTAACCACGCGCTTGGTCACCTCGTCGGTGACCACGGGGATGTACTCGATGGTGATCCCGAGATCCTCCTTCACCTTGCGGGCGATGTCGCCGGACTGGTTCACGGCGGTGCCGAGGTAGCGCAGGGTCACGGGTTCGGCCGCGATCACGTTGGGAAAGCCGGTGATCGGACCGGCGCCGAGGGCCAGTCCGGTGGCACCCGCGCCCTGGAGCAGGGTGCGGCGGCTCAGCTTGATCGGAGTCGTCATGCGGGTTCCTCTACGCGGTCAAAAACGGATCAGGCGCTCAGGCGGTGGGCCGCGTCGGCGTCCCAGCCCAGCGGCACGGTCTGGCCGAGGGCGAGGGGGGCGCCCGCATAGGCCGCGTCGTCGATCACCGCCGTCAGCGCGGTGGCGGGGCCTCCGCCCAGGCCGTCGGCCTCGAAGCCCACATGCACGCTGGTGCCCTGGTACTCCACCGAGACGACGCGGGCCGGCACGGCCTCCGGGCCGGCCTGCGCACCGAGGCGCATCCGGTCGGCGCGCACCGCCACCTCGGTCGCATCGGGCAGGCGGATGACGTTGTGGCCGCCGATGAAGCGGGCGACGAAGGCGGTGGCGGGGCGCTCGAACACGGTGCGCGGGTCGGCCGCCTGCTCGATGCGCCCCCCGTTCATCACCACCACGAGGTCGGA
>NZ_JAIEOF010000307.1 GCF_019750675.1 Methylobacterium sp.
CCGACGCCGTGCGGTTCGAGGACCGCGCCGCCCTCCCGGCCCCCTTCCAGCGCTGGACCTACGAGTTCGCCGCGCTGCCCGAGCTTTGCGCCTTCCTAAGCGCGCCCGAACCCGGCGCCCAGGACCTCCGCGACGCCGCCTGAGCGCGTCGCCTCCCGCCTTCACCCCTGAGCGCGCCGCGCTCCAACACGAGAGCATCCATGTCACGCGGACTCGAAACCATGATCCTCGGAAGCTTGCTGACCGAGGCCTTTAAGGACGGCACGAGGAAACCCGTTCGGACGCCGCGCCCGGCATCGCAGGACATTGCAACCCTTCGGGCAGCCGCCATTCGCTACGCTGGACCCGCCCCGTTCGTGCCCGGCGACTTGGTCACGCCGCGCGCCGATAGCCCGCTCAAGGATGCCGGTCGGCCTCACATCGTGATTGAGGTCGACCCGATGCCCGAGTCCTTCCGGACGCCGGTCATTCACGGAGATCCCAACGCAGCCAGCTTCGGTGCGCGCCGCGACCTGCGTGTCGCCGTGGTCTGCGACTGCGAGCATGGCGAGGTCGTCGCCCACTGGGTCGAGAGCTGGCACTTCGAGCCGTTCACGCTTCCCGGCGGGGCCAGCGCCCCGAGCGAAGCCGCCTGAGCCGCCCACCGGGCCGCTCCCCCCGGGCGGCCCGGCCCTCACCCTCCCATCCTCGCGAGGCCGTCATGTTGACCGAGCCCCAACTCGCCTGCGTCGTCGTCACCGCGCCCATCGTGTTCGTCGGCGCCCTCTGGGCCCTCGGCGACCTCGTCGGTCACGCCGCCACCCTCACGCCTGCCCCGCAGCCCGGCGACACGCTCCGCGCCATCGCGGGCCACGCCGTGCGCCTCGCCGTGCTGGTGCCCGCGCTGGTCACCGGCGCCCTGGCCCTCGCCTTCGGTCGGAGGGTTCGCCCGTGAAGACCCGCCGCCAACGCATCGGTGAATGGCTCGAAGAGAAGTCCCGGCGCGTCCGGGAGCGTCTGGCCGGTCAGGTCATCTGCGCTCGCTGCGGCGCGACGGCCGAGACCTACGGTGCAGCCTGCACCGCGCGCCTCGACGATCCCTGCCCAGGATTCCGGGCGGTCGAGGCGGCCGACGCGGCCATCTCCGCGTCGTTCCCGATGCCAGGGCGGGTTCGCGCATGACCCGCGCCCTCCGCCTCACGGTCGGCGTCCCGCCGTTCCTGGCGCTGCGGCTGGCCTGCCTGCTCGCCTACGCCGTCGAGGCCGCCCTCGACTTCCTATTCCCCCGTGTCGATCGCGCTCTGCTGCGGCTCGGCGCCTGGATGGACGCCTCCCGATGAGCCTCGCAGATTTACTCGACGCGCCGCGGACCTTCGTTCGCGTCTACGAACTGCCGGAGCGGCTCACTGATGGCTACTGCTTTGGTGGCGGCAAGCCGATCCTGTTCCTCAACGTGGACTGGTTCGAGGCGATCGTTTCGGACGGCGCCGAGCGCCTGACCAGCTTCATCAAGAGCAAGCAGTACTACCGGCCCCACGCCCGGTTCCTGGTGCTGGGCGACGCGCCCGGCTTCACCTTCGTGATCGAGCCGGAAGGTTCGACGGGGTCGGTGCAATGAGCCCCGCAGCCTTCCGCGCCCGCCTCTTGGTCGCCGGCTTCGCCGGTCCCTTCCGGGTTCGCTCCCCCTCCGCGCCCGTCGTCGTCGATCGTGACGACCACTTCGTCTCCATGCCGAACCCGACCCTGAGCGCGAAGGATCGCCTCTGGCTCGCCGAGCAGACGGCCGCCGACCTCAACGCGCGCGCCGGAATTTCACCCGCCCTTCCTCAAGCCGCCGAGTGACCGCCGCCATGAAGATCATCGAATTGCAGGCCGAGAACGTGAAGCGGCTC
>NZ_JAIEOF010000082.1 GCF_019750675.1 Methylobacterium sp.
GAGACGACGTTGTCGGTCTGGAGCAGGGTGACCTGATCGCGGGTGAGCTTGAGGGCGTCCGGCAGGAGGCCGAGGGTCAGGGTGTCGACCACCTCCAGGGCGCGGGCCTGGAGGAGCGCCGCCGGCAGCGGCAGGGCCACCACCGCGCGCTTGCGCAGCGTCACCTTGAGCATGTAGCGCACCAGGGCGTCCAGGGTCTCGACCTCGGGGCCGCCGAGCTCGTAGACCCGGCCCGCCGGCACGTGGCCTTCCACGGCGCGCGCCACGGCCTCCGCCACGTCGGCGACGTAGACCGGCTGGAAGCGCGTCTCGGCGCCGGCCAGCGGCAGCACCGGCAGGGCCCGGGCCAGCGACGCGAAGCGGTTGAAGAAGCTGTCGCCCGGCCCGAACACCAGGGAGGGCCGCAGGATCACGTAGGCGCCGCCGGCCTCGGCCACCTTGGCCTCGCCCAGCGCCTTGGTGCGGGCGTATTGCGAGGGCGAGTCCGCATCCGCCCCGATGGCCGAGACGTGGACCAGCGGCGCGCCTACGGCGGCCGCCGCCCGGGCGATGGCGCCCGCGCCCTCGGCCTGCAACTGCGAAAAGCTCTGCTTGCCGGTCTCCTGCAGGATGCCCACGAGGTTGACGACGATGTCGGCCCCGTGGACCGCCTGGGCGATCGAGTCGGGGTAGCGCAGGTTGGCCTGCACGGCCACGATCTGGCCGACCTTGCCCAGCGGCTGCAGGAACAGCGCGAGGTCCGGCCGGCGCACCGCCACCCGGATGCGGTAGCCGCGCTTGGCGAGCGCCCGGACGACGTGGCGCCCGAGGAAGCCCGACCCGCCGAACACGGTGACGAGCTGCGCGGCGGGGCGGGTCAGGGGAAGGGTCTCGAAGCCGGTCATCGCGCGTCACGTCTCGAAAAGCGGCCCCCGTGCGTCATCCGGCACCCCGAGGGAAGCGCGGATCGACGCCGGTCCGTAGCCTGATGCCCCGTATCTAGACCACTTCCCGGCAAGACGGGAGGCCGCGCGGTGAAATTCGGACCCGGCTGTTCCGGGGGGTGGAGGCGGCCCTCAGCGCAGGCGCGGCTGGGCCTGCGGGCCCGCGACCGGGGTGCGCCGGCTCAGGCCCTTGTGGACGTGCACCATCAGGGCGATGCCGAAGAGCGGGGTGACGAGGTTGAGCACCGGCACCACCATGAGGCCGGCGAGCAGCACGCCGGCCAGAAGCGTGGTGCCGCTGAAGTGGCGCCGCATGGCGCCGGCCTCGGCCATCGGCCGGAAGCGCCCGGCGGCGAGCTCGAAATACTCCCGCGACAGCAGGTAGGCGTTGGCGCCGAAGAACGCCACGAGATTGACCCCCGGCACGAAGAACAGGATCAGCGCCACGAGGTTCACCAGCAGGGCGAGACCGGCGAAGCGCACCGCGTAGAACATCGCGGTACCGAGGGGCAGGGCGAGGCCCGGCGGATCGCCGGGGAAGTCCGTCCGCTCGACGATCTCGGCCGCGTCGTCGAGGAAGTAGCCCGCCACCAGGATCGACACCGCCGGCATGATGTAGGCCAGCCCCACGAACAGGCCGGCCCCGGCGAAGAACACCGCCAGGGTGTCGAGGAAGGGGTAATCCACCGAGAGGTGGTGCTGGGACAGGAACCAGTTGATCGCCCGCGTCAGCCCGAACCAGACGAGGACGAGGATGCCCGCGGTGAGCCCGAGGGACTTCCACAGGATCGCGCGCAAGGGGGCGGAGAACACCTGCCGGGCGGCGGCGAAGGCGGCCTGGATGAGCATACCTGAGAATCCCGTCGTCTCGAAGTCGGTCCGGTCGTGAGGGCCCGGCCTGCGTCGCCCCCGCGCGCACCGTGTCCCGAGGTTCTGGCCAAAGGCTCTGGCCAAAGGTTCTGGC
>NZ_JAIEOF010000179.1 GCF_019750675.1 Methylobacterium sp.
CGAGGCCGGCGGTGGCGAGCCTGGGGAGGGTCGGCATCGTCATGGGGCTACTGCACCACCAGCATCTCGACGATCAGCTCGCGCACCTGACCCTTGGTGCGCAGGGCGACCCGCTCGTTGAGGTCCTCGCGCAGGTGCTGGAGACCGCTGGCGCCCTCGATCTGCCGCAGGGTCACGGTGCGCAGGTAGGCCAGGATGTCGGCGCGGATCTCGGCCAGCGCCACGTCGGGGTTCGGCACGGCGCCGGCCGTGAACACCACGGAGGATTCGAGACGGACCCAGGCGTCCCGCGTGTCGGCGAGGTTGGTCACCACCGAGCCGACGCTGCGCAGCGCGAGGTCGCCGGTGTACTTCAACACCTTCACCGCCTTGTCCTCCTCGTCCTTCTTCTTGACGTCCACCGCCTTCTCGACGGTGGAGAGCAGATAGAGGCCGAGGCCGCCGCCGGTGCCGATGGCGACGAGGCTGGTGAGCGCGAGCGCGGCGATCCAGCCCTTGCCCCCCTTCTTCGGCTCGCTCGTGTCGGTCTTGGCCGCCATGGGTCGCGTCCTGCCTGCGGGTGCTAGAAGGGCGCCAGGGTCTCGAAGACCTGCTGGCCGAGGGTGGGCGCCTGCACGTCCGTGATGCGGCCGCGCCCGCCGTAGGAGATGCGCGCCTCGGCGATCTTGTCGTAGTCGATGGTGTTCTTGCGCGAGATGTCGCGCGGCCGGACGATGCCCGCGACGGTCAGCACGCGGACCTCGTTGTTCACCCGCACCTCCTGCGAGCCCGAGATGACGACGTTGCCGTTGGGCATCTGCTCGGTGACGATGGCGGCGACCTGCAGGCGCAGCACCTCGGAGCGGTCGATGTTGCCCGCGCCCTTCGTCTCGGTGCCCGAGCGGATGCCCGCATCGGCGGTGGCGGCATCCTTCAGACCCGAGACGCCGTAGCCGAAGTCGAAGCCGAGGCTCGACTTCTGGCTACGTGAGCGGTCGCTCGAATTGCCGAACTGCGCCTTGTCGTCGATGAGGATCGAGACCGTGATCACGTCGCCCACGTTGCGGGCGCGCGGGTCCTGGAACATCTCGGCGCTGCCCGGTGCCCAGGTCGAGTGATAGCTGCGCGGCCCCAGGGTGCCGTAGGCGGTCGGCAGGGCCTCGCGCGGCGGCTGCAGGCCGGTGCCGATCGGGGTGAGCAGCGGGGGCTGGCCCATCCGGTCGAGGGAGGAATTGCAGGCGGTCAGGGACGGCGCCACGAGCGCCGCGAGGAGGCCGGCCCGGAGGGTCTTGAGGGACATCAGGATTTCTCGCTCTCGCGGGCCTTCTTGCCCAGCTCGGTCATCATGCGGGCCAGCTGCGCGGCGCGCGCGGCCTCCATCTCGCTCAGGATCGCGCTGGCGGTGCGGGCATTGAGCTTGGTCAGGATCGCAGCGGCCGATTCGTCGGGCATGTTGGCGAGTTGCAGCGCCGCCGCGTCCGCCCGCATCTTGGTGTAGATCGCCACCACCCCCTCGTCGGCCTTGGCCAGGAAGGCGTTGCGGCGGGCGAGCCAGCTCTCGTACTCGGCCCGCTTGGCCTCGAGCTTGGCGATGCGCTCCTCGACCTGGCGTTCCAGGGTCGCGAGCTGCTCCTTCTGCCAGGCGAAGCGGGCATCGGCGGCGGCATCCGCGATGCTGGCGCAGTAGGCGGGAGGCTTTACCGCCGGCTTGACTGGCTCGGGGGCCGGCTCCGGCAGCCGGACCTCGGCCACCTGAACCGTCTCGATGGGTTTCGTCGCCTCGGCCCGGGGCTCGATCGCACCCGTGGTTTCGGGGGCCTTGGTGTCCGCGAGCTGGACCGCGACGGACAGCTTCGGTGCCGGGGGCTTCGGCGCGGCGTTCTTGGGAAGCGGACCGGGATTCATCCCCG
>NZ_JAIEOF010000362.1 GCF_019750675.1 Methylobacterium sp.
CAAGGGCTTCGGCTTCGCCGGCGCGTGGACGGTCCGCGAACAGAACCAGCTACTCGGGGTCTGCTTCGGACTTCAGACGGTTAACAAAACCTGAAAACGCGCGAGATCCAGCCTCTGATGCAGCCTACGGCACGGCTTGCGACAAGCCCGCTGGCCTCGCCCTCGGCGTGGTAACGCCCCCTTGTCCATCAGCGCATCCAGCGCGAACTGCTCGTGGCGCTCGCCGGCCGTCAGCACCGCGGCGATCGGCTTAGCCGCTCCCCTCGGCGCGCAGGTGCAGCTTGGTCGAGAACCCGCCCTGGCTGCGCCCGAGCGCTTCACCAACCCCCTCGACCGTCCCCTCCCCCCGATGGCGCCGGACCGGCGTGCACCGGCGGCGTGCTGGTGGGCGCGCACCACCGTGGCGTCCACGAAGTGCAGGTTCCAATCCAGATTGCCTCGGGCATCCGCCTGCGCCTGCAAGCGCCGCAGCACCCGGTCGAACACGCCGGCCTGCCGCCAGCGGTAGAACCGGCTCGACACAGTCTCGACAGAACCATAGCGGGCCGGCAGATCCGCCCACGGCGCACCCGTGCGCAAGATCCAGAGCATGCCGTTCAGGACTTGGCAGTGATCCTCGGCAGGCCGGCCCGTGCGCGGCTTCTGCGGAGGGAGCAGCGGGGCGATCTGCTCCCACTGCGCATCGGTCAGTTCGTAGCGTCGCATCCCGCCCACATGGGGGCGGTCACCCCACCTGTGAACCCTTTGCAGAGACGCCCTAGACTAGGAGGAGCCCCACCATCAACATCTCGGGCTGGTATCTCCGTCGCCGACGCAGGAGCGTAGCGTGTGGCAGGAGGCGCTATCACGCCCGCTACCCGAATGTCTCTAATGGGTCGGGACCCGCTTGTCTGATCTACGACCGGACCGGGTGGTTTGCGGCCCGTGGTTACAAGCATTTCGATCTCTGCAAGCGCGCAACACCGCTGGCCTTGATGGCGACCTGGATCGCCGCGCCCTTGTGGGCGGGCGGGTTGTCGAGGATGACGGTGTCGCCGGGCCTGAGGGTTGGGGCGAGCACCTGCTCGACAGTCCGGCCTGAGAAAACACAGAATTCAGACTCTGTGTTCTCTCAGGCTGGTTTCTAAAACTAAATTACCGTGTCTCTCAGATTAAAAGCATTACCTCATCTAAATTCATTCGATTTCCATCAGCGAATTCAAACAATTCAACCTTGTCGCGCCCGAAATTCGGATTGTTATATATGGACCACAATCCGTCTTTTATTGTGAGCTGATCCGATGTGTCATTAATCGTTACGAGGAGGTCATTACCAGATCGGGCAAAATGTACGTCCGTAGAACTGATGCCGGCAGAGAACGATACTCGGTCAGCAGACGGACCTGCATCAACGCCCTCATCATCGATAGTGTCGCGTCCGTAACCGCGTCCGAAGATGTAGGTGTCATCGCCAAGGCGGCCGCTGAGGTAATCATTACCCGCTTTTCCGTCGATAATGTCGTTGGCGCTGCTGCCATTGAGGGTATCGCTCCCATCAGTTCCGCGGATCCATCCTGCTTGGTCCGCCACCTTCTGGCGCAGATCCTGGGCCGACCAGACCGTCCCGTCGGCGAAGACGACCTGTTCGATGCCTTTCTCCCAGTAGGCGTCGACCTGGCGGGCCAGGGTGACCCAGCCTCCGTCCGTGCCGCCGGGGGTGGAGGGTGCGATGATCAGGGTGACGTCGTCGCCGCTGCGCTCCAGGCTGATTGCGTTCGGGTTGATACCGGCGAGCACGAGCTTGTCGGCTGTGCCCCCGAAGGTGTTGCCGTCGTCAAGGATGTCGTTGCCGTCGCCACGGGCGTAGCGGTAGGTGTCGTTGCCGGCATTGCCGTAGATCGTGTCGTCACCCCGGCCGCCGGTGAT
>NZ_JAIEOF010000303.1 GCF_019750675.1 Methylobacterium sp.
CAAGCTCGGGCGCGACTACCTCAGCCGCCTGATCTACGGCAGCCAGATCTCGCTTCTCATCGGGATCGCGGCGGCCGCCATCTCGGGCGTGATCGGCACCACGCTCGGCATCTGCGCCGGCTATTTCGGCGGCCGGGTCGACGCGGTGGTGAGCTACATCGTGACCACGCGGCTCGCCATGCCGGTGGTGCTGGTGGCGCTCGCCATGGCGTCCCTCGTCGGCGGCTCGCTGAAGGTGGTGGTGCTGGTGCTGGGCTTCCTGCTCTGGGACCGCTTCGCCGTGGTCACCCGCGCGGCGGCCCGGCAGATCCGCGACCAGGACTTCATCGCGGCAGCCCGCGCCACCGGGTTCTCCCCGGCCCGCATCCTGTTCCAGGAGGTCCTGCCCAACATCCTCAACGCGCTGATCGTGGTGGCGACCCTAGAGATGGCGCACGCGATCCTGCTCGAAGCCGCGCTCTCGTTCCTGGGGCTCGGCGTGCAGCCGCCCCTGCCCTCCTGGGGCCTGATGATCGCGGAAGGCAAGCCGTACATGTTCTTCCAGCCCTGGGTCATCACCATTCCGGGCGTCGCCCTGCTGATCCTCGTCCTGGCGATCAACCTGCTGGGCGACGGCATCCGCGACGTCACCGCCCCCGAGGGGCGGCGCTGAGCGCCGCTCCCCATCCGACCCCACCCCATCCCGAGTGCAGCCATGTCCCGACACGATGCGATCGCGCGCGCCGCGCGCCACTACGACGAGGGCGGTTTCCTCAAGGTCCTGCAGGATGCCGTCGCCCGTCCGACCGAGAGCCAGACTTCCGGGCAATTGCCGAAGCTGCGCGCCTATCTCGCCGACTTCCTCGTGCCCCTGATCGCGCCGCTGGGCTTTGCCAGCCGCATCCTCGACAATCCGGACGGCACGCACGGGCCCTTCCTCATCGCCGAACGCATCGAGGGAGACGACCTGCCGACGGTCCTGATCTACGGCCACGGCGACACCGTGCGGGGCTACCCCGAGCAGTGGCGCGAAGGCCTCGACCCCTGGTCCATCACCATCGAGGGCGAGCGCTGGTACGGGCGCGGCACCGCCGACAACAAGGGCCAGCACATCCTCAACCTCGGGGCGCTGGCGGCGGTGATGCAGGCGCGCGACGGGCGCCTCGGCTTCAACACCAAGCTCCTGATCGAGATGGGCGAGGAAGCCGGCTCGCCGGGCCTGCGTGACCTCTGCCGGGCGGAAGCCGGGGCCCTGAAGGCCGACGTGCTCATCGCGTCGGACGGGCCGCGCGTCAGCGCCGAGCGGCCGACGATCTTCCTCGGCTCGCGGGGCGGCTACACCTTCGAGATGCTGCTGGATCTCCGCGAAGGCGCCCACCATTCCGGCAATTGGGGCGGCCTCCTGCGCAATCCCGGAACGGTGCTGGCCAACGCCATCGCCACCCTCGTCGACGGGCGCGGCACCATCCTGCTCGACGCCCTGCGCCCGCCCGCCATCCCCGACAACGTCCGCGCGGCGCTGGCCGACATCGCCGTCGGCACCGATCCGACCGCGCCGGCGATCGACGCGGATTGGGGCGAGCCCGGGCTGACCGCCGCCGAGCGGGTCTTTGCCTGGAACACCCTCGAAGTCCTGGCCTTCAAGACCGGCGACCCGGACGGCCCCCTCAACGCCGTGCCGCCGACCGCCAAGGCGACGCTCCAGTTGCGCTTCGTCGTCGGCACCGACTGGGAGGCGGTCCTGCCGGCCCTGCGGGCCCATCTCGACGCGCACGGCTATCCGATGGTCGAGGTCCGCGCCGCCCGCACCGAGGTCTTCCGCGCGACCCGGCTCCCCGTGGAGGACCCGTGGGTCGACTGGGCGCTGGCGTCGATCGCCGAGAGCACCGGCAAGCGTCCGGCCCTGCTGCCGAATCTCGGCGGCTC
>NZ_JAIEOF010000338.1 GCF_019750675.1 Methylobacterium sp.
GTCCACCACGAGGATGACGGGCCGGTCGCCCGGGCTGCGCCGGGCCGCGCAGTCGACGGGCGCGGCCGGCGCCGCGGCCGGGAGCGCATCGGCCTCGGCGCGGGGCAGGTAGACCCGCACGGAGGTGCCCTCGCCGAGCCGCGTGTCGATGCGGACGCCGCCGCCCGACTGCTTGGCGAAGCCGTAGACCTGCGCGAGCCCGAGGCCCGAGCCCTTGTCGACCGGCTTCGTCGTGAAGAACGGCTCGAACACCCGCGCCAGCACGTCGGGCGCGATGCCCGTGCCGGTGTCGCTCACCGCCACCATGACGTAGGCGCCGGGGGCCGGCTCCTCCGCGCGGGCGGGGGCTTCCGTCAGCGTGACGTTGGCGGTCTCGATGGTGAGGCAGCCGCCCACCACCATGGCGTCGCGGGCGTTGATCGCGAGGTTCAGGATCACGAGCTCGATCTGCGTCGCGTCCACAAGGGCCGACCAGAGCTCGGGCTGCAGCGTCATCTCGATGCGCACGGCGCCGCCGATGGAGCTCTGGAGCAAGTCGCGCATGGAGGCGACGGTGTGGTTCAGTTCCACCGGGGTCGGCGCCAGGCGCTGGCGGCGCGAGAAGGCGAGGAGCTGCGCGGTGAGTCGGGCACCCCGGTCGGCCGCGCCCCGCATCATGTCGAGGCGCCGTTTCGAGCGCTCGTCGGATACGGCCCGGCCCAGGAACTCGATGTTGCCCGAGATCACGGTCAGCAGGTTGTTGAAGTCGTGGGCGACGCCGCTGGTGAGCTGGCCCACCGCCTCCAGGCGCTGGGCCTGGCGCAGGGCCTCCTCGACGCGCTCCCGCTCGACCACCTGGCGCTGAAGCTCGGCGTTGGCCGCTTCCAGCTCGCGGGTGCGGGCCTCGACCCGCGCCTCCAGGGTCTCGTTCAGGTCGTGCAGGTCCCGCAAGGCGCGCTCGCGCTCGGCCAGGGCCCTGGCCTCGGCGAGCGCCCGCATGATGGTGCGGGGCAGGCGGTCGAGGCGCTGCTTCGTGACGTAGTCGGTGGCGCCGCGCTTCAGGGCCTCGACGGCGACTTCCTCGCCGAGCGCGCCCGAGACGAAGACGAAGGGCGTGCCGGGGCAGCGCGCGCGGGCGATCGCCAGGGCGCCGAGCCCGTCGAAGGTGGGCAGGATGTAATCCGCCAGGATGAGGTGGTGCGCCCCCGGTTCCGCCGCGCGGGTGAAATCGGCCCGCGTCATCACCCGGTCGAGGGTGTAGGGGTGGCCGAGGTCGTCGAGGAACGCGACGAGCAGTTCCGCGTCGAGATCGCTGTCCTCGAGAAGGAGGATCCGCAGAGGATCCGGCCCGAATCCGGCCGGGGGAAACGGGTCCGCCGCGATGTCCCTCAGGTGTTCGATGGCCATTCTCCCCCACGGTGCGGCGGCGGCTCGTTCAGGACCGCCCAGAAGACCCCGAGGTCCTGGATCGCCTCGAAGAAGTCCGAGAACCCAACGGGTTTGACCACGAAAGCGTTCACCCCGAGGTCGTAGGAGCGGACGAGGTCGGTCTCCTCGCGCGACGAGGTCAGCATCACGATCGGGATCGAGCGCGTGCGCAGGTCGCCCTTCACCTTGGCCAGAACCTCGAGGCCGTCGACCTTCGGCAGCTTCAGGTCGAGGAGCACCACGGCCGGGTCACGGGTCTCCCGGTGGGCATGCTCGCCGCGCCGGTAGAGGAAGTCGAGGGCCTCGGCGCCGTCGCGGCAGATCACGATCTCGTTGGCGAGCTGGCTCTTTTCCAGGGCCGCCAGGGTCAGCTCGATGTCGTTCGGATTGTCCTCGACGAGCAGGATCGGCTTCAGGTCGGGCATGGGTCAGCGTGACTCCGTGAGGTTCGACGCGGCCCGGTCGCGGGCGGTCGGGTCTGCCCCGCGCGGGGACCAGGCGGTCG
>NZ_JAIEOF010000278.1 GCF_019750675.1 Methylobacterium sp.
TTCCCTCGGGTCTCGAAGCTTTTGGAGATATCAATGAAGCTCTTGAAGAGCTCGCTTCTCGCCTCCGCAGCAGGGTTCGCTGCGGTCGCCGGAGCACAGGCAGCCGATCTTCCCGCGAAGAAGGTCGTTCCGATCGAGTACGTCCGCGTCTGCTCCGCCTACGGCGCCGGCTTCTTCTACATCCCCGGCACGGACACCTGCATTCGTCTCTCGGGCCGCGCCCGCCTCGACGTCGGCTACCAGCCGACATACAGCCGCTCGGGCACGAACGGTGACACCACCGGCTACATCGGCCTCGCCCGCATCAACGTCGACGCCCGCACCCAGACCGGCTACGGCACCCTGCGCGCCTTCGTGCGTCTCCAGTTCGCCTCGCGCACCGGCGCCACGGGCGGCCTGCGCTCCGGCACCCAGGAGCGCATCGGCAACGCCTTTGGCGCCACGGGTCAGGATCAGGCCGGCCGCGTGCAGCAGTTCGTGAACACCGACAAGGCGTTCATCCAGTTCGCCGGCCTCACCGCCGGTCGCGCTTCTTCGTTCTTCGACTTCTACGCCCACGATTTCGAGTTCGCCGGCGCTACCGCCAACTCCGACCTCCAGTCCACCAACCTGCTCGCCTACACGAGCAAGCTCGGCGGCAGCGGCCTGTCGGCCACGATCTCGCTCGAAGACCCGTCCTTCCGCCGCAACACGATCTACTCGCAACAGTTCGGCGCGAACGCGAACTTCGCTCCGGCCGGGTCGCAGTCTCAGAACGTTGCCTTCGCTGGTGCGACTTCGCCGGTTCTGATTGGCATCAACAACCTGACGGGTATCGGCACTTACGGTAACGTGGATGTGGCCCAGCGGAACCGCATGCCCGACTTCGTCGGTGTTCTGCGATACGATGCTGCCTGGGGCTCGCTGCAGGTTTCGGCTGCGGTCAAGGAGCTCAACACCGGTAACGGCATCGCAGGTAACGCGACCAACTTCAACGGCGGCGTCCTGACTGCTCCCTTCATCCCAGGTGTGACCGGCGCGGCCATCGTTACGCAGCGTCCGGCCAGCGAGTACGGCTGGGCCGTTCAGGCTGGTGCCAAGATCAACCTGCCCTTCATCGCTCCGGGTGACACCCTGTACCTGCAGGGCGCCTACGGCGAGGGCGCGACGCTCTACACCGGCTACTCCTCGTACAACGGCAGCTACGCTTCGCGCGCCAGCACCATTAACGGTGCCGTGTTCGACCCCTACATGTCCGACGCGACGCTCAACCCGTTCACGGGCAAGATCGAGCTGTCCAGAAGCTTCACGGTGGTTGGTTCGTTCCTACACTACTGGTCGCCGGAGTGGCGTTCGGCCGTGTTCGGTAGCTACGGCGAACTGAACTTTGCGAGCGGTGCCCGCGCAGCCAATGCCGCAGTGTTCCAGACTCTTGGTTCGACAGGTCAGTTCACGGGTATCCCGGGGCAGGCATCCTTCGCCGTCAGCCCAGTGCTGCGCGACAATTACCAGATCGTTGCTGGTGCAAGCATCATCTGGTCGCCAGTCAAGGACCTCGATATCGGTCTTGAAGGCTTCTACACCAAGGTCGGTGTCCAGGACGGTCGCGTCGTAGACCAGACCCGTTCCACAGGTAACGTAACGGCGGCTTCCATCGCGAGTGGGGCAGTCCGCACCGTTACATCCTCGGACACCTTCCAGCTGCGCGCCCGCGTCCAGCGCGACTTCTAAGCCCAAACACCACGGACGATCCGGGTTCGCCTTCGCGCCCGGATCGTCCAAAGCCCGATTTCTTCGAGATACGCGGACTGGCCCGGCTGAAAAGTCGGGCCTTTTTGCGTGTCGGCTCGCCGCAGCGCGGGGGGAGGGATCGTCCCGGGGGCGGCGCTGCATGCGGCATGGCCCGCGCGGCATACCCCTTGCCTGGGGGGAGGGCACTTCCA
>NZ_JAIEOF010000279.1 GCF_019750675.1 Methylobacterium sp.
GCCGACTTGCCCACGAAGGTGAAGCCGCTCTGCATGGTGATGATGCAGATCGTCAGCACGCCGGAGCGGAAGTACTCGACCTCCCCGACCTTCGCCGTGATGGCAGCAGCTGTGACGCGGGGCGCCGTCGACTTCTCGACCAGCGCGTCGGCCTCGTTGCGCGTCAAAGCCGGGGTGCCGGTGCTGTCGGCCGGCCGCGAGGCGACGGTGTAGGTCGCCTGGAAGACCGAATCCTTGCAGGGGTACAGCTCGCCCTCGACGCCACGGATGATCCAGTCGCCGGGCGAGGCGTTCATCACGCCTTCCGTCGTGTGGATCGACATGAAGCCGGCCTCGACGAACTGGACGATGCCGCCCCGGATCGCGTCGCAGATCCAGACCGGATCCTCTTCCTGATCGGGGCCGCCGGTCCAGCGGAAGGCTTCGATGGTCACGGGCTTCTTGGTGAAGGCGGTCACGGGCGTTCTCCGGTGGGGAAGGGGAGGCAGGCGCGGGTGGGCGTCAGACGACGCACCAGTCCTCGGCGAGCATGTCCGTCTGGGACGCGAGCCAGCCCATCAGAATTTCGCCGGTGGCGGTCTTCATCGTGATGCAGGGCAGGACGGTCGCGGACCCGCCGTTGGCGCGGGCGTATTCGGCGTTGTTCGAGGACCAGAAGTTCTCGAACGCGATCTCCCGGCCGGGCAGGGGGCCGCTCAGCGAGAGCCACATCCCCTTTCCATTCCAGCCGTCGCGGGCGACCCGGGCGCCGGCCTTCAGCTGCTCGATGGCCTGGCCGAAGGTGAGGCCGCGCGTGGCTTTCCGATCGACGACGAACTGCTCCCAGGAGGCGACCAGAAACCCGAGCGGATCGTCCCCGGTCCCGACGTCGGGCAACTGGCGGAGAAGGGCATCGGCCGCTCGCTGTTCGTCCGGCCGATAAGGGTTGGCGTCGAGGTCGCGCTCGCGCCGAAATCCCTTCGCCTGTTCCGTACCGTCGACCATGTCGTGCTCCTGGAGTTGGAGCCGAGCGGCACCGCGCCGCCCGGCGAGGGCGGGTCAGCCGAGGCGGCGCTTGATGCGCTCGAGGGCGTGCTCGATGCGGGTCGCCGGCGTGTGCAGCCCATCGACGACCTGCGTCAGGTAGTCGGCCATACAAACCGGTCCCGACGCGGCCACCGAAGAGGCATCGGTGCCTTCCGGTTCGGGCCCATCCAGAGCCTCGGCAAGCTTCTCGGCGAGCGAGACGCTTGCCCAGAGGCGCTCGCCGACTTGGCCGGCAACGCCGATCGCGCCATGCACCGTGGCGGGACCGGAGTTCACGCCGGCAGCCACGCTCTTCGAGTTCAAATCCATGGTCACTTCTCCTGCTGGGACGCCCGCCACAGCGGCAGGTCGCAAGGGGGGATCACCGGCTTCGCCAGGGATGCAGCCGACGCCAGAGGCGGTCCCACCACGCGCGGATGCGCGCCTTCAGCCGCGCGAAGAGCAGCCTCAGCCGCAGCGACAGCAGGGTCCGAATGGCCGGTGACGCGGGCGGTGATCTCGACTTCATGGGCGAGCTTCCTCAGCTGTCGCTCGACTTCGCGGGCGTGGGCGGCTTCGAGGGCCGCAAGGACGTGGGAGGCGACGGCTTTGGGCGGCCGGTAGCGGAGGGCCCAAAGCTTGGAGAAGGGCAGGGCCGCGCGCTGCGCGACCCGCTTCATGGCGTTGGCCGTGTCGCCCGGGCCGCGGGATTCCCAGCGGAGCAGGTCGTCGGCAAAGAACTGAGCGCGTGAAATGTCAGCGTCAGGCATTTGCTGTTTCCGCAAAGACCTTTTGCACATGCGCAAATCCATCCGTGTTTATTGAGGGGTACGGACAGGACGGGCGGATATGCTTGAGGAGGTTGAACGGGGTACGCACAACATCCGCATGATCGGCAGCTTGGCGGCTCAGATGATCATGCGAATTCACGGACGTGCAGGCCGGTCCCCCGGGAGGGTCGAACCAGCCTGCACGCTCACGCACCGGAGGCTGGCGC
>NZ_JAIEOF010000359.1 GCF_019750675.1 Methylobacterium sp.
CCTATGCGGGCGAGGCCGCCGGCCACCACCATCACGGCCATGCCCACCACGACCATGCCCACCACGACCACGCGCACTCCCACGACGGCCATCACCACGGCCATGATTGAGGCCCTGCGCCTGATGGCGTGGCTGTCGCCGGGCTATCCGGTGGGGGCCTATGCCTACTCGCACGGGCTCGAGGCGGCGGTGGATTCCGGGGAGGTCGGCGACGAGGCCTCCCTGACGGAATGGCTCGCCGACGTGCTCGCGCGCGGCTCGGGCCGCAACGACCTGATCCTCCTGGCCCACGCCCACGGGGCGGCGCGCGCCGGGGATGCGCGGGCGCTGGTCGACCTCAACGACCTCGCCCTGGCGCTGGCGCCCTCGCGCGAAATCCATCTGGAGACGAGCCAGCAGGGAAGCAGCTTCCTCGACGCCACCGTGGCGGCCTGGGGGACGCCCGGCCTCGCCCACCTCGCCGCCGCCCTCGACGGCGCGGCGGCCTACCCGGTAGCGGTCGGCCTCGCGGCGGGCGCGCACCGCATGGCGCTCCCCCCCGTGCTCGCCGGCTTCGGCCTCGCCTTCCTGCAGAACCTCGTCTCGGCGGCCCTGCGCTGCGCGCCCATCGGCCAGAGCGCGGGCACCCGGATCATCGCCGCCCTGACGCCGCGGGTGACGGCGCTCTCCGCCACGATCCCCGCGCTGAGCCTCGACGATCTCGGCAGCGCCACCCTGAACCTCGATCTCGGCTCGTTCCGGCACGAGACCCAGTATTCCCGCATCTTCCGCTCCTGAGGCCCCCTCTTGAGGACCCCGCCATGATCTTCGCCAACGGCCCCTCCCCCAACGGCCCGCTCCGCGTCGGCATCGGTGGCCCCGTCGGCTCCGGCAAGACCGCCCTGATGGAGCAGCTCTGCAAGCGCTTTCGCGATACCTACGAGATCTGCGCGATCACCAACGACATCTACACCAAGGAGGACGCGCGCCTCCTCACCGTGGCGGGCGCGCTCCCCGAGGAGCGGATCATGGGCGTCGAGACGGGCGGTTGCCCGCACACGGCGATCCGCGAGGACGCCTCGATCAACCTCGCGGCGGTGGCGGAGATGCGGCGGCGCTTCCCCAAGCTCGACCTCATCCTGATCGAATCCGGCGGCGACAACCTCGCCGCGACCTTCTCGCCGGAACTCGCCGACCTCACCCTCTACGTCATCGACGTGGCGGGGGGCGAGAAGATCCCCCGCAAGGGGGGGCCGGGCATCACCCGCTCGGACCTCCTCATCGTCAACAAGACGGACCTCGCGCCGCTCGTCGGCGCCGATCTCGGCATCATGGAATCCGACACCAAGCGCATGCGCGGCGCGCGGCCCTACGTGTTCGCGTCGCTCCGCGACGGCCACGGGGCGGATGCCATCGCGCGCTTCGTGGTCGAGGCCGGGGGCCTCGGCCAGGGGGGCGAAAGCCCGGGGGCGTGAAGGCGCCGCCAGCCGTCAAGTTCGCGACGACGAAGGACCCGGCATCGCGCCGGGCCCTTTTCCCTTTCGACAGTGGCGTCTGTGATTGGGCTTCCGCCGTCCAGGGGCCATGTCACCCGCGCTTGCCGTAAGGTCCGCGCATGTAGAAAGTATGCCTTCCGACTCCAAGTATATGCGTAGACCAAATTTCAAAGGATTACAAAATTTTGTCAGCGGAGTTGACGTGATTGGGTTTCGGAGCGCTGTGCTTTGGACGGCAACAATCACAGCGAGCTTTCTTGTCCCGCTGATGATCCTGTTCATCATCGGCTATTTTTTGCCGCTCAGCGCGTCGAATGCCCTCGACAGACCGCCAAGGGGAGCCCACGAACTCGGGTTCTGGCTGCTATTCGTTCTGTCGTTGCCATTCTGGCTCACAGGTTTCTGGCTAACAACTCTGTCCACTGTGGCGAATCGGCAGGGTCATCGCGTTTTTCGCCGCACGATTTGGTTCTTAGCCCGTCTTATTCATCGGGCATCGGCGTACGCTGCGTTTTGGGCTGATGGCGCGCGGGATCGCGCGTCTGTTC
>NZ_JAIEOF010000361.1 GCF_019750675.1 Methylobacterium sp.
GGTCCTGGCACGTGCTCGGACCCGTTGAGAACGCGGGCGGGGAGCGGCCAGCGAATCTCCACCTGCACGGATGGGTCACGGACCCGGCACCCTGGCTCGCACGGGCCGCCCTGGTCGTCGGGGCGGGCGGCGACGGCGTCGTCTCGGGTGTCGCTGCTGCGGGGAAGCGCTTCGTCTGCCTGCCGGAACCACGCGCCTTCGACGAGCAGGTCGCCAAGGCCGAGGCCCTGGCCTCCCTGGGTTCGGCAATCCACTGTCCCGCATGGCCGAGCCCGGTGGCGTGGCCGGGGGTGATCGCCGCCGGCCTTCGTCTCGACCCGGCCCGCATCGGCGCCCTCGCCGAGCCGGGTGCGATCGCCCGAACGGCACGCCTCATCGCCGACCTCGCCGACCGGATGGACGCCCGGCGCCGGTAAGGTTCAGAATGGGCGGTCGGCCGGCACCCGCGTGGCGGCGACCTCGTCCGATGTCGGATGGCGCAGGACCGTCAGGCCATCCCGCCAATTCGAGCCGATCAATCCCCGCGCCGCGAAGGCGTCGAGCCAGCCGTCCATCGGCCACAGGCCGTGGCGGGCGCGGAAGCGCGCGGCGTTGCGCACGATGTCGGAAAAGTGCTGCAGGGGCGGGTCGCAGGCGAGGTGATGCTGGTGGAAGGCCAGGCCCCCGGCGGTGAACAGGACCGGGATGCCGAGGGCGTCGGCCCGGAAGGCGAGATCGGTGTCCTCCGCCCCGTAGCCGTCGAAGCCTTCGTCGAAGCCGCCGAGGCGGTCGAAGGTCGTGGCGCGCACGCCGAAGGCGAGGGACCAGAACAGGCCGACATTCTCGGCCCGAGCGAGGCCACGCTCCGGAAAATGCCGCACCGGATGGCGGTGGCCGGCCGCCCGCAGGGCGACCTCCGTCCAGCCATCCGCCACCGTGCCCGCCGGCAGGTAACGGATCTCGCAGCAGATCAGGCCGTCCGCCGCGTCGAGGTCGTGGCTCAGGGACGGCACGAGGTCGGCGGAGGGAATGCAATCCACGTCGAGGAAGACCAGCCGCTCGGTCGTGGCCGCCCGGCGCCCGGCATTGCGCGCGCGCGCCAGGGGCAGGCCCGCCGCTTCCAGATGAACGCGCCGGATCGGAAAGCCCAGGTCGGGCAGTGGCGCGGGGTTCGCGCCCATCTCGACCACGACGCAGGCCTCCGGGTGCGGACCGCGCGCGAGCCCCTCGAGCAGGCGCGCCAGATGCGCGTCGCGGCCCTTGTTCAGGGTGATGACGGTGGTGCCGGCGATCACGGGGTCGGCTCGTCGAGGGCGACGAAGATCTCGAAATCGCCCGTGAACCGGGCGATCATCGCGGGCTCCAGCCGAAAGCCGGTGGGATCGTCGGCGATCAGGTCCGTCGTCTGCGAGCGATGGGCGGCGATGGCCGCGGCCTTCGCCGACCGATGCGCACCGACATCGACGCGCAGGCCGGTCGGAGCATCCCCGACCTCGGTGCCTTCGGGCAGGGTCCAGCCCCAGACCGGATAGGCATAGCTGCGGATCGCACCGAGGCGACCCCGGGCCAGCCGGACGATGGCGGCGGCGGCTTGATGGTCGCAATGCGGATCGTGGCCCCAGGTCACGCAGACCGCGCCGGCCCCGGTGGTTTCGGCGATCTCGGCGATGCGGGACGCGGCGGCCTCGGCCTCGGGGCCGGTGCTCGGAACGCCGGCATCGGGCATGCGCAGGAAGGTCACGGCCTCCGGGGGCACGCCGAGGGCCGCGACTGCGTCCAGGGTCTCCCGCTCGCGCAGGGCCCGAAGCTTGTCGGGCGGGTAGAGCGCCGAATGGGTGTGCGAGCCGCAGCCGTCGCTGACGATGACCACCGCGACCGTCTGGCCGCGCGCGCGTGCGGCGGCCATGACGCCGCCGCAGCCGAGGCTCTCGTCGTCGGGATGCGGGGCGACGACGACGAGGCCGGTTCCGCCCGTCAGCGTGTCGAGATCACGGACGGGCAGGCGTTCGGCGGCGGCAAGGAAGGCGTCGGCATGCATGGATGG
>NZ_JAIEOF010000051.1 GCF_019750675.1 Methylobacterium sp.
GCGCAGGCCACCGAGAGCGCCATGCGCGCTTCCCTCAAGCTCGCCCTGGCGACCCTGCCGGCGGGCCGGGAGATCCCCGTCGTCTCCGCCACCGACCCGCTGCTCACCGGGCCGACCGAACCCGAATCGACCACGATGCGCACGGCCGCACGCCTGGCGAAGTATTTCCCGTCGAGCGCCTTCGGCCACAAGGCTCTGGCGGCCGTCTCCGGCGCGGTCGGCGGCGCTTTCGGGCTTGCGACCCTCGCGGTGGAACTGCCGCTCTCGACGACCCTGATGCTGCGCTCCATCGCGCAGATTGCGCAGGAGGAGGGCGAGGATCTGCAAAATCCCGAGAACGCCCTTGCCTGCGTCCAGGTCTTCGCCCTCGGCGGGCGCGAGGCGGCCGGCAGCGCCCTTACGGAGAGCGGCTATTTCGCGGTGCGTGCCGCCCTGGCCAAGACCATGGTGGAGGCCGCGCGCTACGCCGGCAACCGGGCCCTTGTGGACGAGGCCGCCCCCGCGCTGATCCGCTTCTCGGCGCAGATCGCGTCGCGCTTCGGCCTCGTGGTCTCGCAGAAGGTCGCCGCGCAGGCGGTGCCGATCCTCGGTGCGGTCGGCGGCGCGGCGGTCAACGCGGCCTTCATGGACCACTTCCAGTCGACGGCCCGCGCGCATTTCACCGTGCGGCGCCTGGAGCGGACCTACGGCGCGGCCCCGGTCCGCGCCGCATACGAGTCCGAGAAGGCGATGCTGGGGGTCTGACCTGCCTCAGGCTTTCGGGTAGCGGCGGGAGAGGAGCGCGTGGACGAGACGCGCCGTCTGCACCTCGCCGCCCTCCGGTCGCCCCGGCTTCGTCGACGGGTTCCAGCCGTAGAGGTCGAAATGCACGTGGGCCCGCGTGGCGGGGGCGAAGCGGCGCAGGAACAGCGCCGCCGTGATCGCCCCCGCGAAGGGGCCGCCCGAGACGTTGTTCAGGTCCGCGACCTTCGAATCCAGCAGGCTCGCATAGGGCTTGTGCAGCGGCAGGCGCCAGACGGGATCGGCGCAGGCCGCGCCGGCCGCCGAGACCGCATCGGCGAGCGCGTCGTCCTCGGTGAAGAAGGCGGGCAGGTCCGGCCCCAGGGCCACCCGCGCGGCGCCCGTCAGGGTCGCGAAGTCGATCAGGAGCTCCGGGGTCTCGGCATCCGCCAGCGCCAGGGCGTCGGCGAGGATGAGCCGACCCTCGGCATCGGTGTTGCCGATCTCCACCGTGAGGCCGGACCGGCTGCGGATGACGTCGCCCGGCCGGAAGGCGTCGCCCGAGACCGCGTTCTCCACCGCCGGCACGATCAGGCGCAGGCGCAGGCGAAGCCCTGAGCCCATCACCATGTCGGCGGCGGCGAGGGCGGCCGCGGACCCGCCCATGTCCTTTTTCATCAGCAGCATCGCGCTCGACGGCTTGATGTCGAGGCCGCCCGTGTCGAAGGCGACACCCTTGCCGACGAGCGTGACGCGCGGCGCGTCTGTCGGCCCCCAGGTCAGGTCGATCAGGCAGGGCGCGCGCGGCGACGACGAACCGACCGTATGGACGAGGGGGAAGTCGCGGGCGAGATCGGCGCCCGACACGACCGAGACGGTGGCGCCGTGACGCTCCGCGACGGCGCGGACCGCGGCCTCGATCTCGGCGGGTCCGAGGTCGTTGGCGGGCGTGTTGATGAGATCGCGCCCGTTGGCAACCGCGGTGGCGATCCGCCAGAGGGCTTCGCCATCGACGCCCTCCGGCGCCACGAGGGCGGGGCGCTCCGGCCCTGCATCGCGGTAGCGCCTGAAGCGGTAGCTGCCGAGCAGCCAAGCCAGCGTCGCCGCGGCGGCGTCGAACCCATCCGCTTCAGCAAAGCGATAGGTGCCCGGTGGGAGTGCCCCGGGGAGCTTGCCCGCCAGCATGGGGTCGCCACCGTCGCCGAGTCCGAACAGGACCGCGCCGAGCCGGCCGTCCTGCGCCGGAAGGAGAGCGAGCCGGCCCGCCTTCGGGGCGAAATCCGCCGCGCGGGCGAACGTCGCCTGCGGGCCGGGC
>NZ_JAIEOF010000291.1 GCF_019750675.1 Methylobacterium sp.
CCGGGCCCCGGCCTGCACAATGCGAGCTTCGACTTCGACGACAGCATCATTCCCCTCGGCTCGGCCTTCCTCGCCCGACTCGTCGAGCGACGCACCGCCGCCTGAGGCGCTGGGTCGGCCCGGGCCGAGACCGCGCCGAATCGGCCGGTCCGGGGCGTCAACGGAGGCACCGCCGAGGTGCGATCGGGTCGATCGGTGCGGGTGGACGCGGCCGGAGAACGGTCAGACCGTCAGCGACACCCGCTTCGTCGCGGCCAGCTCGGGCTTCCGGCTGGCTTGGCCTGCCCTCGAGTCGCGCACCGATACATCCATGAAGTCTACGCTCGCCGAGATCAGGGCGCCGTCCCTCAGCGTCATCGTCTCCGACAGTGCCTGCGACGTCATCAGCCGAGCGGTGTAGCGCCCGTAGGCCGCATCGCGCGCGTCATCGTCCTTTGCCGCCTTCTTCTCCGCGTCGAGCGCCTCCAGGGCAGTCTGGGCTGCCTTCATCGCGTTGAGCGAAGCAACGTCCTGGAAGTCCTTGGCGAGTTCTGGATCGTCCCGGAACATCTTCTCGATGCGCTCCCTGTAGGGACTGTCGGTCTTCACTTGGCCGAGGCTGTCGATTCGGAAAACGATGGGCTCGTCCTGCGGGATGCCCATTCTGGTCAGCCGATCGGCGAGTTTGCCGGCCAGGTCCTGCGTCCGATCGCGGACGATTTCGTCGAAGGAACGAACAATCGACCGGGCCGTCTCGCCGATGGGGCTTGTGGAGCCGGCGGTCCCCGTGAGCGTCTGGGCGATCTGCCGCTTCGCGGCCGCGCTGAGATCGACCACGGCGGCCGCACCCGCCGCCTTGGAGGCGGCCGATGTCCCCGGATTCCTGTCCTTCGGCGACGTGCCGACGCTTGCCCCGTCGCCCGCAGGCCCCCGCGCGGATCCCGCCGCCGTTCTCCGTGCAGCCGCTGTCGCTCCCGTCACCATGCGCGTGATCCCGGCCGATATGCAATCATCAGCTGTAGGAGAAGAGGCTTAACGCTTGCCTACCGGTTCCGGCCCTTGTGGATCGAAGCGACGAGGTACTACGAGAGGCACCCATCCGTTCGCCCGCCCGGTTGCAATCCATGGATAGCGTGCACGACTTGACCCCGAGTGCCGCCGACGGCTCCCCCTATCCCCTGGCCCAGCACCGGGGATCGGTGATCCTGATCGTCAACACCGCCTCGAAATGCGGGTTCACCCCGCAATATGCCGGGCTGGAAGCCCTGGCGCGGAAGTACCGATCGGCGGGGCTCGTGGTGCTCGGCTTCCCCTGCAACCAGTTCGGCGCCCAGGAGCCGGGGGACGCGGCCGAGATCGCGGCCTTCTGCAGCCTGACCTACGAGGTCGGCTTCCCGGTACTCGCCAAGGTCGCGGTCAACGGCCCGGGGGCCGACCCGGTCTTCGCCCACCTCACCCGCGCCAAGCCCGGGCTCCTCGGCAGCCGCGCCATCAAATGGAACTTCACCAAGTTTCTCGTCGGCCGCGACGGCCGGGTCATCGCGCGCTACGCGCCCTCGACCAAGCCCGAGGCCCTCGAAGCCGCGATCGCGGCTGCCCTGGCCGAGCCCGCGCCGTAGGCCTCAGGCCGCCGGGGCGGGCGCGGCCACGGCGCTCGCCCGCGACTGGACCTCGATGAAGATGCGGGTCACGTCGGGGTCGCGCGCCTTCAGGCGGGTCTCGATGCGGGTCACCATGGCCTCGATCTGCCCGGCGCTGAAGGTATCGTCGAGGTCGAGGCTCACGTTGACCAGGATGTCGGAGGGGCCGAGATGCTGGGTCAGCACGGTGTTGACGTGGTGGACCCCCGCCTCTCCGCGCACCACCTCGCGGATCGCCGCGACGAGTTCGGGGTCGGCCGCCTCGCCGATGAGGAGGCCATGCGTCTCGATCATCAGGAAAATCGCCATCCCCACCAGGATCAGGCCGATGCCGATCGAGGACCACCCGTCCAGGGACGGCATGTCGAGGATGTGGGCGAGGACCACGCCCGCGAGCGCCACCACGAGGCCCATCAGCGCCGC
>NZ_JAIEOF010000243.1 GCF_019750675.1 Methylobacterium sp.
TCGAACATGGCGCTGCTGGGCTACGATACGCATGCCATCAACACCGCCGTCTTCGCGCTGGGCGCCGGGCTCGCGGGACTGGCCGGGGCGCTCGCCGCCCCCATCCGGGGCGTCGAGCCCTTCATGGGCGTCGAGGCGCTGGGCATCGCCTTCGTCGTGGTGGTGATCGGCGGGATGGGCAGCTACGCCGGGGCGCTCGCCGCCGGCCTCCTCGTCGGCATCGCCCAGAGCCTGATGGCCACCCTGTGGCCCGAGGGCGCACGCCTCGTCATCTATCTCGGCATGGCCGGCATCATCATGGCGATGCCGCGCGGCCTGTTCGGCCGGGCCTGAGGGAGAGTTTTCGCGGTGATTCCCGTCCTCGATCGACCCCTCGTCCAGTTCGGCCTCGCGGTTGCCGTCGTGCTGATCCTGCCCGTGACCATGCGCTCGGGCACGCTGGCCAGCGAGATCCTGATCTTCGGCCTCGCGGTGGCCGCCTGCAACCTGCTCCTCGGCTACACGGGCCTCCTCTCCTTCGGCCAAGGCATCTTCTTCGGCCTCGGCAGCTACGTCGCCGGGCTCGGCCTCGTCCGGGCCGGCCTGCCGGCCCCCGTCGTGCTGCTGCTGGCATTGGGCGGTGGCGCCCTGGTGGCGGCCGCCGTGGGCTGGGTCTCGATTCGGCGCCAGGGCGTCTACTTCGTGATGCTGACGCTCGCCTTCTCGCAGATGTTCTACTTCCTGGCCTACACCTTCAGCGGTCTCACGGGAGGCGACAACGGCCTCCTCGACATCCCGCGTCCGAGCCTTGGCGACACGGTGCTGAGTGGTCCCTGGGCCTACTACGCCTTCGTGGCCGTGCTCTTCCTCGCGCTCTTCGCCGCCCTGCAGCGGGTCGCGCTCTCGACCTTCGGGCGCACCCTGCTCGCCATCCGCGACAACGAGGGCCGGGCCGGGGCGATCGGCTATCCGGTGCGCGCCTTCAAGGTCGCGGCCTTCGCGATCTCCGGCGCGGTCACGGCCTTCGCGGGCGCGCTCCACGCCATGCTGATCGGCGTCGCACCTCTCTCGAACATCGACTACCACACCAGCGAGACCCTGCTGATCATGACGATCATCGGCGGAACCGCGAACCTGTTCGCCTCGCTCCTCGGCGCGGGCGCCTACCTGCTCGCCGCCGACGCCCTCTCGGCGATCTGGCCGCGCTGGCTCCTCCTCCTCGGGCTCCTCCTCATCGTCATCACGCTGTTCCTGCAGCGCGGCCTCTGGGGCCTGATCGAGCGCGCCGTCGCCCTGGTGACGCGGGCGCCGCCGCCGGAGGATCCGGCCCCCGACCGGCCGGTGGTGAGCAATCCCGACGTCGCACCCGCATCGGAGGCGACCCGATGAGCGAACCCATTCTCGCCACCGACGCCCTGAGCGTCCGCTACGGCAGCTTCGTCGCCCTGCAGGACGTGACCCTGCGCATCGCCGAGAACAGCGTCCACTCGATCATCGGCCCGAACGGCGCCGGCAAGACCACCCTGTTCCACGCCCTGACCGGCCGGATCGCGCCCTCGGCCGGGCGCATCACCCTGGGCGGCCGGGACATCACCCGCACCTCGGACCACGAGCGCGTGCGCCTCGGCCTCGCCCGCTCGTTCCAGGTCACAAGCCTCTTCCCGACGCTCAGTGTTCGCGAAAACCTGCGGCTGGCCGCGCAAGGGCGGACGCCCTGGCAGGCGCTGGCCCCCTGGCGCCGGGCCGAGGCCAACCGGCCGGTGCTCGCGGTCGCCGAGGCGATGCTGGAGCGTCTCGAACTGACCCGCGTGGGCTTGCGCGCCGCGGGCGAGCTCTCGCACGGGCAGCAGCGGCGCCTCGAGGTCGGGATGGCGATGGCAGCAAGCCCGAAGGTCATCCTTCTCGATGAGCCGACCTCCGGCATGGGTATCGACGATATCGCCGCGATGACGGCGCTGATCCGCGACCTCGGGCGCGACCACACCGTCCTGTTCATCGAGCACAACATGGGCATCGTCATGAACATCTCCGACACCGTGACGGTGATGCGCGCCGGCCGCGTGCTGGTGGAGGG
>NZ_JAIEOF010000009.1 GCF_019750675.1 Methylobacterium sp.
TGCAGAACCAGAACACCGTGCCCATGCTCCAGGGCGCGGCGGCCACCGCCGCCCTGGCGTTCCTCGGCGAGGCCGCATTCCTCGCCCTGGTCTCGGCCTGGGGCGCTATTCGTCCTTGAAGACCACTTCGGCGCCGCGGGCGACATGCGTGGCGAGGTCGCGCGCATCCCAGTTGGTGAGCCGGATGCAGCCATGCGACTCGGTCTTGCCGACCTTCTCGGGTTCGGGCGTCCCATGGATGCCGTAGGAGGGGATCGACAGGTCGATCCAGACGATTCCGACGGGGTTGTTCGGCCCCGGCGGGATCGTGAACTTGGTCTTGGCCTTCACGCCCGCGAACTCGTATTTCGGGTTGTAGGTGTAGGTCGGCACGAACGCGACGCCCTCGACCTTCGCCTTGCCGGAAGGGGCTGGCTTCTCCTCGCTGCCGATGGAGGCGGGATAATACGCGACCAGCCGGCCGGCCTTGTCGAAGGACCGGACGTTGCGGCTTGTCTTGTCCACCTCGATCCGGGTCACGTCCTTCGCCTCTGCCGATTTTTCCTTGGTCGCCGCGTCGGATTTCGGCTTGCTCGTGTCCAGCGGCGCTACGGCGGCCACCTGGAGAACGGTACCGGCCTTCGCGAAATCCGCTCCGGGATTCAGGGCGGTAAGCAGGTCCGGCGACATGTGGAAGCGCTCGGCCAGCATCTCGCGGGCGCTGGTGTACCCGAGCGCCTCGAGGTCGGCCTGATCTTCCATCTTGGGCGGAATTCGGTCGACGAATGGCCCGGCCACGTCCGCCTCGCTCAAGGTGTACGCCGTCAGCACCGGATCGGCGCTGGTCGCCTGAAGCTTGTCTGCGAGGTCCGCCTCGAGCGCTCCCCCGGACTTCAAGCCGTTGGCCGCCGCGAAGGCCGCGAGCGCGCCGCGCAGGTTGTCGCCGTCGCGCCCGTCGATGGCGCCGGGGGAGAAGCGCGCGCGATCCAGCAGAACCTGCGCCTTGATCAGCGCCGGAACGGGACGCTTCGCGGCACTGCCCTTCGAAGCCTCCGTCTTGCCCGCCTCACCCTTGTCGCCCGCCTGCGCCAGGACCGCTCCCTCGACCGCCTCCCGGGTCAGGGCGGGCGCCTCCTCGGCATCCTTCGCGACAGCCGGGACCGCGATCCAGGCCAAGGTCAGCGCGGCCAAGCCGCCGCCGATCGTCCGTCCACCCATCCGCACCGGAAACTCCCGCACCATCGCATTGCAACCACGAGGGTAAGGCGGATGGTCCCTCCGGCGTTCCGTCACCTATTGGCAGAGGCGGTGACCGGCGTTGCGCGCGCGCTCGTCGAGGTGGAGGTGGTTGGCATGGGCCGGGTCCGTGCCGGGGCCGAGCACCGTGCGGAAGAAATCGCAGGCCCGGGTGCGAACCGCCGTGAGGAACGCCGCCTCCGGCGAGCCTTCGGTGGCCGGCGCGACGGTGATCGCCGGGCGCCCCGCGAAGCTGAAGCCCATCACGTCGACTCCGTTGGCGAAGCTGTGCTCGCTCAGCTTGGCATCGGGATCGTGATTCTGGCCCCGGCACTCGTAGGACGTCCCGATCGCGAGCCCCTTCAGCGGCTGGCCGAGATCGCGCTGGGCGGCGACCTGCGCCTCCGTCGCCCAGCGGGCCAGGGCCTCGGCCGCCTCGCAGACCAGGGTGACGGGCGGGGCGAGGGCGAGGTCGTCGGCCAGCGCCGTGATCTTCAGGGGCTTGGCGGCCCCGCACTGGCCGTTGGAGATCGGCGGCAGAGGCTCGAACCGGGCACCGAGGCGTTCCAGGCGGCGCCGGCAGGCGCTGTCGTCCACCGGCGCCACGGTGATGGCGAGGGCGGTGCCGGCGAGTTCCGGCGGGCGCGGCGGCGGCACGGGTGCCTCACCGGTCTCCGTGGGCTTCACGGTCGGGCCGGGCCCCGTCACGTCGGCGGGCTTCGCTACCTCGGAAGGCTTCGCTACCTCGGGAGGTTTCGCTGCGTCGGAAGGTTTGGCTGGATCGGCGGTCCTGGCGAGATCCGCGGGTCGTTCGGGCGGAAGCGGCGTCGCGACCGGATC
>NZ_JAIEOF010000193.1 GCF_019750675.1 Methylobacterium sp.
TCTTATCGTCCACGAGGTGGTGCAGCTTCAGCATGTAGATGTAGCCCATCGTCACCTTGCGGTCGAAGGGCTCGCCCGAGCGGCCGTCATAGAGGGTCGACTGGGCCGACCGGTCGAGACCGGCCATTTCCAGCATCTGCTCGATGTCGGCTTCCTTGGCGCCGTTGAACACCGGCGTCGCCATCGGCACGCCGCGGCGCACGTTGTTGGCGGCCTCGGCCATCTCCTCGTCGGTGAGACCTTCGAGCTCGGACGGCGAGTAGATCGCCTCCATCTCCGCCTTGAGGGGCGCGATGTCGTTGCTGCGGAGATACGCGTCCACCGCCTGGCTGACCTTGCGGCCGAGACCGGCCGCGGCCCAGCCGAGGTGGGTCTCCAGGATCTGACCGACGTTCATGCGCGAAGGCACGCCGAGCGGGTTCAGCACGATGTCGGCATGCGTGCCGTCCTCCAGGAACGGCATGTCCTCGATCGGCACGATCCGCGACACGACACCCTTGTTGCCGTGCCGGCCGGCCATCTTGTCGCCGGGCTGGATCTTGCGCTTCACCGCCACGAAGACCTTGACCATCTTCATGACGCCGGGGGGCAACTCGTCACCGCGCTGCAGCTTCTCGACCTTGTCGAGGAAGCGCTGCTCGAGGCGCTTCTTCGACTCGTCGTACTGCTTCTGCATCGCTTCCATCTCGGTCATGAGACGGTCGTCGATGACGGCGAACTGCCACCATTGCGAACGCGGGTACTCGCTGAGGAGCTCACGGGTGAGCGTGGTCTCCTTCTTGAAGCCCTTCGGTCCGGCGATGGGAGCCTGGCCGATGAGCACGGTCGCGAGACGCGCGTAGGTGTTGCGATCCAGGATCGCCTGCTCGTCGTCGCGATCCTTGGCGAGGCGCTCGATCTCCTCGCGCTCGATGGCCTGGGCGCGCTCGTCCTTGTCGACGCCGTGGCGGTTGAACACCCGGACCTCGACGATCGTGCCCGTGACACCCGGGGGCACGCGCAGGGACGTGTCGCGCACGTCGGACGCCTTCTCGCCGAAGATGGCGCGCAGGAGCTTTTCCTCCGGCGTCATCGGGCTCTCGCCCTTCGGCGTGATCTTGCCGCACAGGATGTCGCCGGCGTGCACCTCGGCGCCGATATAGACGATGCCGGCTTCGTCGAGGTTCTTGAGCGCTTCCTCGGAGACGTTCGGGATGTCGCGGGTGATCTCTTCCGGCCCGAGCTTGGTGTCGCGGGCCATCACCTCGAATTCCTCGATGTGGATCGAGGTGAACACGTCATCCTTCACGATCCGCTCGGAGAGCAGGATCGAGTCCTCGAAGTTGTAGCCGTTCCACGGCATGAACGCGACGAGCACGTTCCGGCCGAGCGCAAGCTCGCCGAACTCCGTCGAGGGGCCGTCGGCGATGATCTCGCCCTTCTTCACAGCCTCGCCGACGCGCACCAGCGGCTTCTGCGTGATGCAGGTCGACTGGTTGGAACGCTGGAACTTCTGCAGGCGGTAGATGTCGACGCCGGGCTTGTTGGCGTCGGCCTCTTCGGTGGCCCGGATGACGATACGGGTGGCGTCCACCTGATCGACGATGCCGGTGCGGCGGGCCGCGATGGCTGCGCCGGAGTCGCGGGCGACCACGGCTTCCATGCCGGTGCCCACGAAGGGCGCGTCGGCGCGGACCAGCGGCACCGCCTGGCGCTGCATGTTCGAGCCCATCAGCGCGCGGTTCGCGTCGTCGTTCTCGAGGAACGGGATCAGGGCGGCCGCCACCGAGACGAGCTGCTTCGGCGACACGTCCATCAGGTCGACGCGGTCCGGCGGCACCACGATGACGTCGCCCGCGCGACGGCAGACCACCAGGTCCTCCGTCAGCTTGAAGCTTTCGTCCATCTGGGCGTTCGCCTGGGCGACGTAGTACTTGGCCTCCTCCATCGCCGACAGATAGGCGACGTCGGTGGTGACGACGCCGTCCTTCACCCGCCGGAACGGGGTCTCGATGAAGCCGTACTTGTTCACCCGCGCGAAGGTGGCGAGGGAGTTGATCAGGCCGATGTTCGGGCCTTCCGGCGTCTCGATCGGGCAGATGCGGCCGTAATGGGTCGGGTGCACGTCGCGCACCTC
>NZ_JAIEOF010000417.1 GCF_019750675.1 Methylobacterium sp.
AGCATCGAGGTCCCCGCCGGCACGCCGGCCGAGCGCATCGACGATGCAGCCCTCGTCGCGAAGCTGGAGGAGGCGGGCGAGTTCAACACCGACCTTGAGCGCCGCCGCATCCGGCGGGAGCAGGCCGAGGACGAGGTCGCGGCGCAAGAAGTGTCCATCGAGACGCTTCGGGCTCGCGCCAAGCAGCTTCGGCATGATGCAGACGAGGCGGATGCGGAGGCGGACAAGATCAACGCCCGCATGGTCGTCACCCGAGGCAAGCTCGCCGACGCCGCGGCCCTCCCCGAGCCGATCGACACGCTCGACCTGCGCGAGCGCATCGCGGAAGCCGGCCGCACCAACACCGCCGTCGCCCAGCGCGAGCAGCGGGTCCGGATCGAGGCGCAGGTGCAGGCTGCCGAGACCGAAGCCGCCGCCCTGACCAAGGCCATCGAGCAGCGCGCCAACGAGAAGCGTGAGGCCATCGCCAAGGCGCACCTGCCCGTGCCCGGCATCGGGTTTGGCGAGGACGAGATCCTGCTGAACGAGGTCCCGTTCGACCAGGCGTCCAGCGCCGAGCAGCTGCGCACGTCCGTCGCCATCGCGATCGCGGCCAATCCGAAGCTCCGGGTCATCCGCATCCAGGACGGCTCGCTCCTCGACGAGGACGCCATGCGGATCCTCGCCGAGATGGCCGAGACCTCGGACTATCAGGTCTGGATCGAGCGGGTTGGCGCAGGCAGTGCGGTTGGGATCGTCATCGAGGATGGCTCTATCGCTTCGTCGACTGCCATGGCTGCGGAGTAGCAGCCATGAAGACGGCAAGCGGCCGCTCCGTCATCACCCAGGATTTCGTCCTTCAGGTGCTGATCTATGACCCTGAGACCGGCTTCTTCACGTGGAGACAGTCTCGGGGCGGGAAGCTTGCCGGATCCAGGGCCGGTGGCCTGGATGGTGACGGGTACGAGGTCATCCGCCTCAACAAGCAGGCGTTCCGCTCGCACCGTCTCGCTTGGCTCTACGTCCACGGCGTCCTGCCTGAAAACGACGTCGACCATCGCGATCTGAACCGATCGAACAACGCGATCGTCAATCTTCGCCCTGCTACGCGGGCGCAGAATATCGCCAATACAAAGAGGCGGACAACGAACCGCTCTGGCTACAAAGGAGTGAGCTACCACGCTTTCTCTGGCCTCTACCGCGCAACTATCTTTGTTCGTGGCAAGCAGATCTGCGGCAAGTACCACAAGAAGCCTGAGGATGCCTACGCAGAGTACTGCGCGATGGCGGTTGCCTCATATGGCGAATTTGCGAGGTTATGATGAAGATTACCCAACATCTCGAAGGCCGGATTGAAACCCCCGGTCTCTATCACATGCCGGCACGTGCATATCATGCTGATCCGTCCGTAACGCCTTCGCTGTCCTCGTCCATCGCGAAGGTACTCATCACCCAAAGCCAGGAGCACGCCTGGAGCGAGCACCCGCGCCTGGGCAAGGCCCCGGACGCGGAGCGGGACCCGACCCGCCCGATGGAGATCGGCACGGCGGCCCACAAGCTGATCCTGGGGCACGGCGCCGATCTCGTGATCATTGACGCGGCCGACTACAAGGGTGGGGCCGCCAAGGCCTCCCGGGCCGCCGCCTACGCTGCCGGTGACGCGCCGATCCTGCGCCCCGACTGCGAGAAGGCCGAGACGCTGGCCTCGCAGGTCGCGCTCCGGCTCGCCCGCATCCCCGGGTGCGAGGGCTTCCAGGCCGCACCGGCCGAGGTCGTCGCCATCGCCCGCGACGTGTCCGGCGCGTGGCTGCGCATCATGATGGACCGCGTCGAGATCCACCCGGACCACGCGATCATCTGGGACGTGAAGACTGGAGATCAGTCGGCCGCACCTCAGACCCTCGGCCGCCGCGTCGAGCAGATGGGAATGGAGGTGCAGGCCGCGTTCTACATCCACGTCCTGGGCCTGCTGTTCCCGCACCTGCAGGGCCGCATCGCCTTCCGGTGGATCTTCATCGAGAACGACGCGCCCCACGGCGTGTGCGTCGCCGAGGCTGATGCCGCCGGCCTGCACATCGGTGCCCACAAGGTCACCCTCGCGCTCACCCGCTGGAACAAGGGCCTGAAATCCGGGACCTGGGCCGGCTACCCGACGCAGAT
>NZ_JAIEOF010000433.1 GCF_019750675.1 Methylobacterium sp.
GCGCAGGCCACCGAGAGCGCCATGCGCGCTTCCCTCAAGCTCGCCCTGGCGACCCTGCCGGCGGGCCGGGAGATCCCGGTCGTCTCCGCCACCGACCCCCTGCTCACCGGGCCGACCGAACCCGAATCGACCACGATGCGCACGGCCGCACGCCTGACGAAGTATTTCCCGTCGAGCGCCTTCGGCCACAAGGCCCTGGCGGCCGTCTCCGGCGCGGTCGGCGGCGCCTTCGGGCTCGCGACCCTCGCGGTGGAACTGCCGCTCTCGACGACCCTGATGCTGCGCTCCATCGCGCAGATCGCGCAGGAGGAGGGCGAGGATCTGCAAAATCCCGAGAACGCCCTGGCCTGCGTCCAGGTCTTCGCCCTCGGCGGACGCGAGGCGGCCGGCAGCGCCCTCACGGAGAGCGGCTACTTCGCGGTGCGCGCCGCCCTGGCCAAGACCATGGTGGAGGCCGCCCGCTACGCCGGCAACCGGGCCCTTCTCGACGAGGCCGCCCCCGCGCTGATCCGCTTCTCGGCGCAGATCGCGTCGCGCTTCGGCCTCGTGGTCTCGCAGAAGGTTGCGGCGCAGGCCGTGCCGATCCTCGGCGCGGTCGGCGGCGCGGCGGTCAACGCGGCGTTCATGGACCATTTCCAGTCGACGGCCCGCGCGCACTTCACCGTGCGGCGCCTGGAGCGGACCTACGGCGCGGCCCCGGTCCGCGCCGCCTACGAGTCCGAGAAGGCGATGCTGGGGGTCTGATCCGTCATCCCCTTGACCAAAGTGGATGACGGATGAGCAAGCCCGCGCGGCGCTTGAGCGAAGTCCAAATCTGCGATCCCGAACGCGATCCCGCAGGGATCGCCGGAAGGGATCAGACAGATTTGGTACGACCCCCGCCTCAGGCCTTCGGGTAGCGGCGGGACAGGAGCGCGTGGACGAGGCGCGCCGTCTGCACCTCGCCGCCCTCCGGTCGCCCCGGCTTCGTCGACGGGTTCCAGCCGTAGAGGTCGAAATGCACGTGGGCCCGCGTGGCGGGGGCGAAGCGGCGCAGGAACAGCGCCGCCGTGATCGCCCCCGCGAAGGGGCCGCCCGAGACGTTGTTCAGGTCCGCGACCTTCGAATCCAGCAGGCTCGCATAGGGCTTGTGCAGCGGCAGGCGCCAGACGGGATCGGCGCAGGCCGCGCCGGCCGCCGAGACCGCATCGGCGAGCGCGTCGTCCTCGGTGAAGAAGGCGGGCAGGTCCGGCCCCAGGGCCACCCGCGCGGCGCCCGTCAGGGTCGCGAAGTCGATCAGGAGCTCCGGGGTCTCGGCATCCGCCAGCGCCAGGGCGTCGGCGAGGATGAGCCGACCCTCGGCATCGGTGTTGCCGATCTCCACCGTGAGGCCGGACCGGCTGCGGATGACGTCGCCCGGCCGGAAGGCGTCGCCCGAGACCGCGTTCTCCACCGCCGGCACGATCAGGCGCAGGCGCAGGCGAAGCCCTGAGCCCATCACCATGTCGGCGGCGGCGAGGGCGGCCGCGGACCCGCCCATGTCCTTTTTCATCAGCAGCATCGCGCTCGACGGCTTGATGTCGAGGCCGCCCGTGTCGAAGGCGACACCCTTGCCGACGAGCGTGACGCGCGGCGCGTCTGTCGGCCCCCAGGTCAGGTCGATCAGGCGGGGCGCGCGCGGCGACGACGAACCGACCGTATGGACGAGGGGGAAGTCGCGGGCGAGATCCGCGCCCGACACGACCGAGACGGTAGCGCCGTGACGCTCCGCGACGGCGCGGACCGCCGCCTCGATCTCGGCGGGTCCGAGGTCGTTGGCGGGCGTGTTGATGAGATCGCGCCCGTTGGCGACCGCGGTGGCGATCCGAACCAGCGCTTCGGCATCGACGCCCTCCGGTGCCACGAGGGCGGGGCGCTCCGGCTCGGCATCGCGGTAGCGTCCGAAGCGGTAGCTGCCGAGCAGCCACGCCAGCGTCGCCGCAGCGGCGTCGAACCCTTCCGCTGCGGTAAAGCGGTAGGTGCCCGGAGGAAGTGCCCTGGGGAGCTTGCCCGCCAGCATGGGGGCGCTGCCGTCGCCGAGTCCGAACAGGACCGCGCCGAGCCGGCCGTCCGGCGCCGGAAGGAGAGCGAGCCGGCCCGCCTTCGGGGCGAAATCCGCCGCGCGGGCGAACGTCGCCTGCGGGCCGGGC
>NZ_JAIEOF010000061.1 GCF_019750675.1 Methylobacterium sp.
AGCCGCCACAACCTGCTGGCCGGCGTCCGAAAAGAGGCGGAGCGCCACGCCCTTTCCGGGCAGGGCGCCGAGCGAGGCGGCGTTCTTGCCGGCCTTCTGGACCAGCAGTCCGAGATTGTCGGGCTTGGAGGACAGAGCGAGGCCGCCGTCCGGGCCACCCTGCAGGTTGAAGGTCGCGGCGTTCGAAGGATCGGCATTGATGATCGCCAGGGATTTCCCGCCGGCCACCCGGACAAAGCCGTTGTTGCCCTGGGACGCGTTCAGCTCGACGGCCGCTTCTGCTCCGTCGTTGAGCTGGAGCTTGGAGCCGCTGCCGCCATCGGTCAGCATCAGCATCTTCTTCGATCCGGCGGACAGCTGGATCAGGGCATTGTCTGCGCCCGTTGCCTTCATGACGATGGCGGCCTGTCCGTCGGTGCCCACGGTGATGCGCCCGTCCTCGGCCACGGTGAACAGCGCCACGCCCGACGCGTTCACGACCTTGAAGGGCGCCTTGAAGCTTCCCTGTTGTTCCTCAAGCTTGGCCACCCGCGCCTCGAGCGCCGCCAGCCGCTTGTCGTCCGCCGTGGGGCCTGGCGTGCCGCCGGGCTGCCGGTTCTGCAACTCCTCCACGGCCTTCTTCAGGCTCGCGACCTGGTCTTCCAGCTGCTTGATCCTGTCCTGCGAGCTGCTCGCCACGTTCTGCGAATTCTTCGTCCAGCGTTGTATCTGCCCGGTAATGGCGATGAGTTCCATCAACTGCGGAGCGAACGGGGCGACGGGCTCGAGGACCTCGGGTTCCGCAATCTTCAACACCATCACCGGTTGCGAGCCAACATAGACTTCCGGGATGGCCTCCGCCTCCGGATCGGGTTGGGCGAGAGCGGGAACCGAAAGACAGAGCAGACCCAGAAGCATCAGGATGCGCATGGCAATCTCGCTTGTTGAAGGTCGGGGAACAGTCACTTGAGAGCAATTTCCTGCGTGGTGCTTTCGCCTGCTTTCAACTCGACGACCGCCGTGCCGGTGCGGCCCGTCTCGTCGGCTGCGGCGATCCGGTATCGGCCTGCCGGAAGAATGGACGCGAAGTCACGTCGCGTTCCGGCCTCGACGATCGGCTTTTCAGCAAAGGTTCCGCCCGGCGTGCCGGGGAAAAAGGAGATCACGACATTGAGCGGGGGCGGCGCATCGCCCGGTGGCGCCGCCGAGACAGACAGTCGTCCGGCCGCGAGGTCGATGCGCTCGGCCGCCTTGGCCCCCGGCGCGACCGTGATGCGTCGTGTTGTGCTGGCCCCGCCGGAAACCAGCGTCACCTCCCATTCGCCCGGCGTCAGGACGACGGCGGGGGAGGCTTCGGCCTTGTTTTCGAGGGCCGGCCCGGCCTTCACGTCGCCGATGAGTTTCACCGGTCGCACCGTCCACGTCGCGTCTCGCCAGTCCGAGAAGGGTGGGGCGCCGGGGCCTAGCGCGCCGGTCAGCACCAGTTCGGCCGATGGCAGTTCGAACCGAGCGGTCACGACCTTGCCGGGCTCTGCGCCGACATCCCGGGAGAGTGTCGCGCCCGCGATGAAGAGTTGTGCCTTGTAGGGGCCTGCTGCAACCAGAAAGGTCGGCTGCGCGATGGCCTCGGCGCGCAGTGGCGGCACTCCTGCCTTCGCAGACTCCAGCGACCAGGACAGGCCGGCTCCGCTGTCTATTGGGCGATCGGCTCCCGCCACGCTGGCCTCGAGCGTCACCTTGCCGAGACCGAGGTTGAGCGTCGCCTGCACCGGCTTGCCGGCGGTGACGGTGAATTCCTGTCGTGCCGTGAAGCCGCCCAAGGTCACCGCGACGTCATAGCGGCCCGGCGCCAGCATCGCCGAAGGCGCCAGCACGGGATCGAGTTCGGCCGGAGCCTGCCCGTCCTTCGGCTGCAGCGTCCAGGTTGGATCGCCCTTGAGGTCCGTGTCCTTGAGATCGAGCCCCTGCGCGGCGATGACCGAGAGGCTGGCAAGCCCGGCCGCGAGGGCGAGGTCGTGCCGTTCGTCGGCTGCGCCCGTTATCCTCACATCGGCATCGGTGCGAGCATTTGCGATCGTCACACGCACCCTGTAGGCGCCGGGCACCAGCTCCGGCGTCACCTCGGTGCCCTTGCCTTCGTAAACCGTCTCGCCGTTCCTGGTCGTGACGGTGAAGAGGACCGGCCCCGGCACAACCGCGTCCCCGACC
>NZ_JAIEOF010000053.1 GCF_019750675.1 Methylobacterium sp.
AAGGCCCGCAAGGCCATCGCGACCTTCAAGGTCCGCGAGGGCATGCCGATCGGCTGCAAGGTGACCCTGCGCAAGCAGCGCATGTACGAGTTCATGGACCGCCTCATCACGATCGCGCTCCCGCGCGTCCGCGATTTCCGTGGCCTGAACCCGCGTTCCTTCGACGGCAACGGCAACTACGCACTGGGCCTCAAGGAGCACCTCGTGTTCCCGGAGATCTCGTACGACAAGGCCGAGGCCACCTGGGGCATGGACATCGTCATCCAGACGACGGCCCGCACCGATGCTGAGGCGCGCGCGCTCCTCACGCAGTTCCGATTCCCGTTCCGGCAGTGAGGCCTGCTTAAGGTCTCAGACGCGGACACCGGAGAGAGAAATGGCAAAGAAAAGCTCGATTGAGAAGAACAAGCACCGCGAAGCGCTGGTGAAGCTCTACGCTCCCAAGCGCAAGGCGCTGCTTGCCACGGCGAACGACGAGTCCCTTGAGATGGAGGAGCGCTTCGAGGCGCGCCTCAAGCTCGCGGAACTGCCCCGCAACTCGTCCCCCACCCGCATCCGCAACCGCTGCGGCATGACCGGCCGTCCGCGCGCCTTCTATCGCAAGATGGGCATCTCGCGCATCGCGCTGCGCGAACTCGGCAACCAGGGTCTGATCCCCGGTCTCGTCAAGTCGAGCTGGTAAGGAGCAACCACCATGGTCAACGATCCCGTGGGTGATATGCTCACCCGCATCCGCAACGGTCAGCAGCGTCGCCGCAACGTCGTCCAGACGCCCGGCTCTCGCCTGCGCGCCAGCGTGCTCGACGTCCTCAAGTCCGAGGGCTACATCCGCGACTACGCGACCACGGATTACGGCAACGGCCGTACCGAGTTCGCGATCGAGCTGAAGTACTACGACGGCCAGCCCGTCATCCGCTCGATCCAGCGCGTGTCGAAGCCCGGCCGCCGCGTCTACTCGTCGGTCGGCGAGCTGCCGCGCGTCGCCGACGGTCTCGGCGTCACCATCGTGTCCACCCCGCAGGGCGTCATGGCCGACCACGAGGCGCGCGAGCGCAACGTCGGCGGCGAAGTGCTCTGCAAGGTGTTCTGATCTCGGACTTGGAGGAATAAGGCGATGTCTCGCGTAGGCAAGAAGCCCGTTCCCGTCCCGTCCGGCGTGACGGCCACGGTGACCGGTCAAACGGTGAAGATGAAGGGCTCCAAGGGCGAGCTCCAGTACGTCGTTCCCAACGTGGTCGACGTGAAGTTCGAGGATGGCGCCGTCTCGGTGCAGCCCCGGAACCAGACCAAGGAGGCCCGCTCGCTCTGGGGCACCTCCCGCGCTCAGGTGGCGAACCTCGTCGAGGGCGTCTCCAAGGGCTTCGAGAAGAAGCTCGAGATCACCGGCGTGGGTTACCGCGCCGCGATGGCCGGCAAGGCTCTGAAGCTCTCGCTCGGCTACAGCCACGACATCGAGTACGAGATCCCCGCGGGTATCTCGATCGCGGTGCCGAAGCCCACCGAGATCGTCATCTCCGGCATCGACCGGCAGGTGGTCGGCCAGGTGGCCGCCGAGATCCGCGACTATCGCGGCCCGGAGCCCTACAAGGGCAAGGGCGTGAAGTACGCGGGCGAGTTCATCTTCCGCAAGGAAGGCAAGAAGAAGTAAGGGCCGCCGAACATGTCACGCAAAATCGATGCACTCGACCGCCGCAAGGCGCGTGTGCGCCGCGCGCTGCGGGCGGCGGCCAATGGACGGCCCCGACTCTCGGTGTTCCGTTCGTCCAAGCAGATCTACGTCCAGGTCATCGACGACGCGGCGGGCAAGACCCTCGCCGCGGCCTCGAGCCTCGACAAGGACCTGCGCATGGGTCTGAAGACCGGCGCCGACGTGTCGGCCGCTCAGGCGGTCGGCAAGCTCGTCGCCGAGCGCGCCAAGGCCGCCGGCGTCACCCAGGTGATCTTCGATCGCTCGGGCTACCTCTATCACGGGCGCGTCAAGGCGCTCGCCGACGCCGCCCGCGAGGGTGGCCTCGAGTTCTAAGTTTGGCGGAGGCGGGCGGCTTCGGGCGCCCGCCGTTCCACACGATTCAAGCGAGCGGGTCCGCCACCCGCGCCAGTGAGATGGATAGTCAGTATGGCACGTGAACGTGAAGGCGGGGGCCGCGGCCGCCGCGAAGACCGCGAGGAGCGCGACAGCGAGTTCGTGGACAA
>NZ_JAIEOF010000458.1 GCF_019750675.1 Methylobacterium sp.
CCATCAGCTCGCGGTCGAGGTTCCCGACCTGCGTGTTTGGACTATCCATCTGATCCAAGAGCAAGAGAGAGAGAGCCACCCGTTCGGCCTCGGCACGCGGCAGGCCACCCTCGTATTCGAGGATCGCCGCACGCTCCTCGTATGCGTCGGGACAGATTTCGCGCTGGGAACGTGGGAACACGGGAACAGACCGGACGGGATCGCTCGTAAGACACTGATCGGTCAGGGAAACCCCGTCCCCGGCGTGTTCCCAATCCCTGCCGGATGGCTGTTCCCAAACCCGTGTCCTGGGAACAGCCGGAAGGGGGCGCCCAACCCGGCGGCCGAGGGCCGCCAGGCTTGCGAGGGTGTCAGCACTAAGAGAGGACGAGGCGGAAGGGCTCACCGCTCCACCTCACCGTCGAGGATAGAAGCGGAGATCCGGTAGACGCGCATGAGCCGATCCCCCACGCGCACATTCGCCTTTCGCCGCCCCTCCTCGCCACGGATCAGGAACCCGGCCTCGGCTAAGGCGTCCGCAGCGGCGCGAACATCCAGCGATGCGGCGGCCTCGGCAAACCCCCCATCGGTGAAGTAGAAGTCCCCAGCGACGCCGGCCTCGTCATACGCTCGGAAGCCGGCGACTTTCTGCGTGCGCCACGATCCCGCATCGAGTCCGAGCTTTGCCGAGGGAAATCGGGAGAGCCCGTCCGCACGAAGGAAGTCGCGGATCTGCGTGACGGCACTGCGCGCCTCACTGGCGCCCGTCCCGCCGCGCTGATCCACCCAAAGCCGAAAAAGACTCCCCGCCGCCTCCGTCACGGCGCCGGGCTCGACGGGCAGGAGCCCGTAATGGGTCGCCAGCTCGCCGGCGGCGGCAACGAAGCCGAAGCGCAGGGCGACACGGTGAACCTGCCCCGAGGCACCCTCGGTGACGTGGCGCGCCACGAAGTCTGCGATCACCTTAGAGGCGCTGCGCTTGGCCTCTTCCGGCGCCCGGAGGAAGGCCCGAACGAACTCGGCTCCGGCGAGGCCGTAGCACGTCCCGGTGCGGTCGCGGATCGCGTCCGCCAGTCGGGCCGCCTCCCCGAACTCCCCGACGTGGTCGAACAGGCCGAAGCCCTGGCCGGCATCCGCCGGCAGGTCGATGAAGCGCACGGTCTGCCCAGCGCGAACGGCCTTGCCGGGGCCGCCCTCGGCGATACGCTGTCCGAGCGTGATCTCGGCCGTCGAGAGCACCATGACGCGCCAGCGCTGACGGGCGCGCAGCTCCCCGTCCGACTTGAGGCGGCTCTTGCCGCTGCCGCCGGAGAGGCTGTAGGCGGCGGCGTCGACCTCGTGCGGCGGGCACATACCGAGTTCGTCGAGGCCGAGGAAGCTGTCGTTGTGCTGCGCGCATACGCCTTCGAGGGCGTTCGAGGTCGTGCGCCAGGTCGAGGCAAACCCGATCGGCCCCCCTCCGCCCCAGACGCTACCGGCGAGGCGCAGAGCCGAGGTCTTGCCGGTCGAAGATGCGCCGACCAAGTTGAAGCAACCCGGCTCCTGCCCGAGGGGTTCGAGGAGCGGCCCGGCGAAGGCGATCGAGAGCGCAAAGAGGAGGCGTTTTTGCCCGACCGCGAGCGAAGCGACCTGAGTGCGCCACGTGTCGAGGTCGCCCGCTTCGCGGAACAGGGAGGCGCCAGGATCACCCCGGAAAAGGATTGGCTCGCCGAGGCGATCATCGGACGCGGCCGTGAACGAAGGGGCCGCATACACGGTGCCATTGGCATGCCATCCGGATTTGGCGACGAGCAAGGCGCGCGTCTCCACCTTGAGGCCCGCGAGTCCGGCGGCGAACCGCTCGCGATGACTCCGGCCCGTTCCAAGCCGCAGGCCCTTGCTCGCCAGATCGCGTCGCAACTCGGCCGCCTCTCCACTCGCGAGGTCGGCACGCGGCACCATGACGACATGCAGGCGCTCGTCGGGGTCCCTGAACGAGATCGCGGTGGCCCAGCCCGTGCCATCCTCGGTACGCACCATGGCGTGCACCTCGAAAGGCCCCGATAGGGTCAGCGGCCCACCCTCCTTCGCCTCATAGACGAGACCCCGGCTCGTCATGGTGAAGCCGTAGGGCCATTCGACGTGAGGGCGCAGGCGGGCGACCGGCGGCAGATCTGCGGCTGCGCTCGCGGTGCCCTCGCCATCCACGGCCGCTACGAACATTGTCGCGATGGCCGCACTCCGTT
>NZ_JAIEOF010000422.1 GCF_019750675.1 Methylobacterium sp.
GGTTGGTCCGCATCACCTTCGGCGAAGATCACCACGTCGCCGGGGCCGACATCGCGGGTGGCGTAGAAGTCCCAGCGCCGATGGATCACCCGGGGGCCGCCGAAGATCCGATAGGCGTTCCAGTAGCGGTCGTCCCGGAAGCCCACGTAATGGACGCAGCGCGTGGAATCGTCGGACGGGTCAGCCATCGCGGCGCCTCTGCGGTCGGCGAGGTCGCACCGGCTTGCGGGTGTGGCCTGCTGCGCCATCTGGCGGGACCGCGACACGTCCCCGCTTCCCGCCGGGGCGCACCCGCCCGCAGGCTGCATGGCAACGTTCTTCACGGCCGACACGCATTTCGGTGATGCTCCCCTCGTGCAACGGCGCCGGACGGCCTTCGGCTCCGTCAACGCGCACGACGCAGCCCTGATCGCACGGTGGAACGCGGTCGTCGGGCCGGACGATTCCGTCTGGCACCTCGGCGATTTCGCCGCCGGGGCCAGCCGCGCCCATTGCGCGGCGGTGTTTGCCCGGCTCAACGGCGTCAAGCACCTGGTGCGCGGCAACCACGACACCAACCGGGTGCTGGATCTACCCTGGGCCGAGCCGCCGGTGGAGAGCGCGCGGATCACGGTGCAGGACGGGCAGGGACGGGCATGGCGCCTGTTCCTGTCGCATTACCCCCATCGGTCCTGGCCGGGGTTCTGGCGGGAGACGCGCCACCTCTACGGGCACACGCACGCCTGCCTGCCCGATACCAGCCGCGCTTGCGACGTCGGTGCGGATGCCTGGGACTACCGTCCGGTCGAACTGGCGACGCTCATCGCCCGGCAGGATGGGGCCGACCGCGCGCCGGAGGAAATGGCGGCGCGGGGGCTACGCTGACCGCCCGGCCCTGTTCGGCCGGCGGCGTCTGCGCGCCCCTTCGCGTCAGAGCAGGCGCGGCCGTGGCGCGGGCGCTTGGGGATCCTTCTCCCATCCGCGTCGGCCCTCGGCGAGGCCGAACTGCAGGAAATGGATCAGCGGGTTGGCGCCGTTCGCCCGGACGTCGGCATGGGCCGCAAGGTAGCCATCCGTGCTGAAACCGGCGCTCGGATCGCGCCCTTCCTTCCAACCGATCGTCAGGTAGTGATCGAGCGGGGTTCCGCCGTATTGCTCGACGTCCCTGTACCAATAAAGATAATAAACAGGATCGAAGCCCGCCATCGCGGAAGGTTTTCCGGGCTGTCCGGTTCGACGTTTCAGGCGGAGGGACTTCATAGCGAAAATCTATAAGGCGCCCCGACGACGAGGGGCAAGGTGCAAGCCGGTCACACCGGGCGAGTTTCGCCTCGCGGCGCGACGATCCCGAAATCAGCCTTCGGCAGCTGACACCGTCCTGGGGCCGGGGCCCGCAACTCCGCCGATCGGGGGGGAGCTGCCAACCGGTATCGATTCGGGTTCGGGATCGTCGAGCCCGAGGCGAGCCGAGATCTCGGTGGGTGGGCGAAGCGGGCGCGTAAGCTCAACGCACCGGTCGCACCCTCTCGATCGAGATCAGGATCACCTGAGGCTACGAATTTTGCGAAAAAGCGCGCCCCTCGGCGAGGCCATAGTTGAGGAAGTGTACGAGCGGGCAGATATCCGCCTCCCTGACATCGGTGTTGATAGCCAGGTATGCATTGCCATCGAATCCTTTGCTCGGATTGATGCCTGCCTTCCAGCCGACGTTCAAGTAATGGTCGAGCGCGGACCCCTCGTGATCTGCCGCGTCGGGGCAATGAGACCGATAATAATCTTCGTCGAAGCCCGGCATTTGCACGATCAAGGAATTGGTTTCGTCACTCATCGAAGGCTCGCGTTCAGTGGGCGTAGGGTCGAGACGATCGGCTTGTCTGTCTAGAGGAATGATTTTGGAAGAGGAAGTACATTTGTGACTCTTTTAATCCAGCGGCACCCTCCGCTTTGTCCATGTCCGTTGTGGGATGTTCCCTCGAGTGGGAAGGCGGCCGGCGGAAATCGTCCGGGTTCCGCTGGGTCGGCCTGAAGGATGACGCCGGGCATCGGGCCGGCCGCATCGATGGTCGAGGTCCCGATCGCGCCGGATCGGCGGGCTCGAACGCTCCGCGCGGGGCATGTCGATCGTAAAGAGAATTATTCGCCTTTTTGGGTTGTCTCGTTCCAGCGAGGCAGGCCCATGCACGCGCTTTGCACGCGGTCGCCGACCCGATTTGGCCGATCGAGCCGGAGATCGGCGCGCGACCGGGATGT
>NZ_JAIEOF010000305.1 GCF_019750675.1 Methylobacterium sp.
GCCTCAAGACCATCACCACCCGCTGGCCCACCGGCATCCGCGCCGGCGCCGACTTCGTCATGCCCACCATGACGTAGATCTGTCGTGTTCGCGACCGGCGTGCGTTAACGCCGGTCGTGTCCCGGCTCATCGCGCGAGCAGGCAGTGCCGATCACCCCATCGGCCGAATCAAGCCCGCCGCGTACTCGGAAAACGATCATAGGCTGACCGCCGGAACCCACGCGCGAAGGACGGCTTCCGGCCCGGCGCTGTCGCTCAGAACACCGACATGGGCCCGCGCGCTGATGCTGGCGGCTCCTGGCGTGGGCGGGCTCGCCTGCGCCGCCGGCCCAGCGACGAATGCGCTTTGGACGGACACGCAAAAGATTGCCGCGCAGACCGCACACCGGAGGACTGACGCGCCGGGAGCGGACAAGTTTAAAGCGGCGCATCCGCCGGTAATTTTTCGTTTACTATTTTTGGCAATGACTTGTTAACTCATCTCGACCGGCCGGTCGAATGCGGCACCTTCGCTCGTTTGGCAGGCCTATGCGCTACGGACTGTTTTCCTCCCTCCGCAGCCTGCTGGCCTTCCTGCTCATCCTGGCCACGGCGTTCGGCGGGCTCGCCGTCCTGAGCACGAGCGATCGCGGCACCGGCGACGCGCGGCGCATGGAGGCCGCGTGGCGCGTCCAGGCGGACCTCGTCGCCGAACGGCTGGAACAGGGGCTTCTGGCGGTCGAACGGGAACTGCTCTTCGTGGCACAGAGCCTGGCGATCCAGGCGCACGGCGGAGATCCGGACGCACCGGCGCGCCTGCTCGCGGCCTGGCAGCGGCTCCATCCCGAACTGGCCGACGCGCTCTTCGCCGACCGGGCGGGTGAGGTTCTGGCGGCCTCGCGTCGAAGCATCCAAGGGGCGGACGTCTCCGGCAGTCCCTGGTTCGCCAAGGCGCTCTCGGGCCTGGTGGTCGGGGAGGCCGCGCACGGGAGCCGGGCCGGAATCGGCGTGACCCGCAACCTCATCGTGGCGGCCCCCGTGGGCGAAGCCGGCGCTCCCCTCGGCATCGTCGCCGTCCAGCTCCCGCCCGAATGGACCGATGGAATCGTCGCCGGCGCCCGGCGCATGCTCCCGAACGGGGGGCGGGGCCTTTCGATCCGCGTCATGAACGGATCGGGGCGTAGCCTCCACCAATCCGGTCCGGACGCGCAGGGGCCCGAGGTTCGGGCGACCGTCGGCGACGTCGAGCAGGGCGGCGTGGGATGGCTCGTGACCCTGCGGCCCGCAGAGACCGCGGCCCCGGCGCTTCCCCTCCTGGTCCTGCTCGGCGCCGGCCTGTTCGCGGCCGCGGTCGGCTGGCTTCTCGGCGGATGGGCGGCATGCAGCCTCGATCTCGCCGAGGCGCTCTGCCGCCAGGAGGGCCAGACCCGGACGGTTCCGTTCCCCCTGACCCGCGATCTGAACCGCCTCACCGGATCGATCCGCGCGGCCGTCGCGCGGAGCATGGTGCGCGAGCGCCTGCTTCAGGAGAAGCGCGCGGCCCTCGCGCGCAGCCGCGACCGGATCCGGGCCATCCGGGCCCTGTCGGGCTCGACCTGCTGGGAAATCGATCTCGCGACCGGGAAAGTCGTCTGGACGGATCGCGAGGACGAACAGGGCGGGACCGCGCCGGAGCGGGTCTGCGACCTCGCGGAGGTCCTCGCGCATGTCGAGCCCGAGGATCGGGCGATGATGGTCGACGCCCTCGGCATGGTCCAGGCCCAGCACGGCTCCGTCCGCGAAGTGATCGTGCGGACCCGGTCGGGTGCGGAACGGATCTCCGGCCGCCGGCTCGCCTTCCGCCTCTCGGCGATGGGGGGAGCCGGCACGGGCCGCGTCTACGCCCTGAGCCGTGAGTACTCCGAGCCCCTCCTGATCGCCCCGAGCGTCGCGGGCAGCGCGGTGGGCGTCGAGCGCCGGAGCCCCGGCCTCGCGCGGCCGCGCCACGAAGGCGCGCTGCGCCGCCTCGGCTGAGCCTGCGGGGGGAGGGGACGCGCATCCCGGAACGGCCTCGAGCGGCTGGCGCGGCCCCCGGCGCGCGCGGCCGCACGTCGCGTTTGAATCGGACACGTTGTGGATGGCTTCGATGCGTTTGCCGACGCCCCACTGGCATCGCCAAACAACGTTACCGCCCCAAAATCAATCGTCATGCGATAAACTATCAAATGATAGCGTTAGAGATTCGATCACGCCCTCTGGCGGTCTTCATTGAGCAATATCACGCCTCCCAAGCACAAATTTAGTGCACG
>NZ_JAIEOF010000212.1 GCF_019750675.1 Methylobacterium sp.
CCAGGACGGGATCGGGCCCCTCGATCGCTGTCATCGCGTGTGCTCCATGTCCGGTGGATCCTGATCTGGCGCGTCGTGGCCTGCCGCGTTCGGGGGCAGTGACCCGTGGCGCGGCACGTCAGGTCGTTCGTTATAGAGAACAAGCCGCCAGAGGAAAGGCGCTCCCGGCATGGTCGCGTGGAGTATCTTGGATACGACAGAGCCATTATCTGGTCGTTGATAGCCTCTAACCACGAAATAATCCTCATCGCGGATGCCGACTCGAAAAAGTATTCCCCGTGCGTCGGTTCTAAAAAAAGAACGTTCCCGTTGACTCGGGCGGAGGCCGGCGGGACGATACGGGCGTTGTCTCCCCGGGTGATTTCGTCCCCGGGTTCCCTCCCCCGGTCACCTTCGAGCCGTCCGATTCCGACGTTTCCCGACCCCCATCAGCACGACACCGTCCTGCGCGACCTCGCCCGGCTCTTCGCCGGGCGGGCGGCCGGGCATGATCGCGCGGGGCGCCTCGCGCAGGACAACATCGCGGATCTGCGGGCGGCGGGCCTGATGGGGCTGACCGTGCCGGAACGCCTCGGCGGGGCCGGTGCCGGGCTGGCGCGAGCGGCCGAGGTCATCGGCACGCTCGCGCAGGGCGATCCCTCCACCGCCCTGGTGCTGACCATGCACCTCATCCAGCACGGGCTGATCCACCGGCGCGGGGCCTGGCCCCCTGCCCTCGCCGACCGGGTCGGGCGCGCAGCCGTGAGCGACGGCGCGCTCATCAACGCCCTCCGGGTGGAGCCCGAACTCGGCACGCCGGCGCGCGGTGGCCGCCCCGCGACCGTGGCGCGGGCGACCCCGGAGGGCTGGCGCATCAGCGGGCGCAAGATCTACTCCACGGGCTGCGAGGCCCTGGCCTACGGCCTCATCTTCGTGGCCACCGACGAGGCCGCGCCGCGCGTCGGCAACCTGCTGGTGCCGATGAACGCGCCGGGTCTGCGCATCGTCGAAACCTGGGACCATCTCGGCCTGCGCGCCAGCGGCAGCCACGACGTCGTCCTCGACGATGTCGTTGTCCCCGCCGATCATGCCGTGGATCTGCGCGCGCCCGAAGGCTGGGGCGCGCCCGACCCCGTCCAGCAGGCCTGGAACGCCGTGCTGCTCGCTGCCCTCTACGACGGGGTGGCGCGGGCGGCGCAAGACTGGTTCACGGCTTTCGCGCAGGAGCGCCGGCCGGGCAGCCTCGGCCGGAATCTGGCGGCCCTGCCCCGTTTCCAGGAGGCCGCGGGCGAGAACGCCCGGCTGCTCGCCCTCGACGCCCGCCTGATCCGCGCCCACGCCGAGGAGACGGATCGCGGGCAGCCGCCCTCCGTGCAGGAATCCGGCTTCCTCAAACTCACCGTGACGGAGAACGCCGTCGCGGTGGTGCAGCGCGCGGTGGAGCTTGCCGGCAATCCCGGCCTGTCGCGGGCCAACCCGCTGGAGCGGCACCTGCGCGACGTGCTGTGCGGGCGCATCCACTGGCCGCAGGGCGATGCCGTGCGCGCCGCCGCCGGCCGGGCCGCCCTCGGCCTCTGACCGAACCCTTGAGCGAAGGAGATCCCATGCGCTTTCCCAGCCCCGACGCGATCGAGTTCATCGGCTTCGCCGCCCCCCGCTACCAGTCGGAGACCCACGCGCCGGAAGGCCCGGCCATCGACCGGGATTATCTGCGCCTCCTGGCCCAGGCCCACGAATGGGGCGGGTTCGACCGCATCCTGGTGGCGTTCTACGCCACCGCGCCCGACGCGCTCCTGCTCTCGGCGCAGATCGCGGCGGTGACGGACCGCATCGGCCTGATGATCGCCCACCGCACCGGCTTCACCGCCCCGACCGTGGCCGCGCGCCAGTTCGCGACCCTCGACCAGCTCACGGGCGGGCGCGTCGCCATCCACGCGATCAGCGGCGGCGACGACCGCGAGCTCGCCCAGGACGGCGACCACCTCACCAAGGACCAGCGCTACGTCCGCACCGACGAGTTCCTGACGATCGCCCGGCAGGTCTGGACCGCCGCGAGTCCCTTCGATTTCGCCGGCGCGCATTACCGGGTGGAGCGTGCCTTCTCCGAGGTGAAGCCGGTCGATCCGCGCGGCATCCCGGTCTTTTTCGGCGGCGCTTCGCCGGCCGCCATCGCGGTGGCGGGCCGCCACGCCGACACCTACGCCCTCTGGGGCGAGAGCCTGGATCAGGTCCGCGAGGCGATTCGGACGGTCCGCGCGGCGGCGGCCCCGCACGGGCGCGACCCGCGCTTCAGCCTGTC
>NZ_JAIEOF010000237.1 GCF_019750675.1 Methylobacterium sp.
GACAGGCTGAAGCGCGGGTCGCGCCCGTGCGGGGCCGCCGCCGCGCGGACCGTCCGAATCGCCTCGCGGACCTGATCGAGGCTCTCGCCCCAGAGGGCGTAGGTGTCGGCGTGGCGGCCCGCCACCGCGATGGCCGCCGGCGAGGCACCGCCGAAGAAGACCGGGATGCCGCGCGGATCGACCGGCTTCACCTCGGAGAAGGCCCGCTCCACCCGGTAATGGGCGCCGGCGAAGTCGAAGGGGCTCGCGGCGGTCCAGACCTGCCGGGCGATCGTCAGGAACTCGTCGGTGCGGGCGTAGCGCTGGTCCTTGGTGAGGTGGTCGCCGTCCTGGGCGAGTTCGCGGTCGTCGCCGCCGCTGATCGCGTGGATGGCGACGCGCCCGCCCGTGAGTTGGTCGAGGGTCGCGAACTGGCGCGCGGCCACGGTCGGGGCGGTGAAGCCGGTGCGGTGGGCGATCATCAGGCCGATGCGGTCCGTCACCGCCGCGATCTGCGCCGAGAGCAGGAGCGCGTCGGGCGCGGTGGCGTAGAACGCCACCAGGATGCGGTCGAACCCGCCCCATTCGTGGGCCTGGGCCAGGAGGCGCAGATAATCCCGGTCGATGGCCGGGCCTTCCGGCGCGTGGGTCTCCGACTGGTAGCGGGGGGCGGCGAAGCCGATGAACTCGATCGCGTCGGGGCTGGGAAAGCGCATGGGATCTCCTTCGCTCAAGGGTTCGGTCAGAGGCCGAGGGCGGCCCGGCCGGCGGCGGCGCGCACGGCATCGCCCTGCGGCCAGTGGATGCGCCCGCACAGCACGTCGCGCAGGTGCCGCTCCAGCGGGTTGGCCCGCGACAGGCCGGGATTGCCGGCAAGCTCCACCGCGCGCTGCACCACCGCGACGGCGTTCTCTGTCACGGTGAGTTTGAGGAAGCCGGATTCCTGCACGGAGGGCGGCTGCCCGCGATCCGTCTCCTCGGCGAGGACGCGGATCAGGCGGGCGTCGAGGTAGAGGAGCCGGGCGTTCTCGCCCGCTGCCTCCTGAAAACGGGGCAGGGCCGCCAGATTCTGGCCGAGGCTGCCGGGCCGGCGCTCCTGCGCGAAGGCCGTGAACCAGTCTTGGTGCCGTCCGCGCGACCCCGTCGTAGAGGGCGGCGAGCAGCACGGCGTTCCAGGCCTGCTGGACCGGGTCGGGCGCACCCCAGCCTTCGGGCGCGCGCAGATCCACGGCATGGTCGGCGGGGACAACGACATCGTCGAGGACGAAGTCGTGGCTGCCGCTGGCACGCAGGCCGAGATGGTCCCAGGTTTCGACGATGCGCAGACCCGGCGCGTTCATCGGCACCAGCAGGTTGCCGACGCGCGGCGCGGCCTCGTCGGTGGCCACGAAGATGAGGCCGTAGGCCAGGGCCTCGCAGCCCGTGGAGTAGATCTTGCGCCCGCTGATGCGCCAGCCCTCCGGGGTCGCCCGCGCCACGGTCGCGGGGCGGCCACCGCGCGCCGGCGTGCCGAGTTCGGGCTCCACCCGGAGGGCGTTGATGAGCGCGCCGTCGCTCACGGCTGCGCGCCCGACCCGGTCGGCGAGGGCAGGGGGCCAGGCCCCGCGCCGGTGGATCAGCCCGTGCTGGATGAGGTGCATGGTCAGCACCAGGGCGGTGGAGGGATCGCCCTGCGCGAGCGTGCCGATGACCTCGGCCGCTCGCGCCAGCCCGGCACCGGCCCCGCCGAGGCGTTCCGGCACGGTCAGCCCCATCAGGCCCGCCGCCCGCAGATCCGCGATGTTGTCCTGCGCGAGGCGCCCCGCGCGATCATGCCCGGCCGCCCGCCCGGCGAAGAGCCAGGCGAGGTCGCGCAGGACGGTGTCGTGCTGATGGGGGTCGGGAAACGTCGGAATGGGACGGCTCGAAGGTGACCGGGGGAGGGAACCCGGGGACGAAATCACCCGGGGAGAAAGCGTCCGCATCGTCCCGCCGGCTTCCGCCCGAGTCAACGGGAACGTTCTTTTTTTAGAACCGGCGCACGGGGAATACTTTTTCGAGTGAGCATCCGCGACGAGGATTATCTCGTGGTTGGAGGCTATCAACGACCGGATAATGGCTCTGTCGTATCAAATATACTCCACACGACCATGCCGGGAGCGCCTTTCCTCTGGCGGCTTGTTCTCTATAACGAACGATGTCACGGGCCGCGCCACGGATCACTGACCCGGAACGCGGCAGGAAACGACGCGCCAGATCAGGATCCACCGGACATGGAGCACACGCGATGACAGCGATCGAGGGGCCCGATCCCGTCCTGG
>NZ_JAIEOF010000370.1 GCF_019750675.1 Methylobacterium sp.
ACGACACGGTCGTGCAGCGGACGGAACTTCATGAGCTGCCCTCTTGCTTCAAATTCGTGGATGGCGTTGATGCGGCGCGGCAGCGCGCTCAACCCGAGCCGTTAGCACTCTCTCTTGGTGAGTGCTAACGCTGGCGCCGAATTAGGCGTCCGGGGCCGTCGAGTCAAGACTGTCGCAGGGTCTCGCGACGGTTCGACGACGGGTTCGTTCTCGTTTTTTCCAGCCCGACGGAAAGTCCTTCGCGGATGATCAAGCTCCACGGTCCGCAGGGCGCGGTCGAAACTGAGGCCCCTTCGACCGGCGCGGACGCGTCCGGGGCCGTCTATCCGCCCCACGCGGTCTGGATCGATCTCGAAGATCCGAGCGCCGAGGAGGCGCAACGGGTCGAGGCCGCCACCGAGATCCGCGTCCCCTCGCGAAAGGCCCTGAGCGAGGTCGAGAACTCGAGCCGGCTGCGGCGCCTGAAGCACGGCTTCTCGTTGTCCACGCCGATGATCACCTTCGACAAGCTCGATTCGCAGCTCAAACCCTTAGGGTTCGTGCTGACGAAGGATCGCCTCGTCACCGTGCGCTTCCACGACCTGCGCGCCTTCGCGGAAGTGCGCAAGCGGATCGACGACGGGGACGGACCCGGCACCACCAGCACCGAGATCTTCCTGCTGCTCATGGAGGAACTGGTCGACAGCCTCGCGGATGCCCTGGAGGAGATGGGCGCCGACCTGGACTCGCTGTCGACGCGGATCTTCGACTTCGACGTGCGCAGCACCGCGGCGGGCGAGATCCGGCCGCCGAGCCAGACACCGCGCCGCCGCGACCTGGCGCTGCGCCGGATCCTGCGTGGCATCGGGCGGCGCGGCAAGGCGCTGGGCAAGATCCGCTCCAGCCTCCTCGGCCTCGAGCGGATCGTGCCCTTCGTCGCCAACGAGTGCGAGCAGATGCTGGGCGAGGAACAGGTGCCGCGTTTCGAAGCGGTGCGCCGTGACATCGCCTCCCTCGACGAGTTCGAGATCCGGCTCTCCGAGAACGTGCAGTTCCTCCTTGACGCGACGCTGGGCCTGATCAGCATCGAGCAGAACAACACGTTCCGGGTGCTCACCGTGGCCTCCGTCGTCGGGATCCCCCCGACCCTGATCGCCTCGATGTACGGCATGAACTTCAAGCACATGCCCGAGCTCGAATGGGCCTACGGGTATCCCTACGGCCTCGCGCTGATCCTGATCAGCGCCATCATTCCGATCGTTTTCTTTCGGATTCGGGGCTGGTTGTGACCGGTTGACGGAATGTTTGCCCACCCGCGCTAGACCCGCGCATCGCGGCGGCATCCCCGAGCCGGCGCCCGAGGATGATTCGTCCGCGCCATGGCCGTGATCGCTGCCTTCGTCCTCAATGCCGGACTGAACTTCGTCCTCGGCCTGCTCATCGCCCAGTTGCTGGGACCGGCCGATTTCGGCCTGTTCGCCCTGGCAACGGCCGGCGCCATCGTGGCCAACACCGTCCTGTTCGAATGGCTGCGCCTCTCGGCGACCCGGTTCTACTCCACCCGGGTCCGCCACGACGAGCCCTGGATCCGGCAGGGGCTCGACCGGGCCTACGCGGTGCTGACGCTGGGCCTGCTCGGGGCGGCCCTCCTCTCGGCCGCCCTCGGCATCGTCGTGGAGCCGGGGCCCGAGGGGCATCTCGCGATCGCGGCCGGTGCTGCCCTCGCGGCCGTCGGCATCGGCATCTTCGATTATCATGCGGCGCTCGCCCGGGCCCGCTTCGACGGCGGCCTCTACTTCCGGCTGGTCGCCGTGAAGAACGTCCTCTCCTTCGCCATGATGGCGGGTGCGGCCTGGTTCTTCCCACAGCCGGTCTGGGTGCTCGCCGCCGCCGGGATCAGCCAAGCCCTGGCGATCGCGTTCCTGCACCGACCCCTGCGCGACCCCGTCGCGCCCCGCGTGCGGGTGCGCCTGCGCGAGACCTGGCGGCTCTTCGTGGCCTATGGCCTGCCCTTGATCGCCGCGAACGCGATCTACCAGCTCCTGCCCTTCATCAACCGAGGCAGCATCGCGGCGCATGGCGGCCTCGCCGAGGCCGGTTACTTCGCGCTGGCCGCCGACGTCACCACCCGCAGCATCGGCACCCTCGGCACCGCCCTCGATCTGCTGCTGTTCCAGCTCGCCGTCCGGGTCGAGGAGCACGAGGGCCGGGAAGCCGCCGAGCGTCAGGTCGCCCGGAACACCGGCGTGGTGGTGGCCCTGCTGCTGCCTTGCGCGGTCGGGTTCTGGGTCGTCCTGCCGGCGCTCCAGGCCCT
>NZ_JAIEOF010000223.1 GCF_019750675.1 Methylobacterium sp.
GCCCCAAACTGGGCCGTGTTGTCGCCACATCTGTCAAGCTAATCTCAATCCGTTGCCAGGGAACGGGGTTGGGTCGCACAGATGCAGGGTCGAAACGTCGGATCGTCAAGGACCGTCTTCGCCAAAGGCCCGCACCCCGCTAAAGGGCTCCTCGTGGCAGGCTCGGGCCTGCGGGCCGCGCCCAACGCATCCGACGCCCTGATGTTGTCCGGTCGAGTCGGCAGCGCTCACGGCAGCCGCCCCGCCCTCACCCGCTCCGTCCTCTCGATGCTGCTCCTGGCCGGCGGCCTCGGCGCCATCGTGTCCTACGGGATCGGACCCGAGGCGGGGGTGGTCCAATCGGCTCAGGCGATGACCGAGATCACGATGCCGAAGCCGCGTGTCCAGCCGGTCTCGGTCGTCCTCAAGGCCAGTCCGGTCGCACCGGCGGCACCCGCCATGATGACCGCCTCCTCCGCCTTCGCGGCTGTCCACGACCTCGACACCGAGCTCGGCTCGAACGCGGTGGACCGCGTCTCCTACGACTTCCTCCTGACCGAGAGCGCGGTCGGCGATCCGAACGACGTCCTCGAGTTCGGCCCGATGCGCATCCGCCGCCACCTCGTCCAGAAGATCATCCGCGCCGCGCAGGCGGTCGAGACCGACCCCGTTCTGCTCATGGCGGTGGCGGACAAGGAATCCAGCTTCAAGACCGAAGTGCAGGCCCAGACCTCCTCGGCGACCGGGCTCTACCAGTTCATCGAGCGGACCTGGCTCGGCGTGATCCGGGACTTCGGGCCGAAATACGGTCTCGCCAGCGATGCCGCCCTCATCGTGGCGGCGGATAACGGCCGTCCCACTGTGACGGACGCAGCCGAGCGTACCCGCATCCTGGAGATGCGCCGCGACCCCTACCTCTCGGCCCTGATGGCCGGCGAGATGCTGAAGCGCGATGCCGCCCGCATCGCCCTGCGCATCGGTCGCGAACTCACCCTCGGCGAGGTCTACCTCGCCCACTTCCTCGGCCCCGACGACGCAGAGGATTTCCTCGCCTCCGTCGTCGACAAGCCGAAGACCGCCGCCGCCCAGATGCTACCGGGCCCGGCACGCGCCAACAAGTCGATCTTCTTTGCCGCCCAGCGCGGGCGCCGTAAGGCCACCAGCCTCTCGGTGGCTCAGGTGCACGAGAAGTTCGAGGCCATGATGAGCACGCGCGGCGCCCGCTACCGCGACGTGCGCTCGGTGGCCGGCGTGATGGCCTATGCCGACGCCGCCGTGGATTGACGGGCGGCGCCCCCGAGAAACGTCACGTGCTTGAGAAAAGGCACATGGCTGTCGGTCGATGGGATGATTTCTGGCAACTGAGCGTGGCGTCCCGGCTTTAATGTCCGTGCGGCCCGTGCAGGGCGCGTCACGAGCACACTTGTCGGAGGCCTCTCTTGCCGGACCTGAAAGGCACCCCGCCGGACCGATCCTCGTCCGCCCGCCCGGCCGCGCCCGTGGATACCCTGAGTCCGGGCCTCTCCCTCGACCGGATCGGGCAGGCGCTGGCCGCCTTCTACGACGATCTCATCGCGGAGGGGGTGCCCGAGCACCTCGCCAGCCTCGTCCGCAACGTTCGGCCCGAGCCGGCGGCACCCGTCAAATTCGACCGGATGGCCCTGGTGGTGGAGGACGACGAGGCGACGCGGCAGCTCGCCGAGGCCCTCCTCAGTGATACGGATCTCGGCGTCATCGGTTGCGACAATGCCGAGGCGGCCCTCGCGATCATGCAGGAACAGGGCGGGCGCGTCGCTCTCGTGTTCGCGGACGTCCGTCTCGCGGGGCCGATGGATGGCCTGCAACTCGCCGCGGCCATCACCCTGCTCTGGCCGACGGCCCGGATGGTGGTGACCTCCGGCCGGCGGGCCGAGCGGCCGGCCAACCTGCCGCCGCAGGCGGTCTTCATTCCGAAGCCGTGGCGACCCTTCGATCTTTTGGTCGAGGCCGAGCGCGCCACCACCGAGCGGCAGCCGATCGTTCCGTGACCCCTATGTTTCGCGGGGACGACCCGCGGAGCCTTCGCGCGCAGGGCGACCTGCGACCCCGGCGCACCTCTTGCATCGTGATCGGCCAGCGTCCGTGCCGACACGCCCGCGCCTGCTGCGCGGTGGAGCCTCCCCGCCTTGCCGATCCTCTCCGTTCGCCACGTCACGACCTACCGCTACCGCCAGCCCGTGGCGTTCGGCGAGCACCGTATCCTGTTCCGTCCGCGCGATAGCTACGACCAGCGCCTGATCGCGGCGACGCTCAAGATCACGCCCGAGCCGAGCAATCTGCGCTGGCT
>NZ_JAIEOF010000442.1 GCF_019750675.1 Methylobacterium sp.
TCAGGTACTCCTCCACGAGGATCTCGCCGGGATGGGTGCGGATGCGGGCCATGGCCGATCTCCTGTTCGGTCTCTCAATGGTAGTCGACGATCTCGACATGCTCCGGACCCTGCTCCGTCCAGTCGAAGCAGATCCGCCACTGATCGTTGATGCGAATGCTGTACTGTCCGGCCCGGTCTCCCTTCAGGAGCTCCAGCCGGTTTCCCGGCGGTGAGCGCAGATCGTCGAGGGTCGTTGCGGCGTCGAGGATGTCGAGCTTGCGCGTCGCGACCTTCTCGAAGGCCCGCCACTGACGATGGCATGGGCCGTCCTCGAAGAGCGCTGCCGTGTGTTTGTCTGCGAAGCTCTGAATCATCAGCCTTGTACGTGATACGTTAAGCGTATCGTCCGTGTCTAAAGTTTGCAAGCGTGGGATGTCGGATCTCCTTCGTGTATTCCACATACGAAGGGTCCGGCGTGCCGCTCATGGCGCGCTGCCAAACTCGGACCGGCGAACGGATCGGCGCCATGGTCTGCGTGATCGGGATCGGCTGGCTGGTGCTGCTCGGGCGCAACAAGTAGCGAAGCCTACCCCACCCGCCGCTTCAGCGGAGCGTCGAGGCCGCCGACGCGGAACCAGTGGTAGCCGTAGCGCTCCATCATCAGGCAGTGGCGGCCGTCGGCATCGGCCTCGCAGCGGCGGCCGGTGAGGAGGTCGACGAGGATGCGGCCCTCCGGCCCTTCGAGCCCGGTCGCGAGTTCGATCTCCATCGGCGTGCCCGCGAGGTTGTGCACGCAGAGCACGGAATTGCCCTCCCAGTCGTAGCGGATCGCCAGGATCGCCGGCGAGGCCGTCTCGATCACGGAAAAGTCGCCCCAGCCGATCTCCGGCACTTCCTTGCGGGTGCGGATCACGCTCTCCATCCAGTTGAGCAGCGAGCCGCGGTCGCGGCGCTGGGCCGCCACGTTGACGTGGTCGAAGCCGTAGGCGCCGCTGTCGATCACCGGCAGGGTCGGGGTCTCGCTCTTCGTAAAGCCACCCTGGGCCTCCCCGCTCCACTGCATCACCGTGCGGGCGCATTCGCGCTCCTTGAGCGCGAGGTCGTCGCCCATGCCGATCTCGTCGCCGTAGCGCAGCACCGGCGTGCCCGGCAGGGTGAACATCAGCGAATAGGCGAGCTCGATGCGCTGCTGGTCGCCGCCGAGCATCGGGGCGAGGCGGCGTCGGATGCCCCGGTCGTAGAGCTGCATCCCCTTCTCGGGCCCGAAGGCCGTAAACACCGCCTGGCGCTGGGCCTCGGTGAGGCGCCCGAGGTCGAGCTCGTCGTGGTTGCGCAGGAACACCGCCCACTGGGCCGAATCGGGACGGTTCCAGGTCTTGCGCATGGCCTTGGCGAGCGGGCGCCCGTCGCCCGCCGCGAGGCCGTAGAACAAGGCCTGGTTGACCTGGAAGTTGAACAGCATGTGGAGCCGGTCGGCGTCGTCGCCGAAATAGTCGAGGTCCTTCTTGGGCAGGATGTTGGCCTCGCCCAGGATGATGGCGTCGCCCTGGCGCCATTGCAGGAACTCGCGAAAGTCCCGCAGCATGTCGAACTGCTCGTCGGGCTCGCCCGTGACCTCCGGCCCCTTCTTGGCGATGACGAAGGGCACCGCGTCCATGCGGAAGCCCGAGACGCCGAGCTGGATCCAGAAGCCCATGATTTTCTGGATCTCGGCCCGCACCGCCGGGTGGGCGGTGTTCAGGTCGGGCTGGAACGGCATGAAGCGGTGGAAGTAGTAGGCCCCCGCCTTGGCGTCCCGGGTCCAGGTCGTGGTCTGGACGCCGGGGAACACCATGCCTTCGTCGGCGTGCGGCGGCTTGGTCTTCGACCAGACGTACCAGTCCCGGTAGGGCGAATCCGGGTCCGAGCGCGCGGATTGGAACCAGGGATGCTGGTCCGAGGTGTGGTTGACCACGAGGTCGATCAGGACGCGCAGGCCCCGCTGCTTGGCCGCATGGGTGAAGGCGACGAAGTCGCCGAGCGAGCCGTAATCCGGATCGACCCCGTAATAGTCCGTGATGTCGTAGCCGCCGTCGCGCTTGGGCGAGGGCTGGAACGGCATCAGCCAGATCGCCGTGACGCCGATGCCCTGCAGGTAGTCGAGCCTACGCTCCAGGCCGGCGAAGTCGCCGATGCCGTCGCCGTTGCCGTCGAGGAAGGTCCGGACCGACAGGCAGTAGACGACGGCGTTCTTGTACCAGAGGTCCTTGATCATGCCGTCGTCTCCGGGAGCAACCTGCGCCACAACGCCGAAGCCCGGACAAGCGTTGCCAAGAGCTTGGCCAAGAGCTTGGCCATGACGATTGCCGAGCCCTTGGCCATGTGGGCGTGCCCC
>NZ_JAIEOF010000366.1 GCF_019750675.1 Methylobacterium sp.
CGCATGGCCCGATGGCCACCCCAATCCCCGCCAAAGCGGTCCTCGAATTTACACCTCGTCCGCGGACGCTACCGGGCGGCCTAGAACCTGAGTTGAGCAAGTGATGAAGTCATTGTATGTGGCTGGATATCTCATAATATCCGCACTTATCGTAGGGCAAGCTAAAGCCGATCAGCGCAATGTAATAGCAAATTATAGTGGTCCTATTACATGCTCCGGGCCGGGCGGCACTCATACCGTCAGCGACGGGGCAGTTGTGGACTTCTTTTATTATCAAAACGATCCGCGCAGGATTTGGGTCGGACGTCGTGGCGGGGCGACTTGGCTGCTTGGAATGAATGACTCGTGCACTATTAATGGAACGGCAGGATATCCATAGATCGAAACCTTAATCTCAAGTCTACGAGGTCAATTGTAGGCTTGAGCCTGCTAAATTTATGAGACGATATCGTCGATTTCTGTAAAGGGTCGGTTGTCGGACGGATCGTTGAGGTCGGGCGGATCGCTTCTCCGTCTGGTGCGTGGACTGGACGGCCGCCGTCTCAGGCGGCCATGCGCGCCATCTCGGCGGCCTCGCGGATCGTTTCCGCGTCAAGGCCCATCTTCCGCAGGCCCATCTTCCGCAGGCGCATGTACGTCGCGCCGTAGGTGCAGCCGGGGCGGCGAGTATATCCTTCCGGATTAACTCCAGTATCCCTAAAGGTGGCATCCCGTTAAGCCGGCGTGCCGGTATGACTGCGAAGTCGCGTTCTCGGCGAATAGGTCCACTTAGTTGGGATGCGCCTCGCCACGACGGCGGCGAGGAACCGGCTTTGGCTTCGGCGCCTTCGCGCTCATTTCCTCGAGAGCGATCGGACGTGCGGCGAGACCCCGTCGGGATCGTGACCGTCGAGGGTCGTTTGTAGACCTGGGGGTTACGCCGCGACATCGCGCGCTTCCCGCAGGAGACGACCGCCGACCCGCATCGACATGAGGACGCCGATCGTCGTATCGCCCTCAGCCGTTGCCAGGATCGGCGACACCGCGTCGGACAGAGAGAAGCGGATCACGTCGGGCCGGAAGGCGCCGAGCATGGTCCGGAGGTACTTCAGGGACAGGCCGAAAACCGAAGGCGGCGGCTCGATTGACGACGACCGGGCGACCGCGCTCTCCGAGGCGATCCACGCGCGCCAGAGCGCCAGGACCGCCGCCAGGGAGGCTCAGGCCGGCCCCGTGCAACTCGGGCGCCTGCGCGCGGGGGTCCATCTTTCCCCCGAAGCCCCGCCCACGGCCTCGGGATCGCACGCAATCGCTCATCCGCCGCCGAACCGTCGCGGCCTCCGGCCCGATGCCGCCGGCCCCCTATTGCGCTTGACGGGTTTCGCCGGGGCAGCGTCACGCTCCCCCTGGCAAGGAATTTCTGCCGCCTTTCCCCGGTCCGCACAGGTCATACACAAAGCGTTTGACCCCGCAGGATGAACGATGTTCCGCTTTCGTACTCACGAAAGGGGACGCCATGACTGCTGCGCAGATCGTCGAGAGGGCGACCATGAGCGAAGCTGAGATGATCGCCCTTGCCTATGAGGAGGCGGCCGGCGGTGATGCGCGGCGTGCCCTCCGGCGGGCCATCGAGGACGTCATGGCCCTCGAAGTAAAGCTCGCGACCGCCGAGCGCGTGGTCTCGCACGGCTACGTCCGGGGCACCTTACCCGGCCGGGCTACCTGACGTGGAGCGCTTGTGCGATGTCCGCGCGGCCCGACTCGTGATCCTGTGTAGCCCCTGCGGCCGGCGCGGGTCCTACCAGGTCGATCGGCTTCGTCAGCGGTTTGGGGCTCACGCCTCGGTGCTGGACGTCTATCTCGCGCTCACGCAATCCTGCCGCTTCCAGCGCGAGGTTGGGAGCCGGACGCCCAACGTCTACGGCATGACATGCCGGGCGAAGCTCGACACAACGGGCGGACCAACGGCGGCGGGCCTGCCGTCGAGGACCTGAGCCATGTGCAACCTCTACAGCCTCGTCACGCCGCAGGCCGAGATCCGCGCCTCCTTCGGCGTGTCGGCGGATCGTGCCGGCAACATGCCGCCTCTGCCAGGCATCTTCCCCGATCAGCGCGCACCCATCGTGCGGGTGGGCGACGACGGAGAGCGCACCATGGAGATGTTCCGCTGGGGCATCCCCGGTCCGAAGCAGTTCGGCGAGCACCCCGTCACCAACGTCCGGAACGTGAAGAGCCCGCACTGGCGGCCCTGGCTCAAGCCGGAATACCGCTGCCTCGTGCCGGTCTCGTCGTTCAGCGAGTACGCCGACACCAAGCCGAAGAAGACCCCGACCTGGTTCGCCCTCAATGAGGATCGGGTAGCGTCCGCGGACGAGGTGTAAATTCGAGGACCGCTTTGGCGGGGATTGGGGTGGCCATCGGGCCATGC
>NZ_JAIEOF010000258.1 GCF_019750675.1 Methylobacterium sp.
CGCGGCCTGGGAGGGCGACAAGCTCACCCTGTGGACCTCAAACCAGATGATCGCCTGGACCAAGGGCAGCATCGCCAAGATCCTCGATATCCCGGCCGAATCGGTTCGTATCGACTCGCCCTATATCGGTGGCGGCTTCGGTGGAAAGCTGTTCGTGCGTTCCGACGCCGTGGTGGCGGCCCTGGCCGCCAAGGCCGCCGGTCGTCCCGTCAAGGTCGCGCTGACCCGGCCTCTGGTCATCAACAACACCACCCACCGGCCGGCCACCATCCAGCGCATCCGCATCGGAGCGACCCCGGACGGAACGATCACCGCCATCGCGCACGAGAGCACCTCGGGCAACCTCGACGGCGGCAAGCCCGAGACGGCGGTGGACCAGACCAAGCTGCTCTACGCGGGCGCCAACCGCCTGACCGCGATGAAGCTCGCGCATCTCGATCTGCCCGAGGGCAACTCGATGCGGGCGCCGGGCGAGGCCCCCGGCCTGATGGCCCTCGAGATCGCCATGGATGAGATGGCGGAGAAACTCGGGCTCGACCCCGTGGCCTTCCGGATCCGCAACGACACCCAGGTCGATCCTGGGCACCCCGAGCGTCCGTTCTCGCACCGGAACCTCGTGGGCTGCCTGAAGCTCGGCGCGGAGAAGTTCGGCTGGGACAAGCGCAACGCCAAGCCCGGTCAGGTCCGGGACGGCCGCTGGCTCGTGGGCATCGGCATGGCGGCGGGCTTCCGCAACAACCTGCTGATGAAGTCGGGCGCCCGCGTCCGGCTCGGCCGCGACGGCCTCGTCACGGTCGAGACGGACATGACCGACATCGGCACCGGCAGCTACACCATCATCGCCCAGACCGCGGCGGAGATGATGGGCGTCACCCTCGACAAGGTGGTGGTGCGCCTCGGCGACTCGAACTTCCCGGTCTCGGCCGGATCGGGCGGGCAGTTCGGCGCGAACAACGCCACGGCGGGCGTCTACGCGGCCTGCGTGAAGTTGCGGGAGGCGGTGGCCCAGAGGCTCGGTTTCAACTCGGCCGACGTCCTGTTCGAGGACGGCACTGTCCGTTCCGGCAACCGGACCGAGACGCTGGGCAAGGCGGCCAGCGACGGCGACCTCGTGGGCGAGGATTCCATCGAGTACGGCGATCTCGCCAAGAAGCAGCAGCAATCGACCTTCGCGGGGCACTTCGTGGAGGTGGGCGTCGACGTCGACACCGCCGAGGTCCGGGTGCGGCGCATGCTGGCGGTCTGCGCGGCCGGGCGCATCCTCAACCCGAAATCGGCGCGCAGCCAGGTCATCGGCGGCATGACCATGGGCGTCGGCGGGGCGCTGATGGAGGAACTCGCCGTCGACACGCGGCGCGGCTTCTTCGTCAACCACGACCTGGCCGGCTACGAGGTGCCGGTGCATGCCGACATTCCCCACCAGGAGGTGGTCTTCCTGGACGAGGCCGATCCGCAATCCTCGCCCATGAAGGCCAAGGGCGTTGGTGAACTCGGCATCTGCGGCGTCGGCGCGGCGGTGGCCAACGCCATCTACAACGCCACCGGGGTGCGGGTGCGGGATTATCCCATCACTCTCGACAAGCTCCTCGACCGCATGCCGGACGCGGCGTGACGTCGTCCGGCATGCGCCGGTCCGCGCGGCCCCGCATCATCTGCCACATGACGAGTTCCGTCGACGGACGCCTCCGCGTCGATCGGTGGACGCCCCCCGCCGGGGGCGTCGCGGCTGACCTCGTGCACCGGCACTACGAGGCCGTCGCCGCGCGCCTCGCGCCGGAAGGTTGGATCGTCGGCCGCACCACCATGGCGGAGATCGCGGATGGCGGGACGCCTGCCGTGCCGGCCCCGGCCGACGGCGATTTGCGCAAGACGCATCGCGGCGACCGGAGGGGCCGCGACCTCGCGGTCGCCATCGACCCTCACGGCAAGGTGCATTACGGCCGGGACGAAGCGGGGGGCGACCACATCGTCGCCGTCCTCGGGGAGGGCGTTCCGGACGCCTACCTCGCCGAACTCCGCCGGGACGGCGCCTCCTACCTGTTCGCCGGCCCGGACGGGCGCGACCTCGCGCTGGCCCTCGACACCCTGGGCGAGACTTTCGGCGTGCGAACCCTGCTGCTGGAAGGCGGCGGCATCATCAACGGCGCCTTCCTGAAGGCCGGGCTGATCGACGAGATCAGCCTCCTGATCTGCCCGGCCATCGACGGCCTGTCGGGCGTGCCGAGCGTGTTCGAGTATCTCGGGACTCCGGGCGAGAAGCCCGCCGCCGGACATGCCCTGCGCCATCTCGGGACCGAGACCCTGGAGGGCGGCACCGTCTGGCTGCGCTACCGCGTCGAGGCGGCGCCCGACGCCTGATACGGTTTCTGGGTGATGGCTTCGGCCTGCTTGCGCGCGACGCGCTCCCTCTCCTGGAAGGAGAGGGTTGGGGTGCGGTGT
>NZ_JAIEOF010000424.1 GCF_019750675.1 Methylobacterium sp.
GGCGGCGTCGCGGACGTTCCTGGCCTGCGTGGAGAGCTCGACGAGCTCGTGCCGAGGCGGACCGGCACCCTGTCGGTGAAGGGCAACCTCGAACGATCGACCGGCGCCGCGAAGGACGTTGCGGTTACGGACCTCGGCGCTGCGATCGGCCTCGACATCGCCCGCCAGCAGATTCCCGAGACGTTCATCCCCGTCCGCTCCTTTGTCGCAGCGGGGTTCCATACCCCCGGCGACATGGGGCGTGGCGCCATCTATGCGCGTGGCACCTCCGCCGGACCGCTCGCGATCCAGGACAAAGGCGGCACCTGGTTCAATCTCGTCGTCGGCGATGTGATCGTGGCCGGGCATCTCGGCTGTCGCCCGGTGTTTCTGCGCTCGGGTTGCAGCATTGCGGCCGGCTCGCGACAGATGCTGGTCAACAGCGGGACGCAGTGGCGGGTCGGGGATCGGGTGCTCGTCCAGGGCGCGGGGGCCAACCCAAAGGCGTTCTCCAAGACCTTTCAGGTCAACGGCCCGCCGGCCCGCTCGGGACCGATCTTCTTCGGCGCCGACGGCTACCTGTTCAACGCCAACAGCGGTGATGGCGGGGTCACCTTCCTTACCACGGACACGGCCGAGCAGTGCGCGGCCTCCATCCGTGCGGGCTCCTGGGCGGGCTGGACGGTGACCGGCACCGGCAGGCAGGCGACCTTTACCTGCAATCAAGCACGTGGGTCGATTGGGGTCCGCTTCTCCGACATCTATGGGAACGCTCTTCCGATCACCGAGACGCTGAACCAGGAAGGGGCCGGCGATTTCATCGCCAGGGTGGTATCCATCGTGGGCGATACCCTGACCCTGGACCGCGACGCCGTGACGGCGATCACGGGCAGCCTGTGCTACCTGGAGCATGGCAGCCAGATCCGGGAGTTTATGGATGCCGTGCCCGGCAAAACGCTCCAGTTGCAGGCCGGAGCCTACCTGTTCTTCCGTGGGCTCAAGCACACCAAAGAGGGCACGGGGGCCATCGGTGCGGGCCTTCAGAACACGATCATCTATGCCGTAACGGCGGCCGAGGACCTGACCGAATGGGAGTTGCCGACAGCCGAGGTCGGCTTCTTCGCTCCCAAGTTCCAAGACCTGACTATCGATATGATGGAAGCACGGAGGCACGGGGCGACCTTTCGGCGGCTCTGGGATGGCGCCTCTGTTCGGAATGTCGCGATCATCAATGTGGCGGCCGAATATTCCGGGTGGCGTGTTATGCGCCACTCGACGCAGGCCCCGTCCCAGTCCGTGAACGATCAGGCGGTGATCAGCCAATCGCTCAACGCTGACAACATCCATGTTGAGCGCGCCTCGAATAGCAGCGGGCTCTACCCGGTGCCCGTCACATACATGGAATACGTCCAAGAGGGCAGCCTTACGAACTTCAAAAGCATCGTGAGAGGCGACAGCAACACTTCGCAGAACACCGTTGCCTGCCAGTGGGAGGCGTGCCGTGGGCTGGTTGCGGGCGCCGGAACCTCGTTTGCCCTCGCGGGAACCGGTCTCAAAGTCACCAGTATCACCGGACAGTCCGAAGGTTGCTCGGTAGCGGGGGCCACCTTCGAGACGAACGGCAAGTCCGTGGATTTCGCGGGTGGCACCTATGACATCCGGACGTTCGACATCGTGGCTCCGCGCTACATCGGTGCGGGCGGGGATATCGTTGCAAATCGCCTGTCCAGCGGTCTCATCATGGCTCGCGACCGGTTCCTGCGCCTGACGGCGGGCGCCCGGAACGTCCGGTATCTCAGCGATGACCCGAGCAAGGTGATCGACGAGGTCGCGGCCAACAACAACGTCGACCTGTCCAGCTACCATTACGGTCGCACCAAGGAACTTCCGGTCGACCTCACCCTGCGGAAGGCTCTGGCGACCCTTCTGCTCAGAACGCCGGGCGGGAACGCGTTCTACAGACTGCAGATGAGCGCGACGGATAGCGTCAACTACGGCCTGTTCTTCCAGAGTTCGCAGGATGGCGTGAGCTGGACCACCGCGATGTCACTCAATCCGGATGGCTCTCTGTCGCTCAACATCCCCTTCGTCGGGTTCAGGCAGCTCGTGTCCGGCCCGCCCGACAGCGGTGGCTCCGGTTCTCGCGCCTTGATCGTCAATAACTAGGAAGCAGGCGAAATGGAGATCAAGTTTCGGGAAGCCGTCACGGGCACGATCGCCTGTGACGGTCTCAGTTTTCGGGAGTGCGACATCTCCGGCGCGACGCTCGATTTTGCGGGTCGCAAACCCGTCGAGTTTGCCGACTGCGTCGGGGCCGACACTGCGCAATGGCAGGTGCGTGGACAGCCTGTGACCTACGCGGACTTTGCCGCGCTCGTGCGCTCTACCTTGGTCGAGCGCGAACAACACGAGCCGTGATGCCCCGCTCGCCGCTCACCCGGCCCGAGCCTGACACGACCCCTA
>NZ_JAIEOF010000215.1 GCF_019750675.1 Methylobacterium sp.
TCGGGGCTGCGGGTGGTCACGTAGGGCTCGCCGGCCCGGAGCAGGACCTCGCTGGAGAAGCCGGGGCCGTCGTCGCGGATCTCGAGCCAGACCCGCTCCAGGGTCCAGCGCGCCTCGATCACGACCCGCGCGTTCGCGAAGTCGACGGCGTTGTCGACGATGTTGCCGAGCCCGAACATCACACCCGGATTGCGCCGGCAGACCGGCTCGGGGCCGTCGCCGTGGTTCGAGACGTCGAGGAGGATACCCATGGCGCGCTGGGGTTCGACGAGTTCCTCCACGAGGTGGCTGAGCCCGACCGTCTGGAGGAAACCGGCCTCGTCGCTGTCCAGCGAGGTCAGTTTCGAGAGGATGCCGCGGCAGCGGTCGACCTGATCGCGCAGGAGCGCGAGGTCGTCGCGAACGGCGGGGCTGGCCGTGGTGGCGAGCTGGCGGGTGAGTTCCTTGGTGACGACCATGATGGTGCCCAGGGGCGTCCCGAGTTCGTGGGCCGCCGCCGCCGCGAGGCCGTCGAGCTGCGACAGGTGCTGCTCGCGGGCGAGCACGAGTTCGGTGGCGGCGAGGGCCTGGGCGAGCTGGCGCGTCTCCTCCGCCACTTTCCAGGCATAGACCCCCGTGAAGGCGGTGCCGAGCAGGATCGCGGTCCAGATGCCGGAGATGTAGAGGAACGGCAGTTCGAGCCGTCCGTCCGCGAACCAGGGCAGGGGGCGGTGCACCAGGGCCAGGAGGGTCGCCAGACCGATGGCCAGGAGCCCGAGGGCGAGCGTCCGCTCCGGCGGCAGGGCCGTGGCTGAGATCAGCACGGGCGCCAGGAACAGGAGTGAGAACGGGTTCTGCAGCCCGCCCGTGAGGAACAGCAGCGCCGCGAGCTGGATGATGTCGAAGGCGAGCAGGAGAGCCGCCGAATCGTCGCTGAGGCGGTAGCTCGCCGGGAAGCGGATACGGAGCGCCAGGTTGAGCCAGGACGAGGTCGCGATGACGAGGAAGCACCAGCCGAACGGGAGGGGCAGCCCGAGACCGAATTGCGCGCCCACCACCGCCGCGCTCTGGCCGGTGATCGCGAGCCAGCGCAGCCGCACGAAGGTGTCGAGCCGCAGGTGGCGGGCGTCGCGGACGAAGCCGCTGGTGCTCATGTCGATCATGTCTCGGAAACGATAGGGCTTGGTTGTCTCGCGTCCATCCCCGCATCGGCGTTGCACGGCTCTCGCGGCGATTGCATTTGTTTTAGATCGAAGGGAACGAAGGCCGGAGATTCGGTCCGGACCGGTGCGTCGCGCGCCGCATGGACCATGGCACCGGCACAAGGGGGAGCGGCGCGTGAACCTGTCCTATTACTGGTACGAGGCGGCCCGGATCATGACCACGCCGGCGCGCCTCGTCGCCGACATGGCCAAGCACAGCTTGCAGAATCCAGCCAATCCGCTGGCCTATTCGCCCTATGCGCGCTCTGTGGCAGCGGCCTGCGAGATGTTCGAGCGGGTGACCCGGCGCTACGGCAAGCCGAGCTTCGGCCTCGCCACCACGCAGGTGGACGGGGTCAGCGTGCCGGTGAGCGAGCGCGTGGTCTGGGAGCGCCCGTTCTGCCGCATCGTCACCTTCGACAGGGGCTTCGTGCGCGGGCCCGCCGAGGCACAACCCAAGCTCCTGATCGTGGCGCCCATGTCGGGCCATTATGCCACGCTGCTGCGGGGCACCGTCGAGGCGATGCTGCCGAGCCATCAGGTCTTCATCACCGATTGGGTCGATGCCCGCATGGTGCCGCTCACGGCCGGGCGCTTCGATCTCGGCACGTATATCGACTACCTGCTCGACGCCTTCCGCGACCTCGGGCCCGATCTCCACGTCATGGCCGTGTGCCAGCCCGCGGTCCCGGTCCTGGCCGCGATCGCCGTGATGGAGGCGCAGGGCTACGAGCCCGTGCCGCGCTCGATGACCCTGATGGGCGGGCCCATCGACACCCGCCGCTCCCCCACGGCCGTGAACTGCCTCGCCCAGGAGCGCGGCACGGCCTGGTTCGAGCGCAACTGCATCACCACCGTGCCGGCCGGGTATCCGGGTGCCTGGCGCAGCGTCTATCCGGGCTTCTTCCAGCTCTCGGGCTTCATGGCGATGAACCTCGACCGGCACGTCAACGCCCATACGGAGATGTTCGACCATCTCGTGAAGGGCGACGGCGATTCGGCGGAGAAGCACCGCGATTTCTACGACGAGTACCTCGCGGTGATGGACCTCACCGCCGAGTTCTACCTCCAGACCGTGAAGACGGTCTTCGTCGACCACGCTCTGCCGCAGGGAGCGATGATCCATCGGGGGGCCCGCGTGGATCTCTCCGCCATTCGCACCTGCGCGATCCTCGCCGTCGAGGGCGAGAACGACGACATCTCCGGCGTCGGCCAGACGCTGGCCGCCCTGGACCTGACGCCGAACCTGCCCACCGAGCGCAAGGCCTATCACCTGCAGAAGGGTGTCGG
>NZ_JAIEOF010000039.1 GCF_019750675.1 Methylobacterium sp.
CGCCGCGCCGGGCTCCGCGCGCGGCGGCAGGGCGCGGCGCGGCGCCGGCACGGGCTTATCCGATACGAAGCCTTGCGTGGCCCGCGGCATGGCGGCGGCGGCGAGCCGGACCTCGTGCAGGAGTTCCTCCTGCAGCACCGTCTCGAAGGCGGGGGCGTAATGGGCACGGCTGGCCCCGCCCTCGGCCATCGCGGCCTCGACCCCGAAGGCGAGGACGTGCGGAGTCGGATCGAACACCCGCAGGCCGTGGCGATGGGCGAGTTCGGCCATCCAGGTGCTGATCCGCGCCCGGCTCTCGATTTCCCGGCCCTGGGTGTCGGCCACGTTGCAGTGGGTGACGAACACCACCGGGCTCGGCAGCCGGGCGACGATCTCGAGGACGTCGCGCTCCAGTTCCTCCCGGGTGGCGGTGGCGACATGCAGTTCGGCGAGGAGGTGCCGCTCGAAGGGCGCCAGGGCGGCGAAATCGGGTTGCGCGGCCAGATCGAGGATCCGGCGGTCGCGCTCCTCCTCCCCGAGAGCGCCGTACAGAACCTTCAGGAGGTCGGGATGACTGCGGAAGCGCTCGGTGAAGTAGTTGAGCTGCAGCATCCACTCGCCGAGCATCACGCCCTTGAGCGAGGAGATCTCCACGAGGGAGACGCGCGGTGTCTCCGGCTCTGCGCGTGCGGGCAGCCCGCGCGGACCGGCGAGGTAGGGCACGATCTCGGGGGGGAGCGCCAGCCCGTCGCGAAAGTCGAGGAACTGCAGCACCTCGCGCGCGGTGTGGAGGTAGCCGTAGACATCCGCGTTGGCGAGATCGATCACACCGGCCTGCGCGGCGCTCCGCATCGGGTTGACGATGCGGCAGCTGCCCAAAGCCGTGACGCTCAGCCGCTTTGACATGGCACCCTCCTCGCCGGCCCGCCGCCGGCCCCGTTTCGCGTTGCGGCCCCGCAGCGGCTGGGCCAGGCCCGTCACATCCGCCATAGGGAGACGCCCTGCGGAACCCGGCTCCGGTCGAGGCAGGCCCGCACGTCGAGGACATCGCCGCCGGGCCCCTTGAGGCGGGGCCGCACCAGGTCCCAGCCCGCCGCCACGAACTGGTGATGCGAGACGGCGACGATCACCGCGTCGCAATCCTCCAGCTCCGAAAGCGGCCGCAGGTTAATCCCGTATTCGTGGCGCGTCGCCCGGGTATCCGCCTGGGGATCGTGCACCCGCACCTCGCAGCCATGGGCCTCCAGGGTCCGGATGAGGTCCGCCACCTTGGAGTTGCGGATGTCGGGCACGTTCTCCTTGAAGGTCAGGCCGAGCACGCCGACCCGACCATGCGCGACGCCCCGGGCGGCGAGGCGCCGGATGCACTCGCGGGCGATCACCTCGGCCATGCCGTCGTTGATGCGCCGGCCCGCCAGGATCACCTCCGGCTGGTAATCCGACATCTGCGCCAGATGGGTGAGATAGTAGGGGTCGACGCCGATGCAGTGCCCCCCGACCAGACCGGGGGCGAAGGGCAGGAAGTTCCACTTGGTCCGGGCGGCGTCGAGCACGTCGGCGGTGTCGATGCCGATGCGGTGGCAGATGATCGCGAGTTCGTTCATCAGCGCGATGTTGAGGTCGCGCTGGGTGTTCTCGATGACCTTGGCGGCCTCCGCGACCCGGATGGAGGGCGCACGATGGACCCCAGCGCGCACCACCGAGCCGTAGACCTCGGCCACGATGTCGAGGGTGGCATCGTCCTGGCCGGCCACCACCTTGGTCACGGTCTCGAAGCGGTGGACGATGTCGCCCGGGTTGATCCGCTCCGGGCTGTAGCCGACCGTGAAGTCCCGCCCGCAGACGAGGCCGGAGGCGGCCTCGAGCACAGGCACGCAGACCGCCTCCGTCGCGCCCGGATACACCGTCGATTCGTAGACCACGATGGCGCCGGGCGCGATGGCGGCGCCGACGCAGCGCGAGGCGGCGATCAGAGCCGAGAGATCCGGCTGGCAGGCGGTGTCGATGGGGGTCGGCACCGCGACGATGAAGAAGTCGGCGCCCCGCAGGGGGCCGGCTTCGGCGGTGTAGCGGATCGGCGCATCCGCGAGGTCGCGCCGGTCGATGACGTTGCAGCGGTCGAGCCCCCGGCGCAGCTCCGCGATGCGCAGCGGGTCGACGTCGAAACCGATGGTGGGGGCGCCGGAGGCCGCGAAGGCGGCGGCCACCGGCAGGCCGACATAGCCGAGGCCGATGACCGCGATGCGCCTGCCGTGCCCGGTCCGGGCACGGCGCCTCGCGCGGGGGAGGAGATCAAGCACGGACCGCCTCCGCTGCGAGGGCGGGGGAACCGGCGTCGGCGGGAGCCGAAACCGGCAGTTCGCGGCGCCCGCCGATTCCCGCATAGCGGAAGCCGTGGCGGATGGCCTCGTCCGGCGTGTAGACGTTGCGCAGGTCGACCATGACGGGTGCGGCCATGAGGGTGGCGAGGCGGGCGAAGTCGAGGGCGCGGAA
>NZ_JAIEOF010000255.1 GCF_019750675.1 Methylobacterium sp.
ATCATGCATCTCGGGATGAGCGGCCGCTTCGACGTGGCGCTGCCGGACGGCCGCAATCTCTCGCCGGGCGATTTCTACCTCGACGGGGCATTGGGCAATGCCAAGCACGACCACGTGGTCCTGGCGATGTCGAACGGGTCGACAGTGACCTACAACGACGTGCGCCGCTTCGGCTTCATGGACCTCGTGCCGACCGAGACGCTGGGCGCCTGCCGGCACTTCGCCGGCATGGGCATCGAGCCCTTGAGCGAGTCCCTCACGCCGGAGGCGGTCGCCCGCCTGTTCCGGGGCCGTATCACCCCGCTGAAGGCAGCCCTCCTCGACCAGCGCCTCATCGCGGGCCTCGGCAACATCTACGTCTGCGAAGCCCTGCACCGGGCCGGGCTGCATCCCGAGGCGCCGGCCGGCAGCCTCGCGCGGACGGACGGAGGACCGACGCCCCAGGCCAAGCGCCTGACCCGCGTCATCGGCGACGTTCTGCGGGAGGCGGTGGCGGCGGGCGGATCGACCCTGCGGGACTACGCCCATACGGATGGCGGCACGGGCGCTTTCCAGCACGCGTTCCGGGTCTATGACCGGGTAGGTCACGCCTGCGGGGCACGGGGATGCACGGGGACGATCGAGCGGATCAAACAGTCCGGTCGTTCGACCTTCTTCTGCGCCACCTGTCAGGTGCGCACCGCGCCGAAGCAGACCGCGAAGAAGATTCGCGCTTGAGCGATTGATCCGCACATCGATCCTGGACGTCGGTGCTGCGCCCCTTCGGCGTAGGGGACGAAGCCGGGTTTGCGGACCTCGCCTCCGTGCTGGATGCCTGCTCGCTTCGACGTACACCAGCCTTCGCCAGCGCGAGCGAGAAACCCGTCGAACATCCGCTGCGATCCTTGCAGGTAACGGCCCTCGGGCTGCACAGCGCCGATCCACGACGGTACCGACCGCAAGGAGGTCGAGTTCCGCATGGCCCGAACGGTTCCGGGAAGTATCGTCACCGACCTAGCCAGCCACCCCCTGTTCCGCGAGCGACGGGTGCAGAAGATCCCGCGTTGCCAACGCTGGATCGGCGGTTTCGCGATGCTCCGTCTCGCCCTCGACCGATTCGCGGTGGTGAACGACAGCCCGAATGGTTGGGATATCGTGCGCCGTCACCAGCCGCGCTGGTCCTCTCCCGTCGGCCGACGGCCGTGCGGGGTCAGGGCGTTGATGACCTGCGGCAGGGCCTGGGATAGCTGCGCCAGGAGATCGTCGCGGTTGAGGCCGGTGCGCTGTTCCAAGGCGCCGACGGTTTCCGGTCCAAGGGCATCCGCGAGCCGGCTGGGCGCGACAGGGCGGTTCTCGCCCTGGCCGATCCAGGATTCCATCACGTCGCCGAGGCCGCCACGCTGAAACCGGTCGATGAGGCCGTCGAGCCCGCCGCGGCCATCGCTCGGCTCATGGTCCAGGCGGGCGTAAGGACCGGCGCCCGGATCGCGCTCGCCACCCGCGCCACGATCGCCGGGGCCGTCCAGCATGCCGGACAGATCGCTGAAATCGCCCTCGCGGGAGCGAGGACCCGAATCGGGCTCGCCACGGTTCCAGCCCGATCCGGGCCCTTCACCCGGATCCTGACCGAACCCGCCCATGTCGCCGTCGTCGCGATGGCGCGGTGCGGGCCCCTCCTGCTGACGCCCGCCGCCGAGGAGATCGCCCAGGCCACCGGCCCCCTTCGACATCAGCAGCATCAGGAGCGCCTGGACGATGGGCGACATCGCCCCGCCGAGGCCGCCGCCAAGACCGCCGCCTTGTCCACCATTCTGGCCGCCGCGCTCGGGTTCACGACCGCCTCCGAGCACCTGACCGAGCACGCCGCCGATGACTTGATCGAGGAGACCCATGATCGGTTCCTTCCCTGTGAGTATGGCCCTGGACACGGACCGACGCGACATCCGCCGGCCCGCCGTACCGCGCTCAGTCGCGGCGCGTACCGCCGGTCGCTGCCCGGTCGCTGGCCGGCAGGAGGTCGAGGGGGTTCGTGCGCGTCCGCATCTTCGGGTCGGACGCGACAATTCCGGTGCTGGATGAGATCGCCTTCGGCGGCGCGACCTGCCCGGTCGGCCGGTCTGCGGCGGCACCCGTCCGGTCCGGGATCGTCGCGGGAGTCGGCTGATCGTTCGGGTTGGCGGCACTTTGCGCTGCGGCCGGCGTCACGAGGGGCGCGATGACGAGGCCGGATGCGGCGTTGATCGCCAGGGCGCCGAGGAACAGGGATGTGACGGCGCCCCCGGCGCGGGGACGGAACGGCGGGCGTGGCGTTGTCACGGGGCACTCTCCTGGGTCGGCCGGGCAGGTATTGCCGAACCAAGCCCTGGTCCCGCGTTGCGGTTCCGCCGTCCCGGCGCTCAGCTCCGCTTTCGGCCGCCGCCACCCTTGTATTTCGGTTTCTGCCCGCCGAGCCCCTGCGTCGAGCGCGCCTTCGGGCGCTCCTGCCAGACCGGCGCGCCGACGGGCAG
>NZ_JAIEOF010000103.1 GCF_019750675.1 Methylobacterium sp.
AGGCGTACTTGGCGACGACCTTCTCGGCCTCGCCGCGCGGCACCTCTTCGTAATGGTCGAACTGCATCGTGAAGTTGGCGCGGCCCTGAGAGAAGGACCGGAGCTGGTTCACGTAGCCGAACATGTTGGCCAGCGGCACCATCGCGTTGATGACGTTCGCATTGCCGCGCATGTCCTGGCCCTGGATCTGGCCACGGCGGGAGTTGAGATCGCCGATCACCGAGCCGGTATACTCTTCCGGCGAGACGACCTCGACCTTCATCACCGGCTCGAGGAGCACCGAGCCGCCCTTCTGGAGTGCCTCACGGAGTGCCGCGCGGGACGCGATCTCGAAGGCGAGCGCCGAGGAGTCGACGTCGTGGTAGGCGCCGTCGATCAGCTCGACCTTGATGTCGACGACCGGGAAGCCGGCGAGGATACCGGCACCGAGAACCGAGTTCAGGCCCTTCTCGACGCCCGGGATGTACTCCTTGGGCACCGCGCCGCCGATGATCTTCGAGGCGAACTCGAAACCCTTGCCGGGCTCGTTCGGCTCGACCACGAACTTCACCCGGGCGAACTGGCCGGTACCACCGGTCTGCTTCTTGTGGGTGTAGTCGATCTCGGTGCGCTTCGTGAGCTTCTCGCGGTACGCCACCTGCGGCTGGCCGATATTCGCATCGACCATGTAGGTACGACGCAGGATGTCGACCTTGATGTCGAGGTGGAGCTCGCCCATGCCGCGAAGGATGGTCTGGCCCGACTCCTGGTCCGTGGAGACCCGGAAGGACGGATCCTCGGCGGCCAGCTTGGCGAGGGCGATGCCCAGCTTCTCCTGGTCGGCCTTGGACTTCGGCTCGACGGCGATTTCGATCACCGGCTCGGGGAATTCCATCTTCTCGAGGATGACGGCCTTCTGCGGATCGCAGAGGGTGTCACCCGTGCGGGTGTCCTTAAGGCCGGCAAGGGCGACGATGTCACCCGTGAAGGCTTCCTTGACGTCCTCGCGGTTGTTGGCGTGCATGAGCAGCATGCGGCCGACGCGCTCTTTCTTGTCGCGCGAGGAGTTCAGGACGTTGGCGCCCGACTCGATCTTGCCCGAGTACACGCGGCAGAACGTGATCGTGCCCACGTGCGGATCGTCCATGATCTTGAAAGCGAGCATGGAGAAGGGATCCGAATCCGATGGGTGCCGGACGGTCTCTTCCTCGGTCTTGAAATCGATGCCCTTGATCTCGCCGCGGTCGGCGGGAGACGGCAGGTAGTCGACGACGGCGTCGAGCAGGGGCTGCACGCCCTTGTTCTTGAAGGCCGAACCACAGAGCACGGGGTGGAAGGCACGACGCTGCACGGCCGTGCGTACGAGACGGTGCATGGTCTCGGCATCGGGCTCGACGCCGTCGAGGTAGGCCGACATGGCGTCGTCGTCCATCTCCACGCAGGCCTCGACCAACTTCACGCGGTACTCGGCAGCCTGGTCGGCGAGGTCGGCCGGGATCTCGGTCTCCGAGAAATCGGCGCCGAGCTTCTCGGACGTCCAGACGATGGCCTTCATCTTGATCAGGTCGATCACACCCTTGAAGGTGTTCTCGGCGCCGATCGGAAGCTGCAGGCAGACCGGCTTCCCGGCGACGCGGTCGATGATGTCGGCCACGCACTTGAAGAAGTCGGCGCCGATCTTGTCCATCTTGTTGACGAACACGACGCGCGGCACGTCGTACTTGTCGGCTTGGCGCCAGACAGTTTCGGTCTGAGGCTCGACGCCCTGGTTGCCGTCGAGGACGCACACGGCGCCATCGAGCACGCGGAGCGAACGCTCCACCTCGATGGTGAAATCCACGTGGCCGGGGGTGTCGATGATGTTCAGGCGCTTGTCGCGCCAGAAGCAGGTGGTGGCAGCCGAGGTGATCGTGATGCCACGCTCCTGCTCCTGCGTCATCCAATCCATCGTCGCGGCGCCGTCATGGACTTCGCCGATCTTATGGGACTTGCCGGTGTAGTACAGGATCCGCTCGGTGGTCGTGGTCTTGCCGGCATCGATGTGAGCCATGATGCCGAAGTTGCGGTAGTCCTCGATCGCGTGCGTGCGGGGCATCGGATTGCTCCTGAAAGGGTCCGGGTCCGCTTACCAGCGGTAGTGCGAGAAGGCGCGGTTGGCTTCAGCCATCCGGTGGGTGTCTTCCCGCTTCTTCACGGCATTGCCGCGGTTGTTGGCGGCGTCGAGCAGCTCGGCCGAAAGTCGCTCGACCATCGTGCGGTCGTTGCGGCCACGGGCGGCTTGGATCAGCCAGCGGATCGCGAGAGCCTGGCGGCGCTCGGTGCGCACCTCGACCGGAACCTGGTAGGTCGCGCCACCGACGCGGCGGGAGCGGACTTCGATCGCCGGGGCGACGTTGTCGAGGGCGGCGCGGAACACCTCGATGGGGTTCGCACGAGCACGGTTCTCGACGATGTCGAAGGCGCCGTACACGATGCGCTCGGCGGTGGACTTCTTGCCCTCGTACATGATGGAATTCATGAACTTGGTCAG
>NZ_JAIEOF010000254.1 GCF_019750675.1 Methylobacterium sp.
TGGTCTCCAGTTTTGACATCCCACACGATGGCGTGGTCCGCGTGGATCTCGACGCGGTCCATCATGATGCGCAGCCAAGCGCCGGACACGTCGCGGGCGATGGCGACGACCTCGGCCGGAGCGGCCTGGAAGCCCTCGCAGCCGGGGATGCGGGCGAGCCGAAGCGCGACCTGCGTGGCGAGCGTTTCGGCCTTCTCGCAGTCGGGGCGCAGGATCGGCGCGTCGCCGGCGGCGTAGGCAGCGGCCCGGGAGGCCTTGGCGGCCCCGCCCTTGTAGTCGGCCGCGTCGATGATCACGAGGTCCGCGCCGTGCCCCAGGATCAACTTGTGGGCCGCTGTGCCGATCTCCATCGGGCGGGTCGGGTCCCGCTCGGCGTCCGGTGCCTTGCCCAGACGCGGGTGCTCGCTCCAGGCGTGCTCCTGGCTCTGGGTGATGAGCACCTTCGCGATCGATGAGGACAGCGAGGGCTCGGGCGCCGGGTCGGCGTGATAGACCCGCGCCGGCATGTGGTAGAGGCCGGGCGCCGACACGCGCCCCTCTTCGTGGTTGAGGATCTGCATGGCGGTCACTCCGCAGCTTCGGTGGCGACGACCATCGAGCCGGCAACCGCGCCGTCCTCGATGACGATTCCGACGGTGCTCCCGGCGCCGACGCGCTCGATCCACACCTGGTAGTCGGCGGCCTGCGCCATCTCGGCGAGGATCCGCATGGCCTCCTCGTCGAGGAGCGAGCCGTCCTGGATGCGGATGACCCGGAGCTTCGGGTTCGCCGCGATCGCGATGGCGACGGACGTGCGCAGCTGCTCGGCGCTGGACGCTTGATCGAACGGGACCTCGTTCAGCAGGATCTCGTCCTCGCCGAAGCCGATGCCGGGCACGGGCAGGTCCGCCTTGGCGATGGCCTCACGCTTCTGGGTCGCGCGGTCCTCGATGGCCTTGGTGAGGGCGGCCGCCTCGGTCTCGGCCGCCTGCACCTGCTTCTCGATCCGCTCCCGCTGTTCACGCTGGGCTACGGCGGCGTTGATGCGGCCGGCGTCGGCGATGCGCTGGCGCAGGTCGAGGGTGTCGATGGGCTCGGGGAGGGCCTCGGCGTCGGCGAGCTTGCCCCGCGTGACGACCATGCGGGCGTTGATCTTGTCGGCCTCAGCGTCCGCCTCATCGGCATCGTGCCGGAGCTGCTTCGCACGAGCGCGAAGCGTCTCGATTGAGGCTTCCTGCGCCGCGACCTCGTCCTCGGCCTGCTCTCGCCGGATACGGCGGCGCTCAAGGTCGGTGTTGAACTCCCCCGCCTCCTCCAGCTTCGCGACGAGGGCTGCATCGTCGATGCGCTCGGCCGGCGTGCCGGCGGGGACCTCGATGCTGACGGCCTGCGAGCGCAGGGTGCGGATCGTGCGGTTCACCTCGGTGCGGCGGTCGAAATCGGCCTTGCTGGCCTTCTCGATCGCGGCGAAGTCGACGCCCGGCACGAAGCGCTTCAGCGTCTCCAACTGCGCCTTTCCGTCCATGCGGGTGAAGGCGAGCGGGTCGAACGAGAGGGCGCTCAACAGGCTGTCGAGCATCTTCTGCGGGGACTGGTAGCGGGCGCCGTCGGCGCTCTCGACGACGAGGCTCGTGGTGTGGCCGCCCTCCTCCCGCCGGCGGAAGGTCCGGATCACCTTCAGGTCGCCCAGGTCGAGGCGGATACGGGCCTCGTTCTCCCCCTTGCGGATCGGCACGGCCTGGATGTGCGTGGTGCCGGAGACGGCCCACCAGATCGCATCCAGGACACTCGTCTTGCCCTGCCCGTTCCGGCCGGAAATCTCGACGATGTTCCCCTCGGGCGAGATCGTGACGGCGCGGAGCCGCTTCACGTTCTCGGCCTGCAATTCGATGATCTTCATGGCGGCGGTCACTCGGCGGCTTGAGGAAGGGCGGGGCGCTGGGCGAGGGCATCAGCGAGGGCGTTGGCCTGCTCGACCCACGCTTCGGCGAAGGCGGTGCGCTCGGCAGGGAAGTTCACCGGCTCGATGACGACGAAGGCGGACTCGCCATGACGATCTTCGACGGTGGCGCGGGTGCCGGGACGGACCCGGTACGGTGCGCGGTCGGTGAGGGCTGCGAGGCTCACCGGGAGGCCTCCATCCAGTCGCGCAGACGGATGGCCGCTTGCCGCGCATGGGGATGCAGGGCGGTGAGTAGGTCGTCGGCCGCCTCGATGAGGAAGCCCACGACCCAGACGGCTGCGAGCGGCGGCGCGCCGATCAGGAGGCGGACGGGGCGGCTCACGGGCGGACCCTCCGACCGAAGGCGAGGGCCAGGGCGCCGGTCACCAGCGCGGGCACCAGGACGGCGACGCGCACGGCGTGGCCCGCGATGGCGCGCAGGGTGTCGCCGGGCTGCGGGGCCGGCGTCAGGGTGGCGGCGTGGCCGACGAGGTCGCCGAGTGCCCAGAGGGCACCGACGAACACGATGGGCGCGGTGACGACGACGCAGGCGAGTTGGGGCTCGGTCAACATGACGGCCTCGCGAGGATG
>NZ_JAIEOF010000147.1 GCF_019750675.1 Methylobacterium sp.
GGCGGGCGCGGCGGCGGACGGGGCGGCCTTCGGCGCCATCCAGGGCGCGGCCGAGGGCAGCGGGACCGGACGTATCGCCGATGCCGCTGCGGGCGGCGCGATCGGTGCCGGCCTCGGCGGCGGAATCCCCCTGGCGGGAGCCGCCCTTGCTCCGGTCGTCGCGCCGATCGCGTCGAACGTGATGGCGCGCGTGAACCCGGCCGATTACGCCGAGCGCCAGATCGCCCGCGCCGCCGTGCGCTCTGGCCAGACCCCGGAGGAGATCGCCGAGCGTGTCGGCCAAGCCGCGCTGGATGGGCAGAGCGAATTCCGGCTGCTCGACGGGCTCGGCTACGATGGCGCCCGCGCGGCTGCCGTGGTGGCGAAGAACCCGGGCGAGGGCCGCACGCAGATCCGCGAGTTCCTTAACGACCGGCAGACGGGCCAAGCCCGCCGGATCGGCGAGGCCGTCACCGAAGCCTTCGACGCGCCGCAGACCGCGCGTGGTCAGACCAGCGACCTCTACGCCTGGGCGCGTGACGCCTCGGAGCCGTTCTACACCCGCGCCATGGCTGAGACCCCGGTGTGGTCCGAGCGCCTGAACGACTTCCTGAAAGACCCCATCACGAAGCAGGGCATCCGCCGGGGCCTCGAAATCCAGCGCCTCGAATCCCTGGCGAAGGGCGAGAAGTTCGACCCCTTCGACATCATCGAGAAGTTCGACGCAGCGGGTGAACCCGTCATGCTCCAGGTGCCGAACATGCGCACCGTCAACGTGGTCAAGAAGGGCTTCGACCACATCCTCGAGGAGTACCGGGACACGACCACGGGCAAGCTCGTGCTGGACGAGAAGGGCCGCGCCATCGACCAGGTGCGCCGGGCCTTCCTCGGCGAGGTGGACGAGCTGAACCCCGCCTTCGCCCAGGCGCGGGCGATGTACGCCGGGCCGATGGAGATCAAAGACTCCATCGCCCTGGGGCGGCAGGCCGGCGCCGGCCGGGCACGCGCGGCCGACAACATCGCGCAGTTCGAGGGCATGAACGACGTGGCGAAGCAGGGCTTCCGGGCCGGCTACGTCGATCCGATCCTGGGGCGCGTCGAGAGGGCCGCCGAGGGCGTGAACAAAACGCGCCAGTTCAGTTCGGACGCAGCCAAGGCGGAACTCGAAGCATTCGCCCGTCCGGGCGAGGCCGAGCGCCTGACGAACCGCCTCGGGCGTGAGAACGAAATGTTCGCGAACCGCGCCGAAGCGCTCGGCAACTCGAAGACGGCCGAGAACCTCGCCGACAACGCCGACACCGGCATCGATCCCGGCGTCTTCGCCAAGCTCATCACTGGGAATTTCACCGGGGCGACGAAGGACCTCCTGATGCGCGGCGCGGCGGCGGTGAACGGCAACACCGAGGCCGTACGGAATCAGATGGCGCAACTGCTCATGGAGGGGGATCGCAACCGCATCCTGACCATGCTGCTGCGCCTCGGACAGCAGGACGCCGGGCGGAGCCAAGTTGGCGCTACGGCGGTTCGGGGCATCACGGCTGGAACGACCGCAATCACTGATCGTCGGCCCGCTGTAGGGGTGCGGTAGGCACTACTTCGAAGGACAGGGAAACGCTTGGCGCAGGCCCTTGAGCAGCACCAGCCCTGCCGGCTTACCGCCGTCGGCCGGCTCACGAGTCACCTGTTTCGAAAGGATCTGCCGGAACTGCTCGGTTGGCACTGGAAGATCTGACGGGACGCAGTAGGGGACGACGGCATTCGTCATTCCCTTCGAAGACAGGAGCCATTCCATCCCGTGCTTCATACCGCGCAGGTAGGCAGCCTCCTCGGTGCCCTCAGGCGAGGCGAGGATCATGGCTGCGGTTGGCTCCTGAGCGTGCGCCGGTGAAGCGCTTGCACTTATAGCCAGGGCGAGCAGCATAGGCATGACGACGATCTGAACTCGATAGAGTATCACGGCTTGATCTCGTAGCTGGGTCCGCATTCCGCCACCATGATGCTGGACCTTGTTATGCTGCCCAACGCTTTACTCTCCGTCCAAACCACTGTTCCAACGCCAAGCTTGTTCATCTTGAAGAGGTAGCTGCCGGAGACTTTGTTCGAATAGGTTGACACGATGAACGACAGCGATGCTTCATCGAAAGATGTGAGTGCTACTTTCATCCCGTCTCTGAGCAGGCTCCTCGTTCCGTCAGCATCCCTAAAAATGATGTCGACCTGCTCGCTTTCGTTCAGAAGCGCCGTGATCCGCCCGTTGGCGTAGCCGTCCGGCTTCCAGCCGCCCTGCCCAGGACCGACGATGCCACCTTCGAAATAGTAGCTCTGTCCGGTCGATGGGCCGCAGCGGGCTAGGATTTGGATGTCGGCGGCGGTGGCATGTTCGGCGGCCGCACATGCCATGCCGACGACCGCCACTAGAGCCAACCTGAACCGCATCGCCGTGCTCCCTCACCGCAGCAACCTACGCGGGCCAGTGAGTCCCCGTCGATAGCGGCGCAGCAACACAGACGGGATGGCAGCGCTCCGGAAACTTTCCGGA
>NZ_JAIEOF010000214.1 GCF_019750675.1 Methylobacterium sp.
TCGGACTTGCCCGGCTCGGGTTTGCTGCCTTCGATCGGGCCGGGTCCGCTCTTGAGCGGACCGCTCTTGGTCGCCTCCGCCTTCACCGCGCCGGGCGCCGTCGCCTCCGGCCTGAGGAGGTCGGCCTTGGCGGCTTCCGTCTTCACCGGATCGGTCTTCACGCCGTCCTGGTTCGCACCGGAGGCTTGCGTATCACTCTTACCGCTCGCGGCGACGGGTGGTGTGCCGGGCTTGCCTGGCTGGCTGCCGGTGGGAGTTCCCGGACGGTTGGCGTCGCTGTTGGGTGGTTTCACGGTTCAAGGCTCCCTTCCCGACCTGCCGCTCGGCCTCGCCCCGTGCGGCGCGTCCGGCGCCCGGTGGGTCGAGGCTGACGGCGCAGCTTCTTTTGCTCGTCCTAGCACCAGGGGCGCCGCCGGAGCGAGACCCTTGTCAGATTCCTGACGGTTTCGATGCCGCCAATCCGGCGAGGAGCATCTCCTCGTCGGGTCGTTCGGGCACGAAATGGACCGCGACCCCAGCAGCGACCAGGGGCGCGGCTACATCCGCCGACAAGCAGTAATGCGTCAGGGCTCGGAAGGCTCCGCCGCGGCCGTGCGTGGCCGCGAGATCGTGTGCCGCCGCGGCACTGCGGCGGGAATAGTGCAGGGCGGCATCGAGGGCGCGCGAATCGAGGGCGTCCAGCACCGCGTCCGGAAGGCGCGGGGCGATGCGCGTCGCGTAGAGTTCGCTCACGCTGAGGGCGAATCCGGCCTGCCTCAGCGTGGCGGCGGGCTCGGCCTTGCGCTCGGCGCCGGCGGCATGGAGCAGGGCGGACCCTCTCGGCAGGGAGGCCGCGACGAGGGCGGCGAGCGCGCGCGCTTCCCCCCCGGCGGTGCGGACATCCCTCAGGCCGGCGGCCCGGGCGGCGGCGCCCGTGCGGGCGCCGACGGTGAACGCGGGGATGTCGCGGAATCGGGCGCGCTCGTCCGGGCTCAAGGCGGCCGCGCCGTTCGTGCTGGTCAGGATCAGCCCCGCGAAGCGCCCCGCCGGCAGGCGTTCACCCGTTTCCGCCACGGCGAGGACCGGGGCCACCAGGGGACGATGGCCGAGGTCGCGGAGGCGGTTTGCGGTGCGCGAGGCTCCCGGTTCCGGCCGCGCCACCCAGATCCGCATGCTGTCCCGCGCTCCCTCGCAATCTCCGCCCAACCATGCTGGTTCATCGCCGCGAGGCAAGCCGTCCGTTGCCGGGAGGGGGCCGGGGCGGCTAGGGTGACGGGGACACCGCCCGTCTCCCGCCTCCCGGAATGATCCGCCGTCCATGAACGTTCTCGGCATCGAAACCACCTGCGACGAGACCGCCGCCGCCGTTGTCGCCCCGGGCGAGAACGGGCGGGGCCGCATCCTGTCCAACGAGGTGCTGAGCCAGATCGCCGAGCACGCGGCCTATGGCGGCGTCGTTCCCGAGATCGCCGCCCGCGCCCATGTCGAGGTGCTCGATCGCCTGATCGAGCGGGCGGTCTCCGGCGCCGGCCTGACCCTGGCGCAGGTCGACGGCATCGCGGTGGCGGCCGGGCCGGGCCTGATCGGGGGCGTGCTCATCGGCCTCGTCACCGCCAAGACCCTGGCTCTGGTGACGCGCAAGCCCCTCATCGCCGTCAACCACCTCGAGGCGCACGCGCTGACGGCGCGGCTCACCGACGGCATCGGGTTCCCCTACCTGCTCCTCCTCGCCTCGGGGGGGCACACCCAGCTCGTCGCGGTGAAGGGTGTCGGCGATTATGTCCGCCTCGGCACAACCATCGACGACGCCATCGGCGAGGCCTTCGACAAGGTCGCCAAGCTTCTCGGCCTCGGCTATCCGGGCGGCCCCGAGGTGGAGCGCATGGCCGAGACCGGCGATCCCGAGCGCTTTGCCCTGCCGCGTCCAATGCTGGGGCGGCGCGAGGCGAATTTCTCCCTGTCCGGCCTGAAGACCGCCCTTCGGATCGAGGCGGAGAAGCTGGCCCCGCTTTCCACCGCCGACGTCGCCGACCTCTGCGCCAGCTTCCAGGCGGCGGTGGTCGACGTCGTGGTCGACCGCCTGCGCGTGGCGATGCGCGATTTCGCCTCCGTGGCCGGGCATCCGACCGCCCTGGTGGCGGCGGGCGGCGTCGCGGCCAACGGCGCGATCCGGCGGGCGCTGACCACCCAGGCCGGCGAGGCCGGCCTCGCCTTCGTGGCGCCGCCCCTGTCCCTCTGCGGCGACAACGGCGCGATGATCGCCTGGGCGGGCATCGAGCGCCTGCGCCTCGGCCTCGTGGACGACCTCACTGCCCCGGCCCGGGCCCGCTGGCCCTTCGCGGAGCCGGCGGCCATTGCCTGAGGCTGAGCGGGGGCGCTGGCGCGACCTCGTGGAGCGCCGCCTTCCGGAGGCCGCCCGACCCGACTGGCCGGTGCGGCTCGACCACTGCTTCGCCCGCATCCTCCTCGACAACACCTGTGGCGCGCCCTGGCGCGAAACCGTCGCGGCACCCGCCTGGGCGAACCTGTCGCCGGATCAGCTCGC
>NZ_JAIEOF010000373.1 GCF_019750675.1 Methylobacterium sp.
GTCGCCGTGCGCCGCATCCGCAGCCCGACGCGCAAGCTACCGAAGGCCGGGCACATGCTCTGGGGCTGGTCGTGCGGGCCCGTCGGGTAGTCTTTCCGGAGTTGCTCCAGGGTATCGGACATCCCGGCGGCCTCGGCGGCCGCCCGCATCGTGGCCTTGCCGGAATGGCAGCCGAGACCGTCCTCCTTCGCGGCGGCGAGGTTCACCACCTCGGCCGGGGCCGCGACGGGCATCGGGGCCGAGGCCGGGCGCCCGTTGCCGGCGCGAAGGGTCTGGCGCGCCCGAAGATCCGCGATGTCTAGGGTGACGGCCATGATGCGTCAGACCTCGTCGTAGACGACTTCGAGGGACGGCTTCACGACCTGGGTCGTGCCGCACATGTCCTCGAAGGTGGCGGGCACCAGGGTGACGCCCCGGCCGACGGCCTCGCCCTTGAACAGGCCGAGCAGGCCGTCCTGGCTGAGGGGGGTCGGATGGTTGGGCGCCGCCGCGTGGACGTTCTGCGCGAGATCCGCGAAGAGCGAGCCCCAGGGGCTCTCGGGCCGGCCGATGATCTCGTAGTTCGCGCTCTTCTTGCGGATGTCGTCGTGGGCCGGGATCGAGGCCAGGACCGGGATGCCGACGGCTGCCGCGAAGGCCTGGGCCTCGCCGGTGCCGTCGTCCTTGTTGATGACGAGGCCGCCGACCCCGACATTGCCGCCGAGCTTGCGGAAGTATTCCACCGCCGAGCAGACGTTGTTGGCCACGTAGAGCGACTGCAGGTCGTTCGAGCCGACGACGATGACCTTCTGGCACATGTCGCGGGCAATCGGCAGGCCGAAGCCGCCGCAGACGACGTCGCCCAGGAAATCGAGCAGGACGTAGTCGAAGCCCCATTCGTGGAAGCCGAGCTTCTCCAAGAGTTCGAAGCCGTGGATGATGCCGCGTCCGCCGCAGCCGCGCCCGACCTCCGGGCCGCCGAGCTCCATGGCGTAGACGCCGTCGCGCTTGAAGCAGACATCGCCGATGGCGACCTGCTCGCCCGCGAGCTTCTTCTTGGTGGAGGTCTCGATGATTGTCGGGCAGGCCCGGCCGCCGAAGAGCAGCGAGGTGGTGTCGCTCTTCGGGTCGCACCCGATGAGCAGGACCTTCTTGCCCTGCTGGGCCATCATATAGCTGAGATTGGCCAGGGTGAACGACTTGCCGATGCCGCCCTTGCCGTAGATCGCGATGATCTGCGTCTCCTTGGTGGCCTTGACCGGCACGGGGTCCGGCTCGATGCCGGCCTCGGCGCGGAGCGCCTCGGAAGCCTTCAGGGCGCCGCCGTTCAGCTGCATCGTCTTCAGCTGGATGTTCATGCGGCTCTCCAATCCAGGATCATCTTCAGGCATTCGGCATCGCCGAAGGCCGTGCGATAGGCGTCCGGAGCGGCGTCCGCCGGACGCCGGTGGGTGATGAGACCGTCGAGGGCGAGGCGGTCCGCCTCGATCAGCGCGAGGGTCGCGGCGAGATCCTCGGGCCGCCACTGGGCCGCGACCCGGATGCGGGCCTCCCGCAGGAAGGCGGGGGCGAAGTCGAAGGCGAGCCGGGCCTCGTAGAAGCCCGCGAGCACGATCTCGCCGCCGGGCGCGAGGCGGGCGATCGCAGCGTCGAGAATCCCGGCATCGCCACTGACGTCGAGGATCGTTGCGTAATCGCGCCGGGCATCGTCCTCGGGGGCGCGCACGGCGTAGCCTCGCGCGCCCTGCCGGCGCACCGGCACGGTCTCCCAGACCTGCGGGTCACCCCCGAGGGCCGTGGCGATGCGGGCGACGAGGCGGCCCAGCACCCCGTGGCCGACGACGAGGAGCGGGCGGGCGAGGTCGACCCCGGCCAGCGCATGATGGGCGGTCGCCGCGAGTGCGATCAGGGTGCCGCGCTCGGCGAGACCGGAATCGATGGGCACGAGGCGGGCGCCGGCACTGACGAGGTGCGAGGCGGCGCCGCCGAAGAGGCCCCGCACCGGACCGAAGCAGCGGGCGCCGGGGACGAACACGGCCTGTCCCGCGCGCAATCCGGATTCGGCGCCGGCCTCCACGACCTCGCCGACCGATTCGTAGCCCGGCACCAGCGGGTAGCCCATGCCGGGAAAGTCGGGCATCCGGCCCGACCAGAGCAGGCGCTCCGTGCCGGTGCTGATCCCGCTCCAGCGAATCGCCACCACGGCGTCGGCCGGGGTCGGAGCGTCGAGGGTCAGGGTCTCGAGGCCGATCTGACCGGGGCGGTGGAGGATGACGGCCTGTGCGTTCATCGAGCCTCTCCTCCCTGTCCCAGCATTCGATCCGGTTCATGCCGGATCTGATGTGTCATCCTAGATAGACACTTTCATACGTCAATCCGAAATTACCTGTGCGCGCACTGAATTCGCGGATTTCGTCAACTCAGGTTGACACAAGCACCCGCGCCAGCAGCGGGCGGCGGGTCGGCATCTCGCGGACGTTCGCGAAACCCGCCTCGTGCAGCAGGGCCGTCAGCTCGGCCACGGTCCGGCAGCGGCCGGTCCCCATCGCCAGCAGGTAGA
>NZ_JAIEOF010000339.1 GCF_019750675.1 Methylobacterium sp.
TGGCCAAGCTCTTCGGCCAGGAAGTGCCGGAGATCTACGACGGCATCGTCGAGGTGAAGGCGGTGGCCCGCGATCCCGGTTCCCGCGCCAAGATCGCGGTGATTTCGCGCGATGGCTCGATCGATCCGGTCGGCGCCTGCGTGGGCATGCGGGGCTCCCGCGTCCAGGCGGTGGTCGGCGAGCTTCAGGGTGAGAAGATCGACATCATCCCGTGGTCCGAGGACCAGGCGACCTTCATCGTCAATGCGCTCCAGCCGGCGGAAGTCGTGAAGGTGGTGCTCGACGAGGAAGCCGACCGCATCGAGGTGGTGGTGCCGGACGACCAACTGTCGCTCGCCATCGGCCGTCGCGGCCAGAACGTGCGCCTCGCCTCCCAGCTCACCGGTTGGGATATCGACATCCTCACCGAGGCCGAGGAATCCGAGCGCCGGCAAAAGGAGTTCGCCGAGCGCACCGCGATCTTCATGGAAGCGCTCGACGTCGACGAGACCGTGGGCCAATTGCTTGCGGCCGAAGGTTTCCGCAACGTCGAGGAGATCGCCTACGTCGAGCCCGGCGAACTCGCCAACATCCAGGGCCTCGACGAGGAGAGCGGTACCGAGATCCAGGCCCGCGCCCAGGACCATCTGGCCCGCGTCGAGTCGGAGTTCGACGCCAAGCGCCAGGAACTCGGCGTCCAGGACGAACTGCGCGAGATCGACGGCATCACCACTCCGATGCTGGTGGCGCTCGGCGAGAACGACGTGAAGACGATCGAGGATCTGGCAGGCTGCGCCACCGACGACCTCGTGGGTTACACCGAGGGGCGCGGCCCCGAAGCCAAGCGCCACGCGGGCTACCTCGACGGCTTCGAGGTCTCGCGTGCCGAGGCCGAGGCGATGGTCATGGCCGCCCGCGTCCATGCGGGCTGGATCGAGGCGCCGGCCGAGGCCGACGCCGAGGCGGAGACCAGCGAGGACGAGGCGGCCACCGCCTGAGCGATCGCGAATCGTTGCGCCCCGCGATCCTCCGATCGCGGGGTTGTGCTTGTCATAACCGAAAGTTTTCGCGCGGCATGACGCCCGAGACCGCAGACCCGAGCCACAGCGTCCCGGAGCCGAACGCCCTGGAGCAAGACGCGGCCGATCCGGACCCGAGCACCCTGCTCGATCCGGGCCTCGGGCGCGGGCGCTCCAATGCGCTGCGGACATGCCTCGTCACGCGCGTGGCCCAGGCGCCGGCCGGCCTGATCCGCTTCGTGCTGGGGCCCGACGGCGCTGTGGTGCCGGATCTGCGGGCACGCCTGCCGGGTCGTGGTGCTTGGCTCACGCCCACCCGCGCGGCGGTGAACGAGGCGATCAAGCGCCGCGCCTTCCAGCGCGCCTTCAAGACCAAGGACGCCGCTGCCCCGAGCGACCTCGCGGATCGGGTTGCCGAGGGCCTGCGGGCGGACCTGCGCCAATCCTTGTCGCTGGCCAACAAGGCCGGCTGCGTGGTGGCGGGCTTCGCCAAGGTCGAGTCGGCCATCGGCGACAAGGCCGGGGTCGCGGCGGTGATCGAGGCCTCCGACGGCAGCCCCGACGGGCGCCGGAAGATCGTCGCGGCATTGCACCGGCGGCATGGCAGTGCCATATCGTGCATTCCCGTCATCGATGACCTGTCCAATACCGAATTGGACATGGCCTTGGGCCGGGATCATGTGATACATGCGGCTCTCGTCGCAGGAGTCGGAAGTTCCGGCTGCCTTGCGCGTTGGCGTCGGCTCCGCTCCTTCGAGGGTTTGGCGACGACGGCCGAGGAAACCGGTCCTACCCGCGACGGGCAGGCCGATTCCGATCTGCACGACGACTGAGATGACGGATTTACCCGGCGCACAGCAGTCTGCCGGTTCACGGGACGATGGAAACCCTCAGGGTTTGGACTGAATGAGCGATACGAACAATCCGGGCGACAAGACGCAGGCGAGACCCCCTTCGAAGCCGCTGTCCTTGAAGCGTCCGATCGAGCAGGGAACGGTGCGTCAGAGCTTCTCCCATGGCCGCTCCAAGCAGGTCGTGGTCGAGACGGTGAAGCGCCGTGTCATCGGCGCGGCACCGGCCGCGCCTGCGCGTGAGACGACGCCCGTCGCTCCCGCCACGCGCGTCGCACCGCCCCCGCCGCCCGCCGCCCCGCGTCAGGCCCAGCGCTCCGCCAACGGCGTCGTACTGCGTACGCTGAGCGAGCAGGAGAGCAACGCTCGCGCAGCGGCTCTGGCCGATGCCAAGCGTCGCGAGGCCGAGGCTCAGAAGCGTGCCGAGGCCGAGGCTGCCGCCGAGCGCGAGCGCCTTGCCGCCGAGCAGCGGGAGCGCGAGGCCGCCGAGGCCCGGAAGCGCGAGGAGGAAGTCCGCCGCCGCAAGGAGGAGGAGGACCGCCTCGCCGCCGAGGCTGCGCGCCATGCCGCCGAGGCGACTGCTCAGGAAGCCGCCCGCGCCGCGAGTGCGCCGGCCGCAGCCCCGACCGTGTCGAAGACCGCCCCGATGCCGGCGGCCCCGACCATCGTGCGCTCGGCGCCGCCCGCCGCCGCTCCGGCTGCCGA
>NZ_JAIEOF010000055.1 GCF_019750675.1 Methylobacterium sp.
TCGTGGTGCGTGACTTCGGCCCGGCGCGTTCGTCACGCCGGATCCGGAGTGGCTTGCGTCTTGGAAGTGCCTCGCAGTTTGGAAGTGCCTTGCGTCTTGGAAGTGCCTCGCGTCTTGGAAGTGCCTCGCGTCTTGGATGAACGGACTTCACCCTCGCCCGCCGCCCGCGAGGTGGGACAGGCCGCGTCGGCGGCCGGCCGCGATGCCCTGCGGGCACGGATCGCGGAGGAGATCGCCCGGCAGAACGTCTATCCCGTGGCCGAGCGCACGCTCAGCCTCCTGGCGGAAGCGTGCCTCGCGCCCCTGACGGAAGCGCCCTTCTACCGCGTGGTCGATCGCGCGGGCGCTCCGCGCCTCCTCACCGAGGCCGATGGCCGGACGGTGCCGATGCCGATCGAAGCGCTCTTCGCCGAGCTGCGGGACCGGCACCCCGCCCTGTTCCTTCCTCCGCCGCCCGAGCCGGAGCCCGTTTCCGAGCCGCAGGCCGAGCCCGCAGTGCCGGCGGAGGATTTCAGGGTGGCGACCGCGCGCTTCGTCGGGGCGCAGTCGCTCCTGGCCCGCTCCCTCATGGCGCGCTCGATCACGCGTGGCCGGGCGACGGCCCAGGCGATGTCCACCGCGATCTCCGACCGGGCGGCCGCACTGAGGCCACAGCGTGCCCCCGCCGCCGATCCTTCGGCCGCGCCGGTGGAGGGCGGCGCACCGGCCGAGCCGGGCCGGTCCGCGCGCGCCTCGCGCCGCCTGCGGGAGGGTACGCGCAGCCTCACCGGCTACGCGCGCGGCCGCATCGCCGACACCACCTCGCGGCTGCGCGACGTCGCCCGCGACCGCAACACCCTGCGCGACGCCCTCTCGCGCCGCGCGCTCCCCTTCGGCCTCATCGTCGGCGGCGTCGCCCTCGTCGCCGGGGTGACGGCCATCGGCGGCCGGACCGGCACCGAGGAGGAGGCGTCCGCGCCCGAGACCCGGAGCCAGGCGCAGGTCCAGCCACCCGCCGCCGGGAATCCGCCGAGCGCGCCCGACATGAGCCCGGCCCTGCCCGAGGAGAACCAGCCCAAGCCCGCGCGCGCCAACGAACTCACCGGTCCTGTCGAAGTCATCGACACCGCGACCCTGCGCGTGGCCGGCAAGCTGGTGCGCCTGTTCGGAGTCGAATGGGTGCGCGGGGGCCAAGCCGACGAACTCACCCGCTACTTGGCTGGGCGCACCGTGACCTGCCAGCCCGTGGCGGGCAGCGAGGCCCGGCTCTGCGCGGTGGACGGCCGCGACCTCTCCGAGGTGGTTCTGTTCAACGGCGGCGGCCGCGCCTCGCCGGAGGCCACGCCCGATCTCGTGGCGGCCGAGGACCATGCCCGCGCCGAGCGCCTCGGCGTCTGGGCGCGCTGAGGGCGGCTCCGCGCACGATCCGAGACGAACCGGCGGCGCCGTTCCGCGTGGGGGCCGCCCGCCGCTTGCATCCGCTCCGCCCGCCGGTGTCAATGTCCGGGGACATCGGGATTTGGGGCTCGGAGCATGGACCTGTCCGTGGGGGTGAGCGTGGCGGCCGTGGCGCTGGTGGCCCTCGTGCTGGTGACGCTCGCCATCGGCATCAACATCGTGCCGCAGGGCCACGTCTACACGGTGGAGCGCTTCGGCAAGTACCATCGCAGCCTGGAATCCGGCCTCGGCCTCATCGCACCCTACGTCGAGCGGATCGGCCGGCGGGTGAACGTGATGGAGCAGGTCATCGACGTGCCGAGCCAGGAGGCCTTCACCCGCGACAATGCCGGGGTCCGGATCGACGCGGTGGTGTTCTACCAGGTGCTCGACGCGGCGCGGGCCTCCTACGAGGTCTCGAAGCTCGAGGTGGCGGTGATGACGCTCACCATGACCAACATCCGCACGGTCGTCGGCTCGATGGACCTCGACCAGCTGCTCTCGCACCGCGACGAGATCAACGAGCGCCTGCTGCGGGTGATGGATGCGGCGGCCTCGCCCTGGGGCGTGAAGATGACCCGCATCGAGATCAAGGACATTGTGCCGCCCGCCGATCTGGCCGGCGCCATGGCCCGCCAGATGAAGGCCGAGCGCGAGAAGCGCGCCTCCGTGCTGGAGGCGGAGGGCCACCGGCAGGCGGAGATCCTGCGCGCGGAGGGGCGCAAGCAATCGGCGATCCTGGAGGCGGAAGGGCGCAGGGAGGCGGCGTTCCGCGATGCGGAGGCCCGCGAGCGCGGGGCCGAGGCCGAGGCGCGCGCGACCCAGCTCTTGAGCGAGGCCATCGCCAAGGGCGACATCGCGGCGGCGAACTTCCTCGTGGCCGAGAAGTACGTGGAGGCGGTCAAGGCCATCGCCACGGCCCCGAACCAGCGCGTGGTGGTGGTGCCGATCGAGGCGGCGGCGCTGGCCGGCACGCTCGGCGGCATCGCCGAGATCACCCGCAGCGTCTTCGGCGAGGGCGCGCCGGCCCGTAAGAGCAGCGGATTGCCGCCGAATGTCGGGGGCGGCGCCCGATGATCGCGTCGTTCGTCGAGGCGATCGGACCCGCCTGGACCTGGATCCTGATCGGCCTCGTGCTGATGGGGACGGAACTCGTCGC
>NZ_JAIEOF010000078.1 GCF_019750675.1 Methylobacterium sp.
GCTTCGGGCTTGGCGTCCGCGCCCGCTTCGGACCGGCCGAACAGGGCGAGCGCGCTGCCGCCGTCGGGCGCGACCGTGACCGCGACGATGACGGGCTTGCCCGCGAACCGGGCGATGCGGGGCCGGCGCAGGGCGAAGGCGGTGTCGGGCGCGGGCGAGAGCGTAGTGGTCACGACCGGAACCGGCTTCGGGTCGCCCCCCATGGCCACGGGCTGGCGCTCGCGCACGACGAGGCTGGCGACCTGCTCGGGGCCGCCCGAGAGGGCGGGGACCGGGCCTGCGAGATGCACGCTCAGGGGGCCGGACACGGCCCGGCGGGAGCCGGGCAGGGCGCCGCGGGGCGTCTCGGCCGCCGCCAGGCCCTCCACCGCTTCCGCGCCCAGGAGCGTGGTCGCCACCTGTCCGTCGACGAGGCTGAGAGCCGCGCCGCCGCCGTCGCCCCAGACCACCACGATGGGCACGTCGTCGTCGCCTTGTGCCGGGTTGGCCCCGCGCGGCCGAGCCAGGGGCAGGAGCCCCGAGGTCGCCACCGCGACCGCGACCTCGCTGCCCGAGCCGCGCAGAGACCGGGCCCGGAAGGGCAGGTCGAGGATCGTCACCGTCGGTTCCGCGTGGGCCGGGAGCGCGAGGGTCAGGACCGCGAGCGCCAGGGTTGCGCCGCTCAACATCGCGCGGTTCGGGAACGCGGCATGCGGCGCGGGACGCGCCGGCCGTTCAGACATGCTGGCCGCCGTTGATGTGCAGCTCGGCGCCGTTCACGTAGGAGGAGGCCTCGGTGCACAGGAAGTAGATCGCCTTGGCGACCTCGTCGGGGGTGCCGAGGCGGCGCTGCGGGATTCCGGCCACGATCTTGTCGGTGCCCGGCGACAGGATCGCGGTGTCGATCTCGCCGGGAGAGATTGCGTTGACGCGCACGCCGAGGGGACCGAAATCGCTTGCCATCTCGCGGGTCAGGCCGGCGAGCGCCGCCTTGGAGGTGCCGTAGGCCGCCCCCGCGAAGGGATGGACGCGCGAGCCCGCGATCGAGGTGACGTTGACGATGGACCCCTTGGCGCGGGTGAGTTCCTCACAGAGGCCGCGCGCCAGGAGGAGGGGGGCGAACAGGTTGACCTGGAACACCCGCTGCCAGTCGCTGAACTCGGTGGCGATGGCGCCGAGGCGCTCGCCCTGAGGCCCTTTCGGCGAGATGCCCGCGTTGTTGACGAGCGCGTGCAGGAGGCCGCCCTCGGCGGCGAGACGTCCGGCCACCTCCTCGATGCCCCGAACGGTGTCGGTCGGATCGGCGAGATCGACCTGGAGGTGATCCTCCGGCCCCATCTCCCACGGGCAGTTCTCGGGGAACGGATGGCGCGAGCAGGTGATGACCCGCCATCCGGCCGCCGAGAACCGTTTGACGGTGGCGTGGCCGATGCCACGGCTGGCGCCCGTCAGCAGCATGACGCGGCGGCGTTCGTTGGATGAGGCCAAGACCGTTCCTTCAGGATCGGGGAGCGCCCGGCACACGTGACCACCGTGCCGAAGACACCCCCACGCCATGCCAAGGTCTAAGCGGCGCGGGCCCTAAAATCCAGGGTCCTCCCGCGACGCAGCAAGGAGCCGGCCGGCCTCAAGGATAGAGGCGCGCCCCGCGCCAGGCGCCCCCATCGGACGATCCGCCGTCCCGGGTGAAGCGAACCCGGTCGTGCAGGCGGAAGGGACCGTCCTGCCAGAACTCGATCGAGACCGGCACGATGCGGAACCCGGTCCAGTTCTCCGGGCGCGGCACCGGCCCCTCGCCGTAACGGTCGGCGACCTCCGCCACCGCCCGCTCCAGGGTCGCCCGGTCCGCCAGGGGGCGGGACTGGCGGCTGGCATGGGCGCCGATGCGGCTGTTGCGGGCGCGGCTCTCGAAGTAGGCGTCGGCCTCCTCCGGCGTGACGGGACTCACGGGGCCGCGCGCGCGGACCTGACGGCGCAGGCTCTTCCAGTGCAGGACCAGGGCGGCCTGGGGATTCTCGCGCAGTTCGTCGCCCTTGGCCGATTCGGTGTTGGTGTAGAACACGAAACCGCGCGCATCGACGCCCTTCAGCAGGACGACGCGCACGTCGGGCAGGCCGTCCGCCCCCGCCGTGGCCAGGGCCATGGCATTGGGATCGTTGGGTTCCGAGGCCTCGGCCTCGGCCATCCAGGCGGCGAACAGGGCCCACGGGTCGGCCGCGCGGGTGAAGTCGCCGCCGGGGCCGGTGGCCTCGGCGGGGGAGGCGGGATCATCGATCCTTAACCGTTCCAAGACGTAGTCCTTTGGTGGGATCCGGGTCGGGGGGCACCGACGTGGGACACGAGCGTTATTCGGCCCAACACGTCGTTCGAGATCAGGTGTAATGCGTCGGCGCGAGTGTAAAGCCCAGACCATCGGGGGCAACGGCCTCCGGATTCGTCCCGCCGCGGGGCCGCGCCGGACCGCGCGCGTCCTCGGTGCCGCCCTCCTGCTCGGCCTCGGTGGGTGCAGCCTGCCCATCATCACCTTCCAGGGCGAGGAAACCGCTGCGGCCGGCGTCGAGACGGCCAAGGTCGGCCTCGCCAAGGCCTCCCTCGCCAAGG
>NZ_JAIEOF010000441.1 GCF_019750675.1 Methylobacterium sp.
CCGTCAATTCGATGCGGCAGACATCCTGCTCGCGGTAGCGGTCCAGGGCGTAGGTGCCCGGCGCCGGCCCGTCGCCAGACGGGGCGGGCTCCCCGCGCGCGGCCGGGCCGACCCGCGTGTCCGGGGCGGCGCTGCCGGCCCCCGGGCTGGTGGGAACCGCGTCCGAGGGCGGCATCATGGCCACGATCTGCAGCGGCACGAGACTGTAGCTCTCGCCGGCCTCGCCCGGGGCACCGAGGCTGCGGGCGTCGGTCCGGCGCGTGAAGGGCAGCACCGGCCGCACGTCCTTGTCGACGAGGCGGATGTTGCCGTCCGCGAACAGCCAGCCGGCGACGCTGTTCAGGATCGGCAGCGCCCGCCGGCACCCGGCGGGAAAGGAGAGGCGCCGGCCCGCCGGCCCGCTCTCGCCGGACAGGGTCATGACGCAGCGCCGGGTGCCGCCGTCCTGCGAGAGGTCCCAGGTGCCCGGCACCCCGGCGATGTCGCGCGGCAGGCTCTCGACGAAGGCCGGCGCCGGAGCGGCCGGCGTGGGGGCGGCCGGCATCGTCTCCTGGCCGAAGGCGGGGGCGGCCAGGTGCGCCGCGACGAGGGCGATCATCAGACGCGTCGGGATCGTGAAGGCCCGGGTCATGCGCGCTCGGATCCCGCCACAGTCCAGGGCGTCTCCGGCACCGGCGTCAGCGGTCCACGGCCGTCGAACCAGGCGATCAGGTTGTCGACCACGAGCCGGCCCATGGCCGCGCGGGTGTGGACGGAGGCCGAGCCCACATGGGGCAGCAGCACCACGTGCTCCATGGCGAGGAGTTCGGGCGGCACGTGCGGCTCCCGGGCGAACACGTCGAGCCCGGCCCCCAGGATGGTCCCGGCCTGGAGCGCGGCGATCAGCGCCGCCTCGTCGACGACGCTGCCGCGCGCCACGTTCACGACGAGGCCCTGCGGCCCGAGGGCCTCCAGCACGGCCGCGTCCACGAGGCCGTTGGTCTCCGGCCCGCCCGGCGCCACCACGAGGAGCACGTCGACGGCTTGCGCCATCCCCAGGAGGGTCGGGTGGTAGGCGTAGGGCACGTCGGCCTGCGGGCGCCGGCCGTGATACGCGATGGCGACGCCGAAGCCCTCGAGCCGTCGCGCGATGGCCCGCCCGATCCGCCCGAGGCCGAGGATTCCGATCGCGCGCCCGCGCAGGGTGGGGGTCAGCGGGTAGGTCTGGCGGGGCCAGTGTCCGGCGCGCAGGTAGCGGTCGGCCTGGGGGATCTGGCGCACGGTCGCCAGCAGCAGGCCGAGGGCGAGGTCGGCGACCTCGTCGGTGAGCACGTCGGGCGTGTTGGTGACGACGACGCCCTGCGCGTGAGCCGCCGCCGTGTCGATGGTGTCATAGCCGACGCCGAGGCTCGCCACGATCTCGAGGTTCGGCAGCCGCGCGAGCAGGGCTCGATCCACCGGCGCCTGGGCGCCCGTGGCGAGGCCGCGCAGGCGTGGGCCGACCGTGCGGAGGAAGGTCTCCGGGTCCGGCGCGGTGTCGAGGCGGTGCAGGGTGAAGTGCCGCTCGACCTCGGTCATGACGTCGGGGTGCATCGCCTTGAGCATCAGAATGTCGACGGGCGGCGGGATGTCGACGGCGGGCATGGAGCGGGTCTCGGCGGAGGCTCAAACCGGCGCGGCGCCGGCCCCGGCAGCTTTAAGCCGCGGCCTCGAACCGGTCCAGTGAGGGGATTTTTCAGGCGCATGCGGCGGTCTCCGGGCTGCCCCCCGTCGCGTGCAACCGGGCCCCCACTTTCGCGCTGCGACTTGGAACACTACTAAGGGAGAACGAAACCCCGTTTTCCGACGAACAACCAGAACAGCTACGCCATGACCGCGCCGCGCACCCTCTACGACAAGATCTGGGACGACCACGTCGTCGATGTCGAGCCCGACGGCTCCACGCTCCTCTACATCGACCGTCACCTCGTCCACGAGGTCACCAGCCCCCAGGCCTTCGAGGGCCTGCGCGTGGCCGGGCGCCGGGTGCGCCACCCCGAGAAGACCCTCGCGGTGGTCGATCACAACGTGCAGACCTCCGACCGCCGCTTCGGCATCGAGGACCCGGAGAGCCGCATCCAGTTGGAGGCGCTGGCCGAGAACGTGCGCGACTTCGGCATCGAGTTCTACGACGCCCTCGACCGGCGGCAGGGCATCGTCCACGTGATCGGGCCGGAGCAGGGCTTCACCCTGCCGGGCCAGACCATCGTCTGCGGCGACAGCCACACCTCGACCCACGGCGCCTTCGGGGCGCTCGCCCACGGCATCGGCACCTCGGAGGTGGAGCACGTGCTCGCCACCCAGACGCTGCTGCAGAAGAAGGCGAAGAACATGCGCGTCAGCGTCGACGGCACCCTGCCGCCGGGCGTGACGGCCAAGGACATCATCCTGGCGATCATCGGCGAGATCGGTACCGCCGGCGGCACCGGCTACGTCATCGAGTACGCCGGCTCGGCCATCCGCGCCCTCTCGATGGAGGGCCGGATGACGATCTGCAACATGTCGATCGAGGGCGGCGCCCGCGCCGGCCTGGTGGCGCCGGACGCCACCACCTACGCCTATGTCGAGGGCCGGCCGAAGGC
>NZ_JAIEOF010000426.1 GCF_019750675.1 Methylobacterium sp.
TCCCAGCGGCCGGATTCGACGAGCTGGTTGACGTTGGCGCCGTAGGTGCCCTCGGCGTTGGAGAAGACCCGGAGCGCGGCCGTCTCGAGGTCGATGCCGTGCTCGGCCTGGAGCGCCAGGGCGTGCTTGCGGACGAAGTTGAGCTCCACCGGCTCGTCGGCGGTTGCGGCGAGGTAGGACGCCTCAGCCAGGAGCTTCGTCTGCAACGGCAGGAGATCGCGGAAGATACCCGAGAGGGTCACGACGACGTCGATGCGAGGGCGGCCGAGGGTCTCCAGCGGAATCAGGGTAGCGCCGCTGAGACGTCCGTAGCCGTCGAAGCGCGGGGCGGCGCCGATGAGGGCGAGAGCCTGGGCGATGGGGCCGCCCTCGCTCTTCAGGTTGTCGGTGCCCCAGAGCACGAGGGCGATGCTCTCGGGCAGGGCCGCGCCCTCGTCGCGATAGCGGGCCAACAGGCGCGCGGCCTGCCGGGTGCCGTCGGCGAGCGCGAAGGCGGAGGGCAGGCGGTAGGGGTCGAAGCCGTGCAGGTTGCGCCCCGTCGGCAGGATATCGGGGTTGCGCAGGAGGTCGCCGCCCGCCACGGGGGCGATGAAGCGGCCGTCCAGCGCCCGGAGCAGGCCCTGGATCTCGTGATCCTGTGACAACAGGCGGTCCGTCTCGCGTAAGCGCGCGAGGGCGGCGCGGTTCGGTTCGGTCGCGGCGAGTTCGCCCAACGCCAGGGCCGCATCGAGGGTGGCGCCCGCCACGAGGGCGTCGAGCCCGGCACGGGCGGGGGCGAGGCCGTGGGTGGCTTCGGCCAGCGCCAGCAGGATGTCGACGCGCTGGTCGGGCGGCGTCCCCTGGCCCACCACGTGCAGGCCGTGGGGGATCAGGCTGTGCTCCAGCTCGTGCAGGGCCGCGCCGAGGCGGTGGACATGGTCGGCGAGGTCTGCGGTCCAAGTGGGCTCGGCCGCCACGAGGTCGAGTCCGGCCCCTTGCGCCTGGATCAGGTCGGCCAGATCCCGGCGCTCGGCCACCGCCTCGGGCTCCAGGGCGCGCCAGCGCTCGATCGAGGCCTTGAGGTCGATCAGCCCGCGATAGAGGCCGGCCTGGGCGAGGCTCGGGGTGAGGTAGCTCACCAGGGTCGCGGCGGAGCGGCGCTTGGCCAGGAGGCCCTCGGACGGGTTGTTGGCGGCGTAGAGGTAGACATGCGGCGTGGCGCCGATCAGGCGCTCGGGCCAGCAGGCGCCGGAGAGGCCGGTCTGCTTGCCGGGCATGAATTCGAGCGCCCCGTGGGTGCCGAAATGCAGCACCGCGTCGGCCCGGAAATCCTCGCGCAGGTAGCGGTAGAAGGCCGAGAAGGCGTGGGTGGGGGCGAAACCGCGCTCGAACAGGAGGCGCATCGGGTCTCCCTCGTAGCCGAAGCCGGGCTGCACGCCGACGAAGACGTTGCCGAACTGGGCGCCGAGAACGAAGATCTGCGAGCCGTTGCTGTTCTGGCGTCCGGGAGCCGGGCCCCACTGCGCCTCGATCTCGGAGAGATGCCGCTCGCGCCGGACATGCTCGTCGGCCGGGATGCGGTGGTGGACGTTGGCGGGGGTGCCGAACCGGGCACTGTTACCGGCGAGCACGGCGTCCCGCAGGGCATCGACGCTCTCGGGCACCTCGACCGCGTAGCCCTCGGCCTTCATGGCGGTGAGCGTGTTGTGCAGCGAATGGTAGACCGACAGGAACGCCGCGGTGCCGATGCTGCCGGCATTGGGCGGGAAGCCGAACAGCACGACGGCGACCCGGCGCTCGGCCCGCGCCTTGCGCCGAAGGGCGACGAGGCGCTCGATGCGAGCGGCGAGCATGTCGGCCCGCTCGGGGTGCACGACCATGTCGCGGGCGGATGAGCCCAGCGAGCGGCTGGAGCGTCCGCCGAAGACCATCGGGCTGGTCGCGCCGTCGAGCTCGGGGATCGCCACCATCATGGTGGCCTCGACCGGCGAGAGGCCCCGGTCGGATGCCTCCCACTGCTCCAGGGTCTGGAACTCGAGGGCGTGGGCGGCGAGATAGGGCACGTCGAGTTCGGCGAGCAGCGCCTGGGCACCCGCAGCATCGTTGTAGGCGGGACCGCCCACCAGGGAGAAGCCCGTGAGCGAGACCAGGGCGTCGATGGTGGGGCGGCCGTCGCGGCGGAAGAAGGCGTCCACCGCCGGGCGGTTGTCGAGGCCGCTGGCGAAGGCCGGCACCACGGCAAGCCCGCGCGCTTCCAGGGCGGCGATGACGCCGTCGTAATGGGCGGTGTTCCCGGCGAGCACGTAGGAGCGCATGACGAGGAGGCCGATGCGGCCCTTCACGGCGCCCGCCGGCGCCGGCACCCGCGCCACGTCCTCGCCGATCCGGCCGGCCATGCGGGGATGGTAGAGGCCGGTCTCCGGGTAGGTCAGGGGCGCGGGGGCGGCCGCGATCCGGCGCCAGCCCTCGCGCGGACCGGCCGCGTAGCGCCCGGCCAGGAAACGCACCAGGTTGGCGATGTTCTCGTCCGAGCCCGAGAGCCAGTATTGCAGGGTGAGGAAGTAGGCCCGCACGTCCTGGGCCGAGCCCGGGATGAAGCGCAGGATCTTGGGCAGCTTCCGGATCAT
>NZ_JAIEOF010000233.1 GCF_019750675.1 Methylobacterium sp.
GGCCTGAACGGCGACGCTGCGGCGGGCGTTTTCGAGAGACACCGAGCCACCGAGCCACCGGAGTGACCCCGTGACCTATCCCGCCCTGACGGCCTTCTACGCGGCCCTGTTCGCGCTCCTCTATGTGGGGCTCTCCGCCTGGGTCGTCGCCGGGCGCCTGTCGGCGGATGTCCTGCACGGCGATGGCGGGAACGCGGACCTGGAGAAGCGCATCCGCGCGCAGGGCAATTTCGGGGAGTACGTGCCGCTGGCGCTGCTCCTCGTCGGCCTGCTGGAAGCGGGTGGCGGCGGGCCGACCCTGGTGCGCGGCCTCCTGATCGTGCTCCTCGTGGCGCGCGTGCTGCACCCGTTCGGAATGTTGGCGCCCAAGAACGCGCCCCGGCAGTTCGCCTGCCGCGGGGGCGGCATCCTGGCCACCTTCGCGGTCCTCGTCGTGGCGGCCGTCGCCCTGCTGCTCCGCGTCGGCTGAGGGGAAACCCCCAGCGCGAAAGCCGGCCGCGAGCCGGAGGCGGCTCAGATCTCGATGCAGATCTTGCCGAAGTGCCGGTTGCTCTCCTGGTGCCGGAACGCCGCGACGAGGTCCGCCAGGGGATAGCGGCTGTCGACGATCGGCCGTAGGCCGCAGGCCTCGATGCCGCGAACCATCTCGATCTGCTGGCGCCGGCTGCCGACGAGGACGCCCTGGAGGCGGATCTGCCGGACGAGCGCTGGGACCAGCGGTAGCGGCCCGGCGACCCCCGTGAGGATGCCGATCACCGAGATGTGCCCGCCCACCCGCACGGCGGCCATCGACTGCTCCAGGGTCGCGGGACCGCCGACGTCGAGGACGTGGTCGACCCCGCGCCCGCCGGTGAGGCGCCGGGCGGTTTCCCCCCAGGCGGCGTCGGAGCGGTAATTGACGATGTGGTCGGCTCCGAGCGCGCGCAGGCGCTCGAGCTTCTCGTCGCTGGACGAGGTGGCGATCACGGTGGCACCCGCGGCCTTGGCGAATTGCAGCGCGAACACCGAGACGCCGCCGGTGCCCTGCACGAGGACGACGTCGCCGCCTTTCAGGCCCGCATCCCCGTGCAGGGCGCGCCAGGCGGTGAGCGCCGCCGTCGTCAGGGTCGCCGCCTCGGCATGGTCCCAACCCCGGGGCGCGTGGGTGAAGGCCAGCGCGGAGGCGGTGACCCGCTCGCGGGCATAGCCGTCGATGCCGTCGCCCGGCACGGTCGCGAAACCCTCGACCTGGGGCTGGCCCTCGGTCCAGGTGGGGAAGAACGTGCTGACCACGCGGTCTCCGACCGCGAAGGCCTCGATGCCCGGTCCCACCGCCTCGACCTCGCCCGCCCCGTCCGACATCGGCACGCGCGGCGCGCTCGGCCCCCACAGGCCGCTGACCACGGCATAGTCGTGATAGTTGAGCGAACTCGCCCGCAGGCGGACGGTGATCTCGCCCGGCCCCGGCTCCGGAACGGGCCGTTCGCCGAACCCGACGGCCTCGAAGCCGCCCCCGGGCTGGACGATCACGGCGCGGGATACCGATGCGGTCATGCTGTACCTGTCCGTCTCACCGGCCGCGATGCGGCGGCCCCCGTTTCGGGAAACCGGGCTCGATCCGGGCTGTTCCCCCGGATCGAGCCTCGGTCCTGCCCGGACGACCCGCGGCGGGACACTTCTCGGCGCTTCCACGGACCTGTTATGGCAGGGGCTCGTTATGGCAGGCGTTCAGGGAGCCGACACTGTGATCGGCCGGGGGTTCGGGAATGCGGCGTTTCATCGATGTGGCCCGGTTCAAGCGCCACAAGGATCTGCCGAAGGACTTCGACGCCGAGGCCTACCTGCGCATCAATCCGGACGTCGCCCTCTCCATCCGGGAGGGTGAGGGCCTGTCGGCCGAGGAGCATTACCTGCGGCACGGCCGGCACGAGGGCCGGAAGTACGCCGCCAATGCGGATGGTTCGATCATCGATCCGGATCTGCTCGCGCTGTTGCCGCACGACTTCGATGCCGCCTCGTATCTCGAACTGCACGGCGACATCGAGGAGGCCATCGCCGCGGGATACTGTCCCTCGGCCGAGGTTCACTACCTGAATGTCGGCCGGCACGAGGGGCGCATCTATAAGCTGTCCGCCGACATCGTCGCGGACATGTCCTCTCGCCTGGGGCGAGAGCTGTTCCGGTATCCCTATCGGACGGTCGGCGCGATGCCGGCCTTTCGGTTCGAAGCGCCGTCCCGGGGCGAGGCGGACCTCGCGATCTGCAGCCGGATCATCGCCGCGTGGCACGTGTCGGCCGCCGCGAATCCGGGCAAGACCGGCGGCATGTGGGACCAGCTGACCGCCGGCCACACCCGCCTGAAGACCGCGCTCGCCCGGAGAGACCCGGAACTCCTGTCGGATCTACTCGCGAACATGTTCCAGGAGCACCTGGTGCACGGCCTCGCCATGGGCCGGAGCACGGCCGCCCGCGCCCGCGCCGTCCCCGACCGTCATGCCGCCATGTGGTGCGACCGCCTCCTGCGGTTCGGCGAGGCCGTGGGCGTCCGTCCGGTCCGGTCACCCGAGCAGGGAGGGACCGATGCGCCGCTCGAATGGCAGGACTTCGAATGGCAGGACTTCGAACGGCAGGA
>NZ_JAIEOF010000322.1 GCF_019750675.1 Methylobacterium sp.
CCCTGGCGGCCGGTCTCGACCAGCGCCTTGCCGGTGCCGTCCTGCATCACGAACTTGTTGCCGTAGATCTCGGCGACGTCGCCCTTGGCGGCGATGGAGCCCGACGGTTTCAGGGCCGAGATCGCGGTGGGCGCCACCGGCGTCATCATCGAGGCGCCATTCTGGGCCAGCGACAGGCCGATCGCGCCGAAGGCGAGGGGAGCCGCGATGGCGCCGACGACGAGCGCCCGCCGCGAGCGCTTCGGGGTCGGGGCGGTGGCGGGGCTGGAGGTTTCGTGGTTCTCGGTCATGACGTCTGTCCTTCTCGGGTTCAAGGCGCCCTCTCGGGTTGAGGCCGTTCTAGGCCGGGGCCGCGAACCCGGACTGAACCGGACGGTTCAGCCCCCGTTAAACGACGCGGCGTAGGCCGCTCGCCCTTCGCCTTCGCCCTTGCGCCCTTCTCCCTCCACCCACGGACACGCCCCATGAAACTCCTGCTGGCGGAGGACGACGCAGCCCTTGCCGCCGAGATCGCCAAGGCCCTGCGGGCCGAGAACTTCGCCCTCGACCACGCCGCGAACGGCGAGGACGCGCAGCATCTCGGCGAGACCGAGACCTACGACGCGGTGGTGCTCGACCTCGGCCTGCCCAAGCGCGACGGCCTCTCGGTCCTCAAGGCATGGCGGGCGGCGGGGCTGACCGTCCCGGTCCTCATCCTCACGGCGCGGGACGGCTGGAGCGACAAGGTCGCGGGTTTCAAGGCGGGCGCCGACGACTTCCTGGTCAAGCCGTTCCGGGTGGAGGAACTGGTGATCCGCCTGCGCGCCCTGGTGCGCCGGGCGGCGGCGCACGGGGCCGCCCGCGTCACCTGTGGGCCCCTCACCTACGAGTCCGGCCTCGGCACCTTCGAGCGCGACGGCCTGCCCCTGAAGCTCACCGGCCTCGAATGGCGCGTCCTCTCCTGCCTGATCCTGCACAAGGACGGGGTGATGCCGCGCGGCCAGCTGATCGAGCGGGTCTACGACGGCGACGCCGACGTGGATTCGAACTCCGTCGAGGTCATCATCACCCGCCTGCGCCGCAAAATCGCTCCCGCCCGCATCGAGGGCGTGCGCGGCCACGGCTACCAGCTGCACCCCGGCGAGCCCGCCTGATGCCGCCGCCGCACGGACCGGGTCACCCGCCGCCCGGCCCGACCGGACTCTTCCATCTCGGCTCCCTTCGGCGCCGTTTGCTCCTCGCCGCCCTCGCCCTCGTCACGGCGGCCCTGGTGGTGGCGGGGCTGGCGATCGGGGTGATCCTGCACCGCTTCGTCCGCGGCCAGCTCGACAGCCGCCTCGACAGCCAGCTCGTCGCCATCGCGGCGAGCCTGGAGCGCGGACCCGGCGACCGCCTGCGCCTCGACCGCAATCTCGACGGGCCGCCCTTCGACCGGGACCGCGGCGGGTGGCACTGGCAGGTGAGACAGGGCCGCAGCGTCCTGCGCTCGGGCTCCCTGGAGGGTCGCGACCTCGCGCTGCCCGACGATGCCCCCCGGCCCCGCGACCCGGATCGGCCCCGGCCGGCCGACGGCACCGGCCCCTGGGGCGACGCGCTGATCCTGCGCATCCTCGACCTGCCGCCGGAGGGGGGCAGCCCGCCCGCGATCCTGGTCGCCTCGGCCCCCGCCCGAGCCCTGGGCGGGCCCCTGCGCGAGGCCGGCCTCGCCCTGGCGGCGATCCTCGGCATCCTCGGCCTCTGCCTCATGGCCGGGCTCGTCGCACAGGTCCGCCTCGGCCTGAGGCCCCTGGAGCGTCTGCGCCGGGACCTCGCGGCGGTGCGGGCGGGCCGTGAGCCCCGCATCCCGGGTCCGCAGCCTGCCGAGATCCGCCCCCTCGCGGCGGAGGTGAATGCGCTCCTCGACCAGAACGCCGCCAATCTCGAACGGGCCCGCACCCATGTGGCCAATCTCGCCCATGGCCTGAAGACCCCGCTCGCCACCCTGAGCCTCGCCCTGGCCGAGCCCGGCCGTGACCCTGACGGCGCCCTCGTGAACCTCGTCTCCGGCATGGACCGGCGGGTGCGCCATCACCTGCGCCGAGCCCGCGCCGCCGCCCTCGGGGGGCCGGGCCGCGCGCGGACCGACCTCGCCGGCGCGGTCGCCGATCTGGCCGCGACCTTCGCGCGGCTCTATGCGGCCAAGGATCTCGCCATCGCGCAGGACGTGTCGCCGCGACTCGCGGCGGCCTGCGACGCCCAGGACATCGACGAGATGCTGGGCAACCTGATTGACAATGCCTGCCAATGGAGCCGCGCCCAGATCCGCGTCACCGCTCGGGCGAGCGATGACGGGGTCGTGGTGACGGTGGAGGACGACGGCCCCGGCCTCGACGCGGAGGCCGCCGCCCTGGCGCTGCGGCGCGGGGGACGCCTCGACGAAAGCGTGCCGGGCCATGGCTTCGGCCTGTCGATCACCCGGGAGCTCGCCGAGCTCTACGGTGGCGCCCTCGATCTCGGCCGCTCGAACCTCGGTGGCTTGAGCGCGCATCTCGCCCTGCCGGCCTGATGCCCTGGCAATCGCGAGCCGTCACAAAAGGTTTGTGATTTGGGTTGACGGTGTGTGTTGGTGTCCGTATAGGGCTGTTCATCGGCGGCGGCCA
>NZ_JAIEOF010000121.1 GCF_019750675.1 Methylobacterium sp.
TGTGTCTCAAGACACGGGAGAGTCGGTCGCCGCCAGACCTGCACAGAACAAGGAAAATCATTCCCTCACAAACGATCCGCCGTCACGATCAAGGCCATCCCTTCCGGAATGGCCTTTTTTCGTGTCCGCGGACATGACCAAACCGTCATCCCCCTGCCAGACACGCGCAACGTTCGGCCCCCTACGATCCGCTCCATCGCGCGCGCGGGGAGGGGGCGGATGAAGGTGTCCGGAGAAGGCAGTTTCCCGCGAGCGGGCGAACCCGTATCACTCGCGTCCATGCGTCTGCTCATCATCGAGGACGACCGTGAGGCGGTCGCCTATCTCGTCAAGGCCTTCCGGGAGGCTGGCCATGTCCCGGATCACGCCACCGATGGCCTCGACGGCTATGCTCTCGCCCGCGAAGGCGCATACGATGTGCTCATCGTCGACCGCATGCTGCCGAAGCTCGACGGCCTGTCGCTGATCCGCTCCCTGCGGGAACAGGGCGTGACGGTCCCGGTGCTCATCTTGTCGGCCCTGGGGCAGGTGGACGATCGGGTGAAGGGTTTGCGCGCAGGCGGGGACGACTACCTGCCGAAGCCCTACGCCTTCTCCGAGTTGCTCGCTCGGGCCGAGGTTCTCGCGCGTCGCCGCTCCGGTCCGAACGCGGCGCCCGAGGCCACGTCCTACCGGGTGGGCGATCTGGAACTCGACCGCCTGTCCCACCGGGTCACCCGCGCGGGCCACGAGATCGCGCTCCAGCCCCGGGAGTTCCGGCTCCTCGAATACCTGATGCGCCATGCCGGGCAGGTGGTGACCCGCACGATGCTCCTCGAACACGTCTGGGATTATCACTTCGATCCGCAGACCAACGTCATCGACGTGCACGTCTCACGCCTGCGCGCCAAGATCGACAAGGAGTTCGGACCGCCGATTCTCCACACGGTGCGGGGCACCGGCTACGTGCTTCGGGCCGACGAGGCCCGCGGCCCCGGCGCGGCCTCGTGAGAGCGGTGGAGGAGGGACGAGGCGGGCGGCTTCGCAACCTGTTTCGTACCACCGCCTTCAAGCTGTCCTTCGCCTACCTCGTGGTCTTCGCGACCTTCGCGCTGCTGGCGCTGGGCTACGTCGCCTGGAACGCGAGCCGGGCCCTCGACGACCAGATGGTGTCCACCATCGAGGCCGAGATCAACGGCCTATCCGAGCAGTACAAGGTCGGGGGCCTGCGTCGCCTGATTGCCGCCGTTCAGCGGCGTGCCGGTGAGCCCGGCGCCTCTCTCTACCTCGTGACCAACGCGGCGGGCGAACGCATCGTCGGCAATATCGAGGCGCTGCCCACCGGTCTCCTCGTGGATCCTGGCCAGACGGAGGCCGGCTACGTTCGCAACGGCGAGTCCCAGTCCCTCGACCACCGCGCGATTATGCAGATCTTCGTGCTGCCGGGCGGCTTTCGCCTGCTGGTCGGGCGCGACGTGGAGGAGCGGGATCGCCTGCGCCTCGTGATCGGGCGGACCTTCGGCTCCTCGGTGGGGCTCGTGGTGCTGCTCGGGGTGGCGGGCGCCTGGTTCATCGCCAGCCGCGTCCTCAAGCGCGTCGATGCGATGACCGAGACCACGCGCCGGATCATGGCCGGCGACCTCGACGGACGGCTCGCCGTCGCGGGCACGGGCGACGAACTCGATCGCCTCGCTCGTAACCTCAACGCGATGCTGGAGCGGATCGGCGAACTGATGCGGGGCCTGCGCGATGTCTCCGACAACATCGCGCACGATCTGAAGACACCTCTGACCCGCCTGCGCAATCGGGCCGAAGAGGCGCTCCGGACCGCCGAGACACCGGAGACCCTGCGGGCCGCCCTGGAGGGCGTGATCGCGGAGAGCGACGGACTCATCCGCGTCTTCAACGCCCTCCTGATGATCGCTCGGCTCGAGGGCGTCGATGCCAACCGGGACTTCGTCGCGTTCGATGCCGGCGCGGTGATGCGGTCCGTCGCCGAACTCTACGAGCCCCTGGCGTCGGAGCAGGGCACGACACTGATCGTCGAGACCGGCGACGCGGCGCTGACGATGCGAGGCAACCGTGAACTGGTCGGCCAGGCGCTGGCAAACCTCGTCGACAACGCGGTGAAGTATGGCGGCGCGCAGGGGGTGATCCGGCTCACCGCCGCGCGTTCCGGCGAGACCCTGCGCCTCAGCGTCGCCGATTCCGGTCCCGGTATTCCCGTAGAGGCACGGGGGCGGGTTCTCGACCGCTTCGTGCGCCTGGAGGAGGCACGATCCCGACCGGGCTTCGGCCTCGGGCTCAGCCTCGTCAACGCGGTGGTGCGCCTGCACCAGGGCACGCTGAGCCTCGAGGACGATGCCCCCGGACTTCGGGTCGTGGTAACCCTGCCGGTGGATGCGTCGGGAGGATAGGGCCATGGCTCAGGACGGTGGCGGACGAAGCGGCAGCCTTCGCGCACGCCTGCGCGCGGCCCCGGTCCTGTCCGATCCCGAGGCCGCCGCCGCGCGGCTGGACGACGTCGCGCCGGGCCTCGCACCCGGGTTTCTGAACCCGGAGGTTCGGGCGCTCCTGCTCGGGCTCGCCGACCACTCGCCCTTCCTCTGGCAATTGGCTGTCCGGACCCCCGACCGACTGG
>NZ_JAIEOF010000465.1 GCF_019750675.1 Methylobacterium sp.
CGCCGTCGTCGTGGCGCATGACAGCGCCGAGCGCCTGCCGGCCTGTCTGAGCGCCCTCGCGGCCGAGCACGTCCCGGCCCTCGTGGTGGACAATGCGAGCCGGGACGCCTCGGTGGCCGTGGCCCGCGCGGCCGGGGCCGAGGTGGTGGAGAACCCCCGCAACGAGGGGTACGGCCGCGCCAGCAACATCGGCGTGGCGGCGGCCCGGCGCGCCGAGCGCGTCCTGATCCTCAACCCGGACGTGGTCCTGCGGCCGGGCGCCGTGGACGCGCTGCTGGCCGCCGCGCGCGCCTACCCCGATGCGGGGCTGCTCGCGCCCCGGCTGGTCGAACCGGACGGGCGCGTCTTCTTCCAGCCGCGCTCGCTCCTCTCACCCTATCTGGCGAACCCGCAGGGTCGGCGCGCCCCGCCGGAGGGAGACGTCTGCGCGCCCTTCCTCTCCGGAGCCTGCCTGATGCTGCGCCGCGACCTCTTCCTGGCCCTGGGCGGCTTCGATCCCAACATCTTCCTGTTCTACGAAGACGACGATCTCTGCCGCCGGATGGCGGATGCGGGCCATGGCCTCGTGCATGTCCACGCCGCGCAAGCCGTGCACGAGCGCGGGTGCTCCTGCGCGCCGGAGCCCGGCCGGGTGTTCCGCACGCGCTGGCACCAGGCTTGGTCGCGGGCCTATGTCTGCGCCAAGTACGGCCTGTCCGATCCGAGCCTCGGCATGCTCGCGATCAACCTGCCGAAGGCGGCCCTGACCGGCCTCGCGCTCCGGCCCCAGCGCTTCGAGCGCTATGCGGGCTCCGCCGCCGGCGCCCTCGCGGCCCTGCGCGGACTCAGCGCCCTCGCCCGCGAGGGCCTGTCTCCGTGACGACGCATCTGACACCCGTCGACGCGATCGCGCGTGCCGTCGACCTCCTCGTCGCGCGGGGATTCGTCGTGGTCGCCCGCAACACGCGGGGCGACAGCGTCTACCTCAAGCCCGACGCCTGCGCCTTCGCCTTGCGCGTCTCGAACCATGTCCGCACCCCGAAGCAGCGCCGGAATCACCCGGACGCCATCACCAGCCTCGTCCTGCGCGACCCGACCTCCGAAGCCGCGCTGGTGGAGTCGGTGGCCGTGGCGTTGCGGAATTTTGCCGGTGAGCGAGCGAAGCGGGACCGGGCGCGCAGCCGAGACGCAGAATGCCCGAACCGGTTTTTGATGAAAAGCCTATAATGGGTTTTTATTGACATCTGTGGAAGATGTGGACTGGTCGCTCGATCTCTCGAAAGCACCGCCCATGTCGCTGTCAGGCCGTCAGGGTTCAGAATTCAAGAAGCTCTCATGTGACCTCGCAGCCCTGAGGGTCGAGGCCGGACTGCTCCGCGTCGAGCATCTCCTCTCCCGGAAGTACGATCCCGACCAGCCCCGGACACCGGCCGGCCAGACCGGGGCGGGGCAATGGACCTCTGGACACGATGGGCAGGACGTCGTCACCGACGATGGTTCGCGGGTGCTCTCGCTGCGGATTCGCAGCCGGCCGTCCGAGACCTGGGACGAGCAGCACACGGTCGTCGCACCGGACGGCACCCGGACCGTATTCGAGATGGAGGGGCGGACCCAGACCGTCCGCGATGGCGAGACGGGAGAGATCCTGTCGCGCGGTACCCTGGTCGATGGGAAGGTGGAGGCGGACGCCTTCGTTCAGAGCGCGAGGACCCTGAGTCCGTCTCCCGCACGGCGCGTAACCGCGGTCGAAGCGGCCTTGTCACTCTTCAGAGTGCTGTCTCAGCGGATTGGCGCCGGTCCAGCGCTCTTCGTCGCACCAGCCAGCGAATACGAGCGCAGTGGTGATGCATCCGCCGGAGCGACCTGGGTCGGTGAAGTGGAGCGGGCCGATCTGGATCTCGCCTGCCCACGCCACGGCGAAGTGCAATCCCTGCTGGACAGGACGATGGCAAGCGTCACGTCATCCGGGTTATACCTGACACCACAAGCTGTGGGTACGCGTGTTCACACTCTGATGGCCCAGGATATCAATTCGCGCAATGATCCGAAGTTTGTGGCTGAGGTATCATACAGTAAAAAAATCGAAGATATTTCAAGGCGCGGAGTTAAAGACACTGTAAGAATTGATGTTCTCGAAGAATCAAATCCATCTACGGTTTGCATTTATGATCCGAAGACAGGAAAAAGGGGGATCGAGCCGAGAGTTGCGAACGATTATGCCGCGGCTGCGATGCGAAATTTCCCGCATGCGAAGCGTTTCATACTTATCGAGGTGAAGCCGAACCCATGACGACCGCCCGTCAGGCGCGAACCATCTTCCGTCCCCTGGCCGACCGCCACGGCGATTTCGCCTATACCGGCGGGCGCGAGCTCTGGCTCGCGCCGATTCATCACACGGTGTCGCGGGTCTTCGTGGATCGCTCGTACGAGCGGGGTGTCTTCCGGATCGGGTGGTCGATCGTACCGACCTTCGTGCCAGTGCCGAGCTTGTCCGATATCATCGGATCCTGCTGGAGGCACCTCTATCCACCTCACGAAGGCGGGTCTCCGTACTGGCACTGGTCCGATCCCGTTACGGTGGAAGCCGCGTGGTCCGTGATCGAGGCCGAAGCCCTGCCGCTGCTCCGGTCGATCGACACTCTCGAACGATGGGCGGCCTT
>NZ_JAIEOF010000257.1 GCF_019750675.1 Methylobacterium sp.
TTCGGTTTCTGCCCGCCGAGCCCCTGCGTCGAGCGCGCCTTCGGGCGCTCCTGCCAGACCGGCGCGCCGACGGGCAGTTCGCGGTCGGTGCCCGGGCCCATGTTGTCCAGTGTCGGCTTGGAGATGCGGCTCTGCTTGGCGCCGAAGCGCCCGGCCTCCCGCTCCACATCGCCCTGGCGGGCCATGGGGTCGTCCGAGACCAGCAGTTCGGTGGCCTGGAGCCGCTTGAGCTCGTCGCGCAGGCGCGCGGCCTCCTCGAAGTCGAGGTCGGCGGCCGCCGTGCGCATCCGCTTCTCCAGGTCGGCCATGACCGCCTTGAGGTTGTGGCCGATGGTGACGGCGTTCTTGGCGAGTCCGGTATCGACCTGAACGTGGTCGCGCTCGTAGACACTGTCGAGGATGTCGGCGATACCGCGCTTCACGCTCTGCGGGGTGATGCCGTGTTCCTCGTTGTAGGCGAGCTGCTTGGTGCGCCGGCGCTCGGTCTCCGCCATCGCGCGCTCCATCGAGCCGGTGACCTGATCGGCGTAGAGGATGCAGCGGGCGTCCGCGTTGCGGGCCGCGCGACCGATGGTCTGCACCAGCGAGGTCTCGGATCGCAGAAAGCCCTCCTTGTCGGCGTCCAGGATGGCCACCAGGGCGCATTCCGGAATGTCGAGGCCCTCGCGGAGCAGGTTGATGCCGATCAGCACATCGAAGGCGCCGAGCCGGAGGTCGCGAATGATCTCGATGCGCTCCAGGGTGTCGATGTCGGAGTGCATGTAGCGCACGCGCACCGAGTTCTCGTGCAGGTACTCGGTGAGGTCCTCGGCCATCCGCTTCGTCAGCGTCGTCACGAGCGTCCGGTAGCCGGCCTGAGCGACCTCGCGCACCTCGCCGAGGAGATCGTCCACCTGGGAGCGGGCGGGGCGGATCTCGATCACCGGGTCGACGAGGCCGGTGGGGCGGATGACCTGCTCGGCGAAGACGCCGCCGGTCTGTTCCATCTCCCACTTCGCCGGGGTGGCCGAGACATGGATCGTTTGCGGGCGCATGGCGTCCCATTCCTCGAACCGCAGGGGGCGGTTGTCGAGACAGGACGGCAGGCGGAAGCCGTATTCGGCCAGGGTCGCCTTGCGGCGGAAGTCGCCCTTGTACATACCGCCGATCTGCGGGACCGTGACGTGGCTCTCGTCGGTGAAGACCAGGGCGTTGTCCGGCAGGTACTCGAACAGGGTCGGCGGTGGCTCACCGGGTTTTCTGCCGGTCAGGTAGCGTGAGTAATTCTCGATGCCGTTGCAGGCGCCGGTGGCCTCGATCATCTCGATGTCGAAGGTGCAGCGCTGCTCGATGCGCTGCGCCTCGATCAGGCGGCCCATCTTCGTCAGTTCGTCGACCCGCAGCTTCAGCTCGGTCTTGATGCCCTTCACTGCCTGCTGGAGGGTGGGACGCGGCGTGACGTAGTGCGAATTGGCGTAGACCTTCACGAACTTCAGGTCGTTGATCTTCTTGCCGGTGAGCGGATCGAACTCGGTGATCGCTTCGACCTCGTCGCCGAACAGGCCGATGCGCCAGCCGCGATCGTCGAGGTGGGCGGGCCAGAGTTCGATGACGTCGCCGCGCACCCGGAAGGTGCCGCGGGCGAAATCCGACTGAATGCGCTTGTACTGGAGCGCCACGAGGTCGGCGATGAGCTGGCGCTGTTCGATCTTCTCCTCGAGCGACACCGTGAACGACATGGCGGTGTAGGTCTCCACCGAGCCGATGCCGTAGATGCACGAGACCGAGGCCACGAGAATCACGTCGTCGCGCTCCAAGAGGGCGCGGGTGGCGGCGTGGCGCATCCGGTCGATCTGCTCGTTGATCGAAGATTCCTTCTCGATGAAGGTGTCCGAGCGCGGCACGTAGGCCTCGGGCTGGTAGTAATCGTAGTAGGAGACGAAATACTCCACCGCGTTGTCGGGGAAGAAACTCTTGAACTCGCCGTAGAGCTGCGCCGCCAGCGTCTTGTTCGGCGCCAGGATCAGGGCCGGACGCTGGGTCTCGGCGATGATCTTGGCCATCGTGAAGGTCTTGCCGGAACCGGTGACGCCCAGCAGGACCTGATCGCGCTCGGCCTTGCGCACACCGTCCACCAATTCGGCGATGGCGCGGGGCTGATCGCCGGCCGGTTCGAACTCGGATTTCAGGGTGAAGGCGAGGCCGCCCTCGGACTTCTTCGGCCGCTCGGGGCGATGGGGCGTCCAGGTCTTGCCGTCCCTGAAGAGCGGGTTGCCCTCGGTGAGCAGGCGCGAGAGCGCATCCACCGTGGCGGAGACGCCGTCGCTGGCGAGCGAGGTGTCATCCTCGCCCAGCGCGGCGGGCGCCATCCCCTCCGGCAGCGGGCCATCCTCGGGCGGGGTCAGGCCGAGGGCCTGGGCGAGGCGCGGGTCGACATCGGCGGCCTCGGCGTGCATGAACGCCGCCTGCGGAGCCTCGGCCATCCCCGTCGGCGCGGTCTTCCGGCCACGGCCCGGCGGCTTTCCGCCCGGCCGCGGCGGGGCCGGCTCCGGCAGCGGCGGCGGACGGTTTCGGTTCAGCGCAGGGCTGAGCAGGGCGGCCAGGTGCTCGTCGAGTGGCTGCAACTCCGGCTTCGAGGCCTTCGGGTTCGACGTTCTGCCGCCTGA
>NZ_JAIEOF010000459.1 GCF_019750675.1 Methylobacterium sp.
GCGAGCTAGCTTGACGGTCAAGCCCCGGATTTCGGAACCCACCGTGATGATCAAGAAGTTTCTCCTGGCTGGCGTCGCCTCGCTGGTCGCCATCGGCGCGGCCTCGGCCGCCGACCTGCCGCGCCGCGAGGCGCCGCCGCCGGTCTTCACGCCCATCCCGGTCTTCACCTGGACCGGCTTCTACCTCGGCACCCATAGCTCGTACGCGTTCAGCGACCGTCAGAACATCCGCACCACCGGCAACGATGCGCTGACGCGGACCAACGTCGCCCTCAACCGGCGTCCGCAGAACTTCCGCTCCGAGCAGGACGGCATCGGCAACGTCGGTGGCGGCATCGGCTACAACTATCAGTTCACCCCGGGCTCCGGCTTCGTCGTCGGCCTCAACGCCGACGTCACCTGGACCGACATCAGCAAGCGTTACGGCTACCTCGGTCCCCTGACCCCCCTGAACCCGGTGCTGCGCGATCCCGCGACCTTCCGCCAGCGCCTCGACTACCTGGGCACCGTGCAGGGCCGCCTCGGCTACGCCTTCGACCGGTTCCTGGTCTACGGAACCGGCGGCTTCGCCTACGGCAGCGTCGATTACCGCGCCGACTTCTTCACCGGCACCAACGTCCTGGCCTATTCGGGCCGCTACAACGAAATGCAGACGGGTTACGCTTACGGCGGCGGCATCGAGTACGCGATCCCCACCGACAGCTTCCTGAACCGCTTCAACTTCATCGGCAGCCTGCTCGGCGCGAGCGCCATCACGCTGAAGGCCGAGTACCTCCACTACGACCTCGGCAGCCGCAACGTCATCGTGAACAACGTCGGCCTCCCCGCCGCCACGGGCTCCTACACCTCGCGCTTCGAGACCTCGGGCAACATCATCAAGGCCGGCTTCAACTACAAGTTCGGCGGCCTCTGAGCCGACCACGCTCCGGCCTCCTCGCGGGGCCGGGGCGTACGACGAAAGAAGGCCCCGCTCTCGCGAGCGGGGCCTTCTTTCGTTCCGGTCGTGCGCGGGCAAACCGGCCGGGGAACGCGCCGGGTCCGGTCGCCCGGCCCGCGCGCGTATGCCCCTCAGGTGCGCCAGGGATGGGCGGGCAGTTCGGTGGCACCGATGGAACTGGCGCCCGCCAGGGCCACGGCGTGATCGTTCTCCACCGTGGAGCCGCTGACGCCGATGGCGCCGGACATCTCGCCGTCCTTGTCCACGATCGGGATACCGCCCGGGAAGGTGATGAGGCCGTCGTTCGAATGCTCGATGCCGTAGAGGGGGCCGCCGGGCTGCGAGAGCTGCCCGATCTGCCCCGTCGTCATCCCGAAGAAGACGGACGTCTTCGCCTTCTTGTGCGCGATGTCGATGGAGCCGACCCAGGCACCGTCCATCCGGTAGAAAGCCTTGAGGTTGCCGCCGGAATCCACGACCGCGATGCACATCTGCGTGCCGAGTTCCACGGCCTTGGCGCGGGCGGCCTCGATGGCCTTGTGTGCGTCTTCGATGGTCACGTGCATGATGGGGTCTCCCTGGATACCGGTGAAGGTTCTCGTGTCATGCGGCCGCCGATCGGCGAGGCCCTGTCGATGGTGCGGCAAGGCACGCCGTAGCGGACGTCTGCTAACGGATGTCGGCGTGACTTGGTGCCGGACAGTCCGTGGTCATGCGCCAAACAAAAGGGCCGCCCCGAAGGGGCGGCCAAGTCGCGGGTTCTTAACGTTGCGCGACCCGGATGCTCAGCTGGCGGACATCGCGTTGGCCTTTTCGATCAGCGCCTCGGCCATGCGGATCGAGGCGATGTCGATGAGGCGGCCGTCGAGGGAGACGGCGCCGCGTCCCGCCTTGGCGGCCTCTTCCATGGCCTCGAGGATGCGGCGGGCCTTGGTGACCTCGGCCTCGGAGGGGGTGAAGACCTCGTTGGCGAGATCGATCTGGCTCGGGTGGATCGCCCACTTGCCCTCGAAGCCCAGGGCCGCGCAGCGGCGGGCGGCGGAGGTGTAGCCGTCCGGATCGGAAAAGTCGCCGAAGGGGCCGTCGATCGGGCGCAGGCCGTAGGCACGGCAGGCGATCAGCATGCGGTTCTGGGCGAACAGCCAGGGGTCCTGCCAATGGGTCTCGCGGTTGCCGGCCTCGTCCTTGTCGGTGAGCACCGAGAAGTCCTTGTTCACGCCGCCGATGACGGTGGAGCGGGCGCGGGTCGAGGCGGCGTAGTCGGCCACACCGAAGGACATGGCCTCCAGGCGCTTCGAGGAGGTGGCGATCGCCTCCACGTTGGCCATGCCCAGGGCCGTCTCGATCAGCACCTCGAAGCCGATCTTCTTCTCGCGCTTCTTGGCCTGCTCGATCTGGGTGGTCAGCACGTCGATGGCGTAGACGTCGGCCGGCACGCCGACCTTGGGGATCAGGATCATGTCGAGGCGCGGGCAGGCCTCCACGATGTCGACGACGTCGCGGTACATGTAGTGGGTGTCGAGACCGTTGATGCGGATCATCATGGTCTTGGTGCCCCAATCCAGGTCGTTCAGCGCCTGGATGATGTTCTTGCGAGCCTGCTCCTTGTCGTCAGGAGCAACCGCGTCCTCGAGGTCGAGGAAGATGACGTCGGCCTTGGAGCTGGCGGACTTCTCCATGAAGGTCGGGTTGGAGCCCGGGACGGCGAGTTCCGAGCGGTGGAG
>NZ_JAIEOF010000287.1 GCF_019750675.1 Methylobacterium sp.
CCCCCGCCCCGCCCTGCCCTGTCCATGGCGGCCAACGGCGGCGGTTCGCGCCCCGCCCTCGTGAATTCCGGGCTCGCAAATCCTGTCCTGCCAAATCCTGTCCTGGCAAGTCCCGCCCTGGCAAGTCCCGCCCCCGCTCCGCAGCCGGAAGAGCCCCGCCTCCTGCGCTTCACCGACGTCGTCGCCCTGGCGGATGCCAAGCGCGACATCGGCCTGAAGATGGCCCTGGAGCGCGAGGTCCACCTCGTGCGCTTCGAGGAGGGCCGCATCGAGTTCCGCCTCGCCGAGGGCGGGCGCCAGAGCATCGCCAACGATCTCGCCCGTGCCCTCGACGCCTGGACCGGGCGGCGTTGGATCGTCGCCCTGTCGAAGGAGGCCGGCGAGCCGACCCTCGACGCCACGGCCCGAGCCGCCACCGAGACCCGCCACCAGAACGCGGCCGCCCATCCCCTCGTCCGCGAGGTGCTCGCCCGCTTCCCCGGCGCGCAGATCGTCGACGTGCGCGACCGCGCCCCCGAGGCCTCCCCCGCCCTGGAGGCGCCCCCCACGGGCGAGGCGGAGACCGAGGAGCCCGACGACGAAGCGTAGCCGCCGGCGTTGTCGCGTCCCAGATCGCGAACCATCTCATCCTCTTTTCCGACGCAACCCCGAACCGACCAAGGAGCAGAGCCGATGCGCGACCTGATGGGCATCATGAAGCAGGCCCAGGCCATGCAGGAGAAGATGGCCTCCCTGCAGGACGAACTCGACACGGTCGAGGTCACGGGTGCCTCGGGCGGCGGCGCCGTGCGGGTGACGATGACGGCCAAGGGCCTCGTGCGGGGCATCCAGCTCGATTCCGCGCTGATGGTCGCCGACGAACGCGAGATCCTCGAGGATCTCATCGTGGCCGCCGTCAACGACGCGCGAGGCAAGGCCGAGCAGGTCGCCGCCGAGCGGATGGCGGAGTTGACCAAGGGCCTCCCGATCCCCCCGGGCATGAAGCTGTTCTGAGGATCGAACACGGTGGGCGGGGAATGCGCACCTTCCCCCCGCGTCGCGGCGCCTCGCCGCGTGCGCCCGGAAACCGGAACCCGCGGAATCCCCGACGCGTCACCCAAGAATTGGTGAGACACGTTCGAGGTGATGATTTTGCGATACGCGATGTTCGGGCTCGTTGCGCTGAGCGCCACGGCCTTCGGGAATGCGGCCCTGGCCCAGAGCAAGCCGCTGCCGCCGGCCAGCAGCGGGGCGATGCCGCCCGTGGAACTCACCATCACGATGGATGGTGACAAACCGGTCTGCGCGCCGGCCGAATTGCGGCTCCCGGCCAACACAAACGTGGAGTTGCACATCATCAGTTCGGCCGGCGAGCCCGTCACCATCACGGCGCCGGGCCAGTTCGAGAACGCCAACGTGCTGCACGCCGACGGCGATCTCATTCACGTGGCCAGCGAGAAGGGCTACCTCGTCAAGCAGAACGGCAAGGGCACGCTGCGCATCCGTACCCTCAAGGAGGGGCAGGAGACCTATGCCTGCACGAGCAACCGCAACCAGAAGGCGCCCTTCGAGGGCAAGCTGGTCCTGACGCCGCCGGCCGGCTGAGCCGCCACCGGCCGGGTCGCCCCGGCCGGCTTTTTCTGATGGGACGCGGCGTTCAGGCGGCCACGGCGAGCCCCGGCTCCGCGGCACGGACATCCGCGTCGACATGCGCGGCGAAGCGCTTGAAGTTCTCCTGGAACATGGTGACGAGGCGGGTGGCAGTCTCGTGGAACGCCGCCTTGTTGTTCCAGGTCTCGATCGGCGACAGCACCTCCGTCTCGACGCCCGGCACCGCGACGGGCACCTGGAAGCCGAAATAGGGGTCGCGCCGGAACTCGACGTTGGACAGGGAGCCGTCGAGGGCCGCGTTAAGCAGGCGGCGCGTGACGCGGATCGGCATGCGCCGTCCGGTGCCGACGCCGCCGCCGGTCCAGCCGGTGTTCACGAGCCAGCAATCGGCGTCGTGCGCCGCGATCAGGTCGCGCAGCAGGTTGCCGTAGACGCTGGGATGGCGCGGCATGAACGGCGCCCCGAAGCAGGTCGAGAACGTCGCCTCGGGCGCCGTCAATCCCCGCTCCGTCCCGGCGACCTTGGCCGTGTAGCCGGACAGGAAGTGATACATCGCCTCGGCGCCGGTCAGCTTGGCGATCGGGGGCATCACTCCGAAGGCGTCGCAGGTCAGCATGACGATGTTCTTGGGGTGCGTGGCCCGGCCGGTGGCGCTCGCATTCGCGATGAAGTCGAGCGGGTAGGCGCAGCGGGTGTTCTCGGTAAGCGAGGCGTCGTCGAAATCCGGCACCCGGGTCTCGGGATGGATCACCACGTTCTCCATCACCGTGCCGAAGCGCTCCGTGGTGGCGTAGATCTCCGGCTCGGCGTTGCGCGAGAGGCGGATGGTCTTGGCGTAGCAGCCACCCTCGAAGTTGAAGATGCCGTCCTTGCTCCAGCCGTGCTCGTCGTCGCCGAGAAGCTGGCGCGAGGAATCATTGGAGAGCGTGGTCTTGCCGGTGCCGGACAGGCCGAAGAACAGGGCCGAATCGCCGGCCTCGTCGAGGGCCGCGTTGGCCGAGCAGTGCATCGGCATCACGCCGGCCCCGGGCAGCATGTAGTTGAGGTAGGTGAAGACCGACTTCTTCATCTC
>NZ_JAIEOF010000170.1 GCF_019750675.1 Methylobacterium sp.
TGCGAAGGGGCTTGCACCTCATGCGCCTGAGCGTTCGCCTCGACGGGCGTATGCCCCGCCGCTGGCACCTCCGGCTCATCGAGCGCATGACGCACCGCCCCGGCGTGGCCGTGTGCGTGGACGCCCGACCCGGACCCGGCGCCCTACCGGGCAATGCCGCCCTGCTGTTCCGGCTCGAGGCGATGCTCCGGCGCCTGCCCGGCGACGGTCCCTCGGCGCCCGTCGACCGCGCGCGGATCGATGTCGCCGGTCCGGCAGGGTCCGGCCCACCCGACCTCATCCTCGACCTCTGCGGCGATGTCGAAGACGGTCGCGTACCGGTCTGGCGCCTGGCCTTCGACGACGCCCCCGGGGAGGCCGCCCTGCTCGCCGCCCTTCTGGCGGGGCGGCGGCCCTTGGTCACGATCCGCGAGGGCGAGCGCCTCCTGGCCTCCGGACGCGTCGGGACCGAGGCGCGCAGCATCATGCTCACGGCCTTCGAGGATGCCCTGGTGCGGACGAGCAGCCTCGTCCTCGCCGCCCTCGACGGAACCGGGCCGCGCCTCGACGGTGCTTCCGCGCCGCACCGACACAGGCAGGGATTGTCGGCGCTGGATCTCGGAGCCCGCGCCGCGCGCCTGGGGGCCCGCATGGTGTCCCGCCGCCTCCGGGCCCTCTGCATCCGGGCGCCCCACTGGCGCACGGGGTGGCGCAGCCTGTCCGGCCCGGATGTCATCGACCTGCGGGCGCATCCCGCCTCCGGATGGAACGTCCTGCCGGACGACGGACGTCGCTTCTACGCCGATCCGTTCCCCATCGACGATCGCGAAGGCACCGTGCTGTTCGTCGAAGACTATGTCTATGGGCAGGAGAAGGGCGTGATCTCGGCGGTACGCTTCGGCGCCGAGGGCCCGCGCGGAACGCCGGTCCCCGTGCTGGAAGCCGGCCATCACCTGTCCTACCCGTTCGTCTTCCGCGAGGGGGACACCCACTGGATGGTGCCCGAGAGCGGTTCGGCGGGCACCCTGGATCTCTACCGGGCCACGGCCTTCCCGGCCGGATGGGTCAAGGAAGCGACGCTTCTGTCCGGCCTCAACGCCAGCGACCCGACCCTGTTCAGGCAGGGCGACCGGTGGTGGCTGTTCGCCACGGTGCGGGACGACGGCGAGCATGGCGGCCCCTTCGCCGGCTGGGGCTCGTACTCGGACAGCCTGCATCTCTGGTCGGCGCGCGATGTCCGGGGCCCCTGGGAACCGCACCCGATGAATCCGGTCGTCGTCGACATCGCCTCCGCGCGTTCCGGCGGACGGATCGTCGAGCGCGGCGGTGCGCTGTTCCGACCCGTCCAGGATTGCACCGAAACCTATGGCGGCGCGCTGGGGCTGGCGCGGATCGAACGCCTGGACGCACTCGGCTACGCGCAGCGCGTCGAGACGATCCTGCGCCCCGGCCCCCAGTTTCGGGGCACCGGCCTCCATACCCTCAATCGATCCCGGACCTTCGAATTCATCGACGGCGCCGGTTCGGTGCTTCGACGCAGGCCGATCTCGCACGCGCCACGTGATCACGCCGAAGTTAATCCCGGCCCTGGAACAAAGCGTCGCGCCTTCACTTGAGGCAGCACTTGAGAGGGTCGGGCGTCCCGTTGCGCCAACCGTTTCCGGTTCACGATCCTGCCTTTCAACGGAAGCGCTTTATGGCCGAGACACTTGCCCCCCGGTCCTCCGTCGCGCGTGCGCCGTCGACGCGCGTCCTGCGCGGCCTCGACGCCCTGAACTTTTTCCTCGCCGACGTCCGCGACGGGCTCGGTCCGTACCTCGCGATCTATCTGATCGCCGTGCGCGGCCCCGACCAGGGCTGGAACGAGGCGACCACCGGCCTGATCATGACCATCGCGGGCATCGCCGGCCTCATCGCGCAGACGCCGGCCGGGGCATTGATCGACCGTACCAACCACAAGCGCGCCATCGTCATCGCCGCGGCGGTGGCGGTGACGCTGAGCTGCCTCGTCCTGCCCTTCATCGCGAACTTCTACCTGGTCGCCGCCACGCAATCGGTGGCCGGCATCGCGGGCGCGATCTTCCCGCCGGCGCTGGCCGCCATCACCCTCGGGGTCGTCGGCCCCAAGATGTTCGCCAAGCGCATCGGCCGCAACGAAGGCTTCAACCATGCCGGCAACGCGGCTTCGGCGGCGATCGCGGGCGGAACCGCCTACTTCTTCGGACCGATCGTGGTCTTCTGGCTGATGGCGCTGCTGGCCCTCTGCAGCATCGGCGCCATGCTGATGGTGCCGGCCGATGCCATCGACGACGACCTCGCCCGCGGCCTCGATCAGACCGAGACCCAGGCGCGCGCCGAGGGCCAGGAGGAGCCGTCGGGGCTCACCGCACTCCTGAAGAATAGGTACCTGCTGCTCTTCGCAGTGCTGGCCGCCCTGTTCCACTTGTCGAACGCCGCCATGCTCACCTCGGTGGGGCAACTGCTGACGAAGCTCTCCGGCAAGGACAACGCCACCTCGCTGATCGCGATCTGCATCGTGGCGGCGCAGCTGGTGATGGTGCCGGTGGCGGTCTTCGTCGGCGCCAAGGCCGACGCGATCGGGCGCAAGCCGATTTTCCTCGCCGCCTTCGGCGTGCTGGCGATTCGCGGCGTCCTCTACACCCTGTCGGACAACCCGTTCTACCTCGTGGGCGTCCAGCT
>NZ_JAIEOF010000234.1 GCF_019750675.1 Methylobacterium sp.
GTGGAGATCAACATCGCCCGCCAGCTCACCTACTTCTCGGCCCGCGAGAAGGACGAGGGCAAGCGCTGCGACCTCGAGGCCGGCATGGCCAAGCTGCTCGGCGCCCGCGTCGCCTGGGCTGCGGCCGACAACGCCCTGCAGATCCACGGCGGCAACGGCTTCGCGCTGGAATACGCGGTCAGCCGCGTGCTCTGCGACGCCCGCATCCTCTCGATCTTCGAGGGTGCGGCCGAGATCCAGGCTCAGGTCATCGCCCGCCGCCTGCTCGAGACCGCCTGATTCGAGAAGGGGCGGGGGTTCGCCCCGCCCCGAATCATCGAAGACCGACACGCGAAGGGCCGGGGCGATCGATCGCCCCGGCCCTTTTCGCATCCGGCACCGCGCAGGGCGCGGCCTGTCGCCGGCTGCGGCCTACTTCGTAATCTTCACGGAGACGGGGTCGCTCGACGGGAAGGTCTCCTCCAGGGCCTCGTCCAGGCGCTGGTCGAGTTCGCCCTTCTGGTTCTCGGGGCGTGCTTTGTCGGAGCCCTTGGGTGCCGGCGCACCGGTGGTGGAGATGGTGTCGGTCGGAGCGGTCTTCTCGGAATCGGCCATCGGCGGCTCTCCTTCGGGTTTCCAGGCAAGCGCCTCGTTCGGCACAGGGTCCGGGTCAACGCGGGCGGCACGCCCCTGTTTCCATGCCGCCTACCCCAGCGCTCCGAGGGCCGGACCCGTGGTGGCCGCAGCCCGGCGCCGGGCGACGTAGGCGGAGGTCTCGGGCAGGTAGGGGAAGAAGCCCTCGAGGACCACGCGCGGGATGTCGAGGGGCCGGTAGGTCTGCGGATCCACGAACATCAGCGACTGCTCGCCCCGGCCGAGGAGCCCGTGCGTGTCGCTGTGGATCTCGTGCTCCAGGGTGACGAACTTGCGGTTGTGCGCCGCCACGCGGATCCGGACCGTGACCGGATCGAACTCCCGGGCCTCGCGGCGGAAGTCGTGGGTGAACGAACGGGTGAGGATGTAATAATCCGTCTTGGCCAGGTCGAAATGCGGCACGCAGATGTTGAAGAAAAGCTCGCGCGCCTTGCCGACCCAGCGGAAGTAGTTGGCGAAGTAGATGTTTCCGACCGAGTTGGTGTCGTCGTAGGTCGGCGTCATGCGCAGGACGAACCAGGCCCCGTCGAAGCCGTGCGAGACGTTCCCCTCGTCGCGCCGCATCGGGATGACGGCCGCCACCGCCGTGCTCACGGGCGCCACCGCCGCGCCGACGGACGCCGACGGGGTCACCGCCTCGGGGAGGGCGGCGCCGCGCGCGCCCAGGCGCTCGCGCACCATCGGCAGGGCACCGAGTAGGCCGATCAGCGACGCCAGCGCCATCAGGGCGGGGATCGCCAGCACATACCCCGTGAGGAAGATGATCGCGGCGGCGAGCCCGATCATGAGGTTCAGCAGGGCGTCGTGCCGGAGGGTCGAGCCGAAGGCCGTGCAGACGAGGCAGGCGGCCGCCCCGACGAGAAGCGTCGCGAAGGGGATCATGAGATAGATCGGGGGCAGGGCGTTCGACACGGCCGCTACCGCGACGCCGCCGGCGGCGAGCATGATCCAGAGCGGGGAGGCGACGAGCCCCTCCGGCACGAAGGCCATGAGGGGCGCGGTGCTGCGGGTCGTGATCTGGGTCAGCAGCCAGCGGGTCGCCGCGTAGGAACTGTCGATCGTCGACACCACCGCGATCGTCGCCCAGAGAGTGAAGCCGATGGCCGCGAGGTCGAGACCGGCGGCGCGGATGCCCGCGGCCACCGCGCCCTGCGCCGCCGGCAGGCCGTCCGACAGGATGACCGCGTGGCCCGTCCCCACCGCCGCGGCCAGCGCGGCGTTCAGGGTCAGGAGACCGAGGAAGATCAGCGCGCCGGCGCCGTAGGCGAGGCCCGGCGAGGCGCCGGCCCGGCGGATCTCGACCACACGCTGCCATTGCTGCACGTCCATCCAGGGTCCGAGCAGGAAGCCCACGAGGGTGGGGACGACGAGGCCCAGGAAGCGCGCGTCGAAGGCCGCGAAGGGCAGGGGCGGCACGGACGGTGCGGCCCGCAGGCTCCAGAGGGCGAGGAGTCCCGCCCCCACTCCGACCGGCAGGAGGGCGAGGTGGACGCGACGGAGTTGCCCCAGGGTCGCCGCATGCCCGAGCGCGCAGGCGACGATGACGAGGAGCGCGGCGACGAGGCCCCCATGCGCACCGAACAGGGGAACCCAGAGGCAGGAGACGAAGCTGAAGACCGTCAGGGATACGGCGAAGATCTGACAGAGCAGGAACAGCAGCGCATAGTGTCCACCGAAGCTCGCGATCGTCTCGGCGGGATTCCGGCGGGGCGAATTCAACACCCATCCGAACAGGAACAGGCCCGTTGCATTGGGAACCGCGAAGGCGATGAATCCCAGCCATCCATAAGTCAGCGTAACGTGGATCGCGTAGAAGAAGCCGAGCCCCCAGAGCCAGGACAACGCGACGGTCGGGGCCCAGGCCAGGGACCGCATCGAAGGTGTTCTCATCGTGATCGCCCCGGGTTTTGGACCAACGGCATGTCCCGACGTCGTCGCCACGCTCAGATCGAACGAAGACTTGAGTTTATCGATCCGAGACAAGACTAAGACCTATACAGACATCTCGGCGAGCGCCGCGCTGCCGAGTCTTGTTTGGCGAGCCTCATCGCATCGCAGCGAAATAGCCAGGAAAACTTCCG
>NZ_JAIEOF010000331.1 GCF_019750675.1 Methylobacterium sp.
TCGGCCTGCCGGATGGTCTCGCGGCGGTTCGGGTCCCACAGGGTCAGGTCGGCGTCGAAGCCGATCCCGATCGAGCCCTTGCGCGGGTAGAGCCCGTAGAGCTTGGCGTGGTTCGTGGCGGTGAGTTCCACGAAGCGGTTGAGGGAGATGCGCCCCGCCGAGACGCCCTCCGAGAACAGGATCGGCAGACGGGTCTCGATGCCCGGGATGCCGTTGGGCACCCAACGGAAGGCGGTGCGGCCCTTCGGATTGAGCTTGCCGGCCGGATCGTCGTAGCGGAACGGGCAATGGTCGGAGGAGACCACGTCGAACAATCCGGTCTGGATTCCGCGCCAGATCGCGGCCTGGTTCGCGGCCTCGCGCGGCGGCGGCGAGCAGACGTACTTCGCCCCCGCCATCGGATCGTCGGAGCCGAGCCCCTTCATGTGGTCGGCGGTGAGCGTCAGGTATTGCGGGCAGGTCTCGGCATGGATCTTGAGACCGCGCTCCCGGCCCCAGGCGATCTGCTCCATGGCCTGCTCGCCCGAGACGTGGACGATGACGATCGGCAGGTCGACGAGTTCGGCGTGGCTGATCGCCCGGTGCGCCGCCTCGCGCTCGACCACCTGGGGCCGGGACAGGGCATGGCCGAACGGGCGGGTCTCGCCGGCCTTCTCGAGCTTCTCGGTCATGTACCGGATGGCGTCGTAGCCCTCCGCATGGACCATGACGCGGGCGCCCTCGCGGCGGGCGAGGTCGAACACGTCGAGGATCTGGCGGTCGTTCAGGACGAGGTCATCGTACGTCATGAAGACCTTGAAGGACGTGTAGCCCTCGGCGATCAGGGCCGGCAGTTCCTGGCCGAGGACGGCCGGTGCCGGGTCGGAGACGATGAGGTGGATGGCGACATCGACGTGGCACTGCCCTTCCGCCAGCGCCCGGTAGGCGTGGGTGGCCTCGCGCAGGGAGGCGCCGCGGGGCTGGAGCGCGAAGGGCATCACGCAGGTGTTGCCGCCGGCCGCCGCCGCCCGGGTCGCGGAGGCGAAGTCGTCCGCCATGACGATGCCGGGGCCCGAGGCCTGGGCGATGTGGACGTGGCTGTCGATCCCGCCGGGCAGCACGAGCAGGCCGGAGGCATCGAGGGTGCGGGCGGCATCGGTGATCCGCGCGCCGATGGCCGCGATGCGCCCGTCGCGGATGCCGAGATCGGCGGGATACGTGTCGGTGGCGGTGACCAGGGTGCCGCCCCGGACGGCGAGGTCGAACTCCGGCATGCCGTCAATCCCTCACGCGGGCGATGATCGCCACCGGGCCGCCGCCATCCGGCCCCTGGTGCTCGGCGCCGCCGGAGACGAACAGGTCGGTGCGCCCGATCGCGGCGGCGGCGACCCCGCCCACGAGGGCGCGGGCGTGCCGGGTGGCGTTGATGTCGCTGTCGTCGTTCATGATGTGGCGCCGCCCTCGGATCAGGCCGTCATGCGAGGGCTCGGCCTTAGCGAGCAGCGCGACGATGCGCTCGGACGCCTCGGGGGCCAGCTGGCCGGAGCCGGGAAACCCGAGATCCGCCAAGGCCTCCTGAATCGCGAAAAAGTCGATGCCGTCGCGCATGACCCGGTGGGCAATGGCGAGCGGACCGGACCAACCGGGCGCGTTGCCCAGCACGATGACCTCGTTGCGCATGAGTTCGATGCCCGCCGAGGCGCTGGCCCGCCCGGAATAGAGGTCGCGCCGTGCGCCGATGGCGGCGTCCGAGAGGTCCGCCTCCGCCACCTCGCCGAGCGCCAGGGCGATACCGAGCGCCGAGGCCCCGCGCGACAGGCCCATGGAGGCGTAGGTGTCGTGGGTGGCCACAGGCTGTCCACGTTCGGCCGCCTCCTGGATGCGGGCGCTGGTGAGGAGGGGGCACTTCACCTGCACGAAATGGACGTCCGCGGCCTCGTCGATCCCGGCCCGGGCCATGGCCTCCGCGACGGCGGCAGCGGTCGCCCGCACCTGCGCCATCCGGCCGATCGCCTCGGGGAGAAAATCGGCGGTGAAGGCGGTGCCGACGGCGAGGGCTGTCCCGCCCGGTGCGTCCGGACGGTCGCGGCGCGCCAGGACGAGGAGGTGGGGGGAGAGGCCGCCCTCGGTGCCGCCGGACATGACGAGGGCCACCCGCGCACCGACCGAAGCGGGCGCGCAGCCCATCGCGCCCGCGAGCGCCGTCTCCAGCGCCATCACGGCGAGCTGGCGGGTGAAATCGTTGACGCAGCCGTTGCCCTCGGTCTTGCCGAAGATCGCCACGATCTCGTCGGCCGCCACGGCGCCGCCCGCGATGAGCTCCATCACCCCCGAGACGTCGGCGGGGTGCCGGGTCGGCACGCGGAAGGCGAGGCATTCGGGCATCGGGCTCTCGAACCAGGCGGGTCGGCGGGGAGGCGCACGCCCAGGCTTAGGCCGGGCGGCGGCCCCGCGCGAGTGCTGGATTCTGCACGCCGCGCTCCCGAACCGGCAACAGGGCCGCCCGGCATGGAGGGCGCCGGAGGTCCGGGGTCGCGTCGAGCGCCCAACTCAGCGAGAGGCCTCCGCGGCGGCCACGCTCCAGCTCGGAAGGGGAAAGGTCCGGTCGTAGGCCAGATTGAACACGAAGGCGTAGGCCACGTAGAAACCGGCGATCGCGAGATCCATCACGAAGGCCTCGAACAGGCCGATGCCGAGGAACCAGGCGATCGGCGGCAGCAGGATCACGAGCAGCCCGGCCTCGAAAAGCACGGCGTGCCCCACGCGCAGGAGGAGGCTCTTGCGCGTGTGCCCG
>NZ_JAIEOF010000328.1 GCF_019750675.1 Methylobacterium sp.
CGGAAGGCCTCGATCTCCGCCTTGTCGCGGGTGATCAGCGTCGGCGGCATCAGTTCGGGAAAGTCGAGGACGAACAGCTTCTCGGGCGCGTTGCGCACCTCCGACGGGTTGTTCACCACCAGGGTGCGCGGGTGGATGCGCTCCAGCATGTGTGTGGCGGTGATGTAGGCCATGTCGAAGGGCGGGTCCTGGCGCATCAGGACCACGTCGACGCCCGACAGATCGATGCGCTCGGGCGCGCCGAGGGTGGCGTGCGCCCCCTCGACGTCCTGCACGGTCAGGGCCTCGACCCGCGCCGTCACCGTGTTGCCCTGCATCGACAGCCGGTCGGGAGTGTAGTGCAGGAGCCGGTGCCCGCGGGCCTGCGCCTCCAGCAGCAGCGCGAAGGTGGTGTCTCCGGCGATCCGGATCGCCTGGATCGGGTCCATCTGGACTGCGACGGTCAGGGCCATGGTCTCATATCTCCGTCCTGGAACCTGCCCCGGCCGTGCACGACGCCCGCGATGCCGGAGGGCCCCCGCCTATTTCTGAGACCGGCCGCCGGTGCGCCGATCGTAGTCGCCGATGGCGTTCTTGCACTCGGGGGAGAGACGCGAGCGGTTGCGGTCCATGCAGCGCTCCGCATCGGTGCTGTTGGGATCGACCCCGGCACAGAGGCGGAAGTAATCGTTCGCGCAGCCGAGCTGGAGGCCCTGGTCCTCGCGCTGGGCCTGGGCGGGGTTGGCCGCCAGCATCAGCAGGGCGAACGGCGCAATCTTGAGGACCCTGCCGAGGCAGACGGTCGAACTCGAGGGTCGTGCGGTAACCACGCGCATGCTGCGGCGTCCTTCGTTGCGAATGAGATGGCGTCTGGATGAAACGGCGTCGGGACGTGGCGCGAGCCTTCGCTCGGAAGCTGCGGGAATATCGGGCCTGCCCCGCCCTTAGCAAGCGCCTCGGGCGCCGGGTGTTCCCGCCGTTCCCCGCCGGGCCGGAATGCGGATCCGGGCCGCCCGCCCAAAAAAGCCCCGCTCGCCGGGCGAGCGGGGCCGAGTGCAAGGGAGGAAATGCCCGCCATGGGCGATCATCCCCATGCAAATGATGCGCCAGTTCGATTGACCGTGAGCGTGGCGCGAAAGACACGCGCGGGCCGGGCGCACCGGCCGGGTGTGGCGGCGCGTCCGGGAAGCTCGGCCGAGGCGGTCCATGGCAACATTCCGTTAACCACCCCATGCTGATCTCTGCCGGCCCCCCCGGTACGCCGGAACGCCCGGAGGCGGGGGCGGCGAAACCCGGTGACGGATCGCCCAGAGGACGAATGGGATCGGAAAAGAGCCGATGAACTCCGACAGGTTGCACCCGACGCGAGGCCCCGAGCGCCTCGTCGAGCCTCCCACGGCCACCGTGGTGGCGCTCCCTCCCAGCGGCCGCCGCTTCCGGCGCCCGGATGCGGATGCCCCCCGGGGCGCCATCCTGCTCTTCACGGGCGTGCGCTACGAGCGCAGCCCCGAGGCGGACGCCCCCGCGCCGCGCCTGCGCCGCCGTTCCTGAACCGCACCCCACGCAGGGCCCGCATGTCGCCCAACCCCGACACGGGCCGGCCCCGCGCCCGTCCGCCCTGGCGGTCCGGCCCGGCCGGTCTCGCCCTGCTCGCGCTCCTCGCCGGCTGCGCCCAGGAGGGGGATTTCGGGCGCCCCAAGCCGAGCGCGTGGAACAGCCTCGTCGAGACCACCGGCACACTGGCCGCACGGGAGCGCTCGGAGCCGGCCTCCGCCTTTCCCTTCACGGACGACGAGCGGAGCTTGCGCGACCGGGCCTGGCGCTTCCTGATGCCCGCGGCCGGGCGCGACGCCTTCACGGACGTGCTGGCCAACCTCACCCGCAGCCGCCTGCTGCCCCCCTCCTGGCGCACGGCCGACCCGGCCGCCTACCACGACACCCTGATGGGAGACGCCTTCCGCTCGCCGGTCTCGCGCTATCGCCGCCTGTCGGAGGATATCGGCGCCGACGCCCGCCTGATCCCGCAATTCGCCGCCCTGGCCGTGCGGGTGAAGGAAGCGGATGCGCTGCGCCTGCGCAGCCTGCCCTTCGTCAAGACCCTCGACGACCGCGATGTCCGGCACGCCGCCATGCGGGTGGCCGAGAACCGCTGCCTGATCGCCTGGGTCCGCCTGGAGACCGGCCTCCGCGCGGCCGGCTACCGCTACGCCCTGGAGCACCTCCTGATCGAGGCGCCGGGGCCGGAGGCGGTTCAGGTGGAGCGCACCCTCGCGGCCCTGGACGGACGCCGGCCGATCCTCGATCCCCTGGTGCCGCCGGAAGCCGAGATCCGCTGCGGCCTCCTGCCGGAGGCCGAGGTCGCTCCGGCGCCCGTCGCGGCAGCCCCCGTCATCGCCAAGTATTGAGCCCGGGCCACGCTCAGCCGCCCGGCTTGGAATCCTCGGCCGGGCTGTCGACCGTGCAGGAGACGGCCTGGACCGCCGCGTCGGCGGCCGGGCGCTGGCTCGGCAGGGCGGCGATCACCCGCACCACCACGTAGCCCCGGGTTTCCGGGGCGACGATGCGGACGTCGTGGCTGACCTCGTCCTCGTCCGCGTTGGCCAGCGCCTCGTCGTACTGGGCGCGGGTGAGCACCACGAGGTCGAGGGCGCCCCGCACCGCCGCCTGATCGGTGACCGCGTAGAAGGCGCCCCGGCGCCCGTGCACCGCGAGCGACATCATCAGCGGCCCCGTGCGGGCCGAGACCCGCATCGGCCCGTCGGCGAGGTCGTAGGCGCAGAGCCCCACCGCCACCGAGGGGTCGGGAATCGGGAGCCAGGTCTCGGCTCGACCCGGGGCCTGGCCGGCGGCCTG
>NZ_JAIEOF010000268.1 GCF_019750675.1 Methylobacterium sp.
ACAGATCCCACGCGCTGTCAGGCCACCGGTAGCGGCCAGTTTCGAAGTGTTCTATAACGCGCCCAGGCTGCGCCGCGCGAGTTTCAGGGCGTCCAAATCGCCCTTCGCGCATCATCCTCATCCGGGCACCCCCGGGGCGGCGCGCGCTTCATAGCGCTCCCAGCCGAACACGTGTTTTCGTGGCGCAGGTTATGCCTGCGCGTGTTCGACCAACCGCTCGCGAGGAATTATAACGCCGTGGCATCGATCGACAGCTTCCAGTCTCGCCAGACCCTCACCGTCGGAGACAAGTCCTACACCTATTACTCGATCCCGCAGGCCGAGAAGGCGGGCCTCGCCGACGCCACCGCGCTGCCCTTCTCCATGAAGGTGCTGCTTGAGAACCTGTTGCGCTTCGAGGACGACCGCTCGGTCAAGAAGGACGACATCTCGGCCACCGTCGCCTGGCTCGGCAACAAGGGCAAGACCGAGACCGAGATTGCCTTCCGCCCCTCTCGCGTGCTGATGCAGGATTTCACGGGCGTGCCCGCCGTCGTCGACCTCGCCGCGATGCGCGACGCCATGGTGGCGCTGGGCGGCGACCCGCAGAAGATCAATCCCCTGGTGCCGGTCGACCTCGTGATCGACCACTCGGTCATCGTCGACGAGTTCGGCACCCCGAAGGCGCTGGCCGACAACGTCGCGCTGGAATACTCGCGCAACGGCGAGCGCTACACCTTCCTCAAGTGGGGCCAGTCGGCCTTCGACAACTTCTCCGTCGTGCCGCCCGGCACCGGCATCTGCCACCAGGTGAACCTGGAATACCTGTCGCAGACGGTCTGGACGAAGTCGGAAGACGGCACCGAGCTCGCCTATCCGGACAGCCTCGTCGGCACCGATTCGCACACCACCATGGTCAACGGCCTGGCCGTGCTCGGCTGGGGCGTCGGCGGCATCGAGGCCGAGGCCGCGATGCTCGGCCAGCCACTCTCGATGCTGATCCCCGAGGTCGTCGGCTTCAAGCTGTCGGGCAAGCTGCCCGAGGGCACCACGGCCACCGATCTGGTGCTCACCGTCACCCAGATGCTGCGCAAGAAGGGCGTGGTCGGCAAGTTCGTGGAGTTCTACGGCCCCGGCCTCGACGACATGGCGGTGGCCGACCGCGCCACGATCTCCAACATGGCCCCCGAATACGGCGCCACCTGCGGCTTCTTCCCCATCGACCAGAAGACCATCGACTTCCTCACCGTCACCGGCCGCGCCGACGACCGCATCGCCCTGGTGGAGGCCTACGCCAAGGCGCAGGGCATGTGGCGCGATGCCCAGACCCCCGATCCCGTCTTCACCGACACGCTCGAACTCGACATGGGCGACGTGCGCCCCTCGCTCGCCGGCCCCAAGCGCCCGCAGGACCGGGTGCTCCTCGACGGCGCCAAGCCCGGCTTCGCGCAATCCATGGAGACCGAGTTCAAGAAGGCCGCCGACATCGCCAAGCGCTATCCCGTGGAGGGCGCGAACTTCGACATCGGCCACGGCGACGTGGTGATCGCCGCCATCACGTCCTGCACCAACACCTCGAACCCGAGCGTGATGATCGGCGCCGGGCTTCTGGCCCGCAACGCGGTCGCCAAGGGTCTGCGCTCCAAGCCCTGGGTGAAGACCTCGCTCGCGCCCGGCTCCCAGGTGGTGGCCGAGTACCTTGAGAGCGCCGGCCTGCAGGCGCCCCTCGACGCGCTCGGCTTCAACCTCGTCGGCTTCGGCTGCACCACCTGCATCGGCAATTCGGGCCCGCTGCCGGCCCCGATCTCGAAGGCGATCAACGACAACGACGTGGTCGCCGCCGCCGTGCTCTCGGGCAACCGCAACTTCGAGGGCCGCGTGAACCCGGATGTCCGGGCGAACTACCTCGCTTCGCCGCCGCTGGTCGTCGCCTACGCGCTCGCCGGCTCGATGCAGATCGACATCACCACCGAGCCGCTCGGCATGGGGTCGGACGGCCAGCCCGTCTACCTGAAGGACATCTGGCCGTCGTCCGCCGAGGTCCAGGAGTTCATCGAGGCCAACATCACCTCGACCCTGTTCAAGTCCCGCTACGCCGACGTGTTCGGCGGCGACGACTACTGGAAGGCCGTCGAGGTCACCGAGGCCGAGACCTTCAAGTGGGATTCGACCTCCACCTACGTGCAGAACCCGCCCTACTTCGAGGGCATGCAGAAGACCCCCGCCCCGGTGGAGGACGTGGTCGATGCCCGCATCCTCGGCCTGTTCCTCGACTCGATCACCACCGACCACATCTCGCCGGCGGGCAACATCCGGGCGAACTCTCCGGCGGGCGCCTACCTGCAGGAGCACCAGGTCCGGGTGCAGGACTTCAACCAGTACGGCACCCGGCGCGGCAACCACGAAGTCATGATGCGCGGCACCTTCGCCAACATCCGCATCAAGAACCAGATGGTCCGCGACGAGTCCGGCAACGTGGTCGAGGGCGGCTGGACCCTGTTCCAGCCCTCGGGCGAGCGGATGTTCATCTACGACGCCGCGCAGAAGTATCAGGCCGAGGGCACGCCGCTCGTGGTCTTCGCCGGCAAGGAGTACGGCACCGGCTCCTCGCGCGACTGGGCGGCCAAGGGCACCAAGTTGCTCGGCATCCGCGCCGTGGTGGCCGAGAGCTTCGAGCGCATCCACCGCTCGAACCTCGTCGGCATGGGCATCGTGCCCCTGGTCTTCCAGGGCGAGACCTCGTGGGCCTCGCTCGGCCTCAAGGGTGACGAGACGGTCTCGATCCGGGGCCTGTCCGGCGACCTGAAGCCGCGCCAGACCATGATCGCCGAGATCACCTCCGCGGACGGCACCAAGCGGGA
>NZ_JAIEOF010000093.1 GCF_019750675.1 Methylobacterium sp.
CGGTCTTCGTGGTCACGGACGCGACGCGGGACGCGCGCTTCTCGGACAATCCCCTCGTCACCGGCCCGCCCGGCATCCGATTCTACGCCGGCGCGCCCCTGATCCTGCGACCGGGCATCCGGGTCGGCACCCTCTGCCTGATCGACACGATGCCGCGCGACCTGAGCGCCACGGAGGCGCGCCGGCTCGAGGACCTGGCGCGGGTCGTCGTCGCGCACCTGCGCCTCCACGAGGCCCTGCGGACCGGCGAGGCCCTGGCCCGGGAACGCGCGGCGGACATCGCCGCCCGCCGGCAGGCCGAGGCGGCGGCGGCCGAGAGCGAGGCCCGTTACCGCGAGGCCTTGGATTCGGCCCACGAGGCCATCCTGGGCCAGATCGCCGAGGGTGTGATCGTCACCGACACGGCGGGTCGGATCACCCTCGTGAACGAGGCGGCCGCCGCGATCCACGGCGTCGCGCGCCTGGATGTCGAACCGGACGATTACAGCGAGACCTACCACCTCTACACCGAGGAGGGCGTGCCTTACCCACCCGAGGATCTGCCGCTCGCGCGGGCCGTGACCGGCGCCACGGTCCGGGATGCCCGGTGGCGGGTCCGGCGCCCGGACGGCGTCGAGGTCCTGGCGATCGGCTCCGCCCGCCCTCTGGTCGGTCGTGACGGACGCCAGGTCGGTGCCGTCCTGACCATGCGGGACGACACCGCGCGCGATGCGGCCGAGCGCGCCCTGCGCGCGAGCGAGGCGGAGTTGCGGGAACTCAACGCCACCCTGAGCGCGCGGGTGGAGGCCCGCACCCGCGACGCGGAGGCGGCCACGCGGGAAGCCGAGCGCGCGAGCCTGGCCAAGACCGAGTTCCTGGCCTCCATGAGCCACGAGATCCGCACGCCGCTGAACGCCATCCTGGGCTTCACCGACCTGATGATCGCCTCGGACCGCCTGCCCCCCGACCTCCTGCGCCAAGCCGAGTTCGTGCGGACCTCCGGAGCCGCGCTGCTGACGATCGTCAACGACATCCTCGACTTCTCGAAGGTCGAGGCCGGCGCCGTCGCGCTCGACCGGCAGGCCTTCGACCCGCGGGCCCTGATCGACAGCGGCCTGTGCATCGTGCGCGGCTCGGCCGCGCAGAAGGGCCTCGCGGTCCGGGCGGTGATCGACCCCGCCCTGCCGCGCAGCCTGTACGGCGACGCGGCGCGCCTGCGGCAGGTTCTGCTGAACCTCCTCAACAACGCCATCAAGTTCACGACGCAGGGCACCGTGACCCTGAGCGTGCGACACGTGGGGACCGCCGAGACCGGCGAGCGCCTGAGCTTCAGCGTGGCCGATACCGGCATCGGCATCGCGCGCGCCAAGCAGGGCCGGCTGTTCCAGCGCTTCTCCCAGGTGGACGGCTCGATCGAGCGGGATTTCGGCGGCACGGGCCTGGGTCTCGCCATCTGCAAGCAGCTGGTCGACCTCATGGGTGGCGAGATCGGCGTCCAGTCCGAGGAGGGCCTCGGCGCCACCTTCTGGTTCGCGCTGACCCTGCCCCTCGGGGCCTCCGCGCAGCGGACGTCCCGGGCCGAGGGCGCCGCCGTCGCCCGGCGGGCGGGGCGCCTGCTCCTCGTCGAGGACAACCGGATCAACCAGGACCTCGCCCGCGCGGTCCTGGAGATCGGCGGCCATGCCGTCGACGTGGTCGCGGACGGCGCCTCCGCCATCCGCGCCGTGGCGGAGGAGGCCTACGACCTCGTCCTCATGGACGTGCAGATGCCGGGCATGGACGGCATGACGGCGACCCGGCACATCCGCGCGCTCGGCGGCACCGCCGCCACGATCCCGATCCTCGCGATGACCGCCAACGTGCTGCCCGATCAGGTCCGGATGTTCCGGGAGGCCGGCATGGACGATCACGTCGGCAAGCCCTTCGACCGGGCGGAACTCTACCGGATCGTCGAGCACTGGCTCGCGCCGCGGGAGGCGGACCCGGGAGACGGCCGGCTTGAAGCCGGCCCGCGCGCGAGCGACCGGGAGACGGATCATGGGGCGGCGGGCCGATCCGGCGACGATTCGAGCCTCCTCGACCGGATCGCCTACGACGCGGTGATCGGCCTGATCGGCGGCGGGCGGATCGCCGACACCCTGGAGACCCTCGCCGAGGAGTTGGATGCCAGCTTCGCGGGCGCCTGCGAGACCCGGGAAGACCGGGATCAGCTCCGCTTCGAGGCGCATCACTGCGTGTCCTCCGCCGGCACGCTGGGGTTCCTCGCCCTGTCCGAGGCGGCCCGGGCCCTGGAGCACTGCAACGAGCAACGGATCGCCCAGGAGGGCCCGGAGGCGTTCCACCGCGGGCTCGCGGAGGTCAGGAACCTCGCGGACCGGACGGCGCGCTATGCCGAGCGGCTTGCCGCCGAACTCGCCGGGGCGGAGGCCGCCCCCCGGGCACCGCGCTCCTAATCCCGGATCAAGCGGCCGGAATACACCACCGGTCCGGTCGGCTGGCCGGTGGGCGAGCCGCCCTCCGGCTCGACCGAGACGGCGAAGGTCCCGTTCGCGAGTGCGTCGGCGGCCGCCGGCGTGGTCAGGCCGTCGAGGGATAGGCCCCGGGTGCCCGATCCGACGAGGCCGAGGGTCTTCGGGGCCTGGCCGGCGCCGACATACCAGAGCTCGAGGCTGCGCCCCGCCGGAGCCTGCGCCTCGACCGGGCGGACCCGCGCGGTCCCGGCCCGGGTGTCGACGCTGACGAGGAGCGCGGGCGCCTCGCCGCCGCGGCTCACCACCGCGACGTAGCGCCCGTCCGCGCCGGTCGGCCGGGAGGGCCCGAGGGCGATGAACAGGGCGAGCCCCGCCGCCAGGGCGGCGGCCGTGCCGGTCGC
>NZ_JAIEOF010000420.1 GCF_019750675.1 Methylobacterium sp.
CCGGCGCTCGTCGGAAACACCGCCAACCTCGTCGATACCTCGGGGAAGACGCTCGCCTCCGACCCGACCCGGCCGCAATTCCTCTACACGGCGCTGACCGGGGACAACCGGACCTTCGGGGCGGCGAGCGGGATCGGGGGCGTGAATGCGCCCTACAGTTCCAGCGTTCAGACTTTCGCCCAGCGCATCATCGACGCGCAGGGTGCCGGGGCCGCCACCGCCCAGAGCCTCGACGAGGGCCAGGGCATCGCCCTGGCGACGGCCCAGTCGCGCCTCGCCTCCACCTCCGGCGTGAGCATCGACGAGGAGATGTCGAAGCTCGTGCAGCTCCAGACCGCCTACAGCGCCAACGCGCGGGTGCTCACCGCCGCCCGCGACCTCCTCGACACCCTGCTGCGGATCTAGGTGCCGCCCGCCATGCGCCCACACCCTGCGAGGTCCCGATGAGCATCGCGCCCTTCAACGCCAGCACCTACGTGGGCGACCGCAACACCGCCAATCTGGTCGGGTTGAAGGGTCGCCTGGACACGCTGACGAACCAGCTCGCCAGCGGCAAGGCGGCCACGACCTATGGCGGCCTCGGCGTCGGGCGGACCACCAGCCTCAGCGCGCACGCGGCCCTCGCCGCCCTGGACGGCTACGACGCCGCCATCACGGGGGCGACCACCCGGGTGGCCCTCGCCAACACCAGCGTGACGCAGGTCAACACCCTCGGTGCCACGCTGCAGCGCTCCCTCACCGCCAGCAACGCGTCCACCGCCACCGACACGTCCAAGATCGCGCGCGACAGCCTGGATGCCGCCATCGACGCCCTGAACGTCGACCTCGGCGGACAGTACATCTTCGGCGGCCGCGCCACCGATTCCCCGCCGGTGGCCGCCACGGACGCGATCCTCAACGGGGAGCCCGCCGCAGGCCGCGACGGGCTGAAGACCCTGATCGCCGAGCAGAAGGCGGCCGATCTCGGCCCGAACGCCAACGGGCGCATCGCCGCGAGCGCCGCCGGCGCGGTGGTAACCCTCAGCGAGGAGGGCGCCGGCGTGGCCGGCACCGAGGCGCGCGCGAATTTCGGGTTCCGGCTCCTCTCGGCCACCAGCTCCAACACCGCCGGGATCACCGCCGGCACGACGACCAAAGCCACCAGCCCCGACGTGACCTTCACGATGGCGGCCGCACCCGCCGGGGGTGACCGCATCCGGGTCGCCGTCAACCAGCCGGACGGCAGCCAGAGCTTCGTCGACCTGACCGCCCGGGCCTCCGCGGCGACGGGGGATGCCGACGCGATGCCGGTCTTCGCGACCGCCGCCGAAGCGCAGACCTACCTGAACGACCGCTTCGAGGGCGTCCCCGTCGCCAGCATCCAGGGGCCGGCCGCCCTCGACCTTCAGGCGAATTTCGGCACTGGGACACCGGCCTCGCTGACCCTCGGCATCACCGGTACGCCGAAGGCCGGCGACACCGTGACGATCAACCTGGCCCTGCGCGACGGCACGACCCAGAGCCTCACCCTGACAGCCCGCGCGAGCGCGGACGCGACCTCGACCACCGATTTCGCCCTCACCGGCGATATCGCCGCGAACCTGTCGAACGCCGTCAACAATGCCCTGAAGGCTGCCGCCACGACGACCCTGAGCGCGAGTTCGGCCTCCCGCGCCACGCAGGACTTCTTCGCGGGCTCGGCCTCGCCCGGGCTCGCCCCGCGCCGGGTCGAGGGCGACGGCTATGCCGGGCAGGCCAGCGACACGACGGTGATCTGGTACACCGGCGACGACACGGCCGCCGATCCGCGCGCCACCGCCACGGCGCAGGTCAGCGCCACCCGGGTGCTCAACATCGGCGTACAGGCCAACGAGGCGCCGATCCGCGCCGTCCTGTCGGGGCTCGCGATGGTCGCCGCGGAATCCAGCGCCGGCGGCGCGGCCGGAACGCCGGGGGCCCAGCACGTCAACGCGCTCGCCGACCGTGCCCGAAACCTCCTCGTGTCCGACACGGCCAAGGACGGCGTGCCCGGCATCGCGGCCGATCTCGGCCTCGCGTCGAGCACGCTTGCCAACACCAAGGCGTCGAACCGGGAGAGCCGCACCGCGCTGGAAGGCTCCCTCGACGGGGTCGATACGGTCTCTGCGGAGTCCGTCACCGCGCAGCTTCTGCAACTGCAGACGCAACTCCAGGCGAGCTACCAGGTCACCTCCATGCTGTCGAAGCTGACCCTGGTGAACTATCTCGGTTGATACCGGACCTTGATGAGCCCGACTCATCGAGGTCCGCCCGCGCGACGGCGCGGCGGCGGTCGTCCGCCGGACCTCAGTGAGGCTGACCTATGGGTCAGGCTCACTGAGACTTGCTATAAGCCCGCATCTGGGTGGCTTTGCGCGCCGCCCGAGATGGCCTAACCCTGGGGCGACACCATCCCCGGGGAGCCCGCCTCATGAACGTCGCGATCCGTGCCGGCTTGATCTGCGCCGTGCTCGTCGGTGCCGGGCCCGCCCGCGCCGCGGAGCGACCGGTGCCGCAGCCGCAGCGGGAGGCGATGGTGCCCTGTCCGCGGCTGGGACCCGGCTTCGTGCGGGCTCCGGGTTCGGCGACCTGCGTGCGGGTCAGCGGCCGCGCGGTGGCCGGCGTCGATCTCGGCACGCAGCATTCCGGCCCGGTCACGGCGGGCCAGCTCTCCATCGACACCCGCAGCGAATCGGATCTCGGCCCCGTGCGCGCCTTCGTGCGCATGGGGCACGGCCGGCCGTAGGACCGACGCCGCTCAAAGGTTGCGGGACAGGACCAGGGGCTGGCTGCGGGCGAAGCCGCTGCGGCCATAGGGGGAGGGGCCTTGCGAGGGCCGGCCGTAGACCGTCGGCGTCCGCGCGCGGTTCATTTCGT
>NZ_JAIEOF010000248.1 GCF_019750675.1 Methylobacterium sp.
GCATCGGGCACCACCTCCTTGCGGACGCGGCCCTCCTGCACGGCGGGAAAGTCGTAGCCCGTGGCCCAGACCCGGGCGGTGAACTCCTCCCGGAAGGTGAAGGCGCCGCCCTTGAAAGCCTCGAACGCCACCTGACGGTCACGAAAATACTCGTACCGAATGGCGTCGAAGTTGTTCTGGCCGACATTCACCGGCAGCTCGGCGCCCCAGTAATCCTTTACCCGCTCCAACTCGATGAAGCGGCCCGCCTCCACGCGTCCGACCTGGTAGGGCCCGGAGCCGAGCGGCGGCTCCAGGGAAGAGGCCTCGAAATCGCGCTTGGCGTAGTAGGCGGCGGAGAACACCGGCAGGGTGGCGACGAAGAGGGGCAGATCGCGGCTGCGACCGGGCGCGAAGCGCAGGGCCACCGTGGCGTCGTCCTCGGCCACAGCCTCGGACAGGTCGCGGATCACCTGCGAGATCTCGGGGTGGCCCTTCTCTTTCAGGAGGCGCATCGACGCCGCCACGTCGTGGGCGGTCAGGCGCGTGCCGTCGTGGAAGCGGGCCTGCGGCCTCAGGCTGAAGCGATAGGTCAGCCCGTCCTCGGAGACCTCCACCGTGCGGGCGAGGAGGCCGTAGAGCGCATCGGGTTCGTCCAGCGCCCGGACCATCAGCGAATCGAAGGTCAGGTTCATGCCGGCGGCGCCGTCGCCGCGCAGGACGTAGATGTTCAGGGTGTTGAAGGTGTCGGAAGCCTGGTTGCCCATCGTGGACGCAAGCTGCGCCGAGAACCGGCCCCCGCGCGGCGCGCCCGGATTGACGTAGTCGAAGTTCGGGAAGTCGGGCGGGTACTTCAGGTCGCCGAAGCTCGACAGGCCGTGGCTGGTGCGGCCCGCCGCCCGGGTTGGCGCGGGGAGGACCAGGGTGGCTCCGAAAGCGCCGGCGCCCGCGACGACAGTGCGCCGGGTCGGACCGGCGCTCAACGCGGCGCCCCGGTCTTGGCCGCCAGAGTCTCGTCGTACCACCAGGTCGCGGGGAAGCCAGAACTGCCGTATTTCGGCAGTACCTCAGGATGCCCGAAGCGGTTCCAGCGCAGGGTGCGCGAGACGTTCGAGCCCCATTGCGGCACCACGAAGTTGTGGGCCAGCAGCACCCGGTCGAGGGCGTGGGTCGCCGCCAGCACACCGGGACGGTCCTTCGCGAAGATCACCTTTTCCAACAGGGCGTCGATGGCCGGATCCTTGATGCCGATGAGATTGCGCGAACCGGCCTTGTCGGCGGAGGCCGAGCCCCAATACTCGCGCTGCTCGTTGCCCGGCGAGAGGGATTGCGGCCATGAACTGGTGGTGATGTCGAAGTCGAAGGCCCGCAGACGATTCTGGTACTGGGCCTGGTCGATCACCCGCAGGGAACTGTTGATGCCGATCAGCTTGAGCTGCGCCGCGTAGGGCAGCACGACCCGCTCGAACACGCTCTGGAATTCCAGAAATTCGACGGTGAGCGGCTCGCCGCTCTTCACGTCGGTCATCTGGCCGTTGCGCAACTCGTAGCCGGCCTGCTTCAGGAGGCCGACGGCCTCGCGCAGGTTGGCGCGCACCGCGTCCGGCGTGCCGTTGACGGGGTTGGCGTAGGGCGTGGTGAAGACGGCCGGCGGGACCTTGTCCTTCACGGATTCGAGGATCGCCAACTCGTCGCCCTCGGGCAGGCCGGAGGAGGCGAGTTCCGAGCCGAAGTAGTAGGAGTCGATGCGCTTGTAGAGGCCGAAGAACAGCGACCGGTTCATCTCCTCGAAGTTCATCGCAAGGTTGAAGGCCCGGCGCACCCGCGGATCGGCGAACTTGGCCCGACGGGTGTTGAGCACGAAGGCCTGCATGTTGCCGTTGCCGCGATCGGGGAACTCCTCCTTGATCAGGCTGCCCTCCTTCACGGCGGGGAAGTTGTCGTAGGCCGTGGCCCAGTTGCGGGCGACGTTCTCGGCCCGGAAATCGAACAGGTCGCCCTTCAGCGCCTCGATCAGCACCGTCGCATCGCGAAAATACTCGTTGCGCAGGGTGCCGAAGTTGTTGCGGCCGACATTCACCGGCAGGTCCTTGCCCCAGTAATCCGCTACCCGCTCGTAGGTGGCGCTGCGCCCAGCTTCGAACTTCGACAGGCGGTAGGGGCCGGACCCCAGGGGAATCTCCAGGGTGGTCTGGGTCACGTCGCGCGGACGCCCCTGCGCGTCGGTGCCGGTCCACCAGTGCTTGGGTAGCACGCGCAGCTGGCCGAGCACCTGGGGCAACTCGCGGTTGCCGGCCTCCGCGAAGGTGAAGGTCACCTCCCGCGGGCCGGTGACGGCTGCCTTGCTCACGGTCTGATAATAGGCCGCATAGAACGGGCTGTTCGCCTTCAGGACATCGAAGGACCAGACCACGTCCTCGGGCGTCACCGGCTTGCCGTCGTGCCAGCGGGCGCCCTCGCGCAGGCGGTAGGAGACCGCCGAAAGGTCGTCGGCGAGGCGCACGCCCTCGGCGAGGAGGCCGTAGGAGGTGAACGGCTCGTCGGCCGATTCCGTCATCAGCGTATCGTAGATCTGAACGATCCCGCCCTCAAGGTCGCCCTTCAGGCCGGAGACCACGTAGTTGAAGTTGTCGAAGCCCCCTTGCGCGCCGAGGCGCACGAGGCCGCCCTTCGGGGCCTTCGGGTCGGCATAGTCGAAATGCTTGAAGTCGGGGCCGTATTTCGGCGCGCCCATCAGCGTGATCGCGGGCATCCAGGCGCCGTTCGGCGCGTGGGATTCCGGATCGGGGGCGGCCCGGGCGGGCAGGCCGCAGGCCAGGAAGGCGAGGGCGGCGACGAGGCGTCCGATCAGGGCAATTCGCATCACGGGCAGGCGGTCTCCGGATTCCGGGGGCGCGGTTCG
>NZ_JAIEOF010000221.1 GCF_019750675.1 Methylobacterium sp.
TCTCGGGCACGAAGGCGGGCTCGGGCGCGAAGGCCCGGGTCGTCGTGTCGGCGGCCTCGGCGCCCCGGCCCGGGTCGTCGCCGGCCGTGCCGGCGGGGGGGCGCTCCGCAGCCCCCTCCACCGGTTGCAGGTCGGCCCCTTCGAGCTCGTCGGGCACCGCGTTCTTGCCGGGCGTGCCGGCGGCGGGCTCGCCCGGCGGGGGCGGCACGTGGGCGACGTCCGTCGCGGCGGTGGCGAAGTCCGGCTGGCCTTCGGAGAACGAGGCCGGGGAGTCCGGCGGCGGCGCGATCGGCGCGGCGACCGGCTCGGGCTCCGGTGCCCGCGTCTGGCCCGGCTTCGGGTCCGGCGGCTGCACCGGCACGGGCGCCGGACGCGGCTCCTCCTTGGTGCCGAACATCTTGCGCAGCAGCCAGCCCGGCCTCTTGTCTTCGCTCATTCCCGCTTGCTCCCCGGACCCGGCATGGTTAGCGCGAGGGTATGCCCCCAGCCGATGCCCTCCTAACAGACATAGGCGCGCGCCTCCTCTACCGCGATGCCCTTGTGCTCGTCATCGACAAGCCGGCCGGCTTGCCGGTGCATCCCGGACCGAAGGGCGGCGAGACCCTCACGGACCATCTCGAGCGCTTACGCTTCGGCCTGCCGCGCCGGCCGGAGGCCGCGCACCGCCTCGACCGCGACACCTCCGGCTGCCTCGCCCTTGGGCGACACGCCAAGGCGCTCGCCCGCCTGAACAAGCTCTTCGCCGCCAGCGGCACGGTGGAGAAGACCTACTGGGCCCTGGTCGAGGGCGGCCCCGAGGCGGAGGCCGGCGCGATCGACCTGGCGCTGGCGCGGCGCTCCGACGACCCGCGCTCCTGGTGGATGAAGGCCGACCCGGCCGGCGACCCCGCGCTGACCCGCTTCACGGTCCTCGGGCGCGGCGGCGGCCTGACCTGGCTCGCCCTCTCGCCGGTCACCGGACGCACGCACCAACTGCGCGTCCACTGCGCCGCCCTGGGCTTCCCGATCCTGGGCGACCCGATCTACGGCACCGCCCCTCGCAACGGGGGCCCCGGCCTGCAACTGCACGCCCGCGCCCTCGCCCTGCCGCTCTACCCGAAGAAGCCGCCGATCCGCGTCGAGGCGCCGGCCCCCGCGCATATGCGCATGGGCCTGGAGGCCTGCGGCTTCGGCGGCTGAGGATCATCGCTGCCGAGACCATGAAGGCATCTCAGGCGGCGATGAGCACGCGCCCGTCATGCCCGGCGATCGTCACCTCGCGAAAGACGCCCGGCGGGGGCTCCGGCGCCAGCCGCACCGGGGTGAAGCCCTCCGTGCGCCCGAGGCCGCCGCGCTCGGTGAGCACCCGGTGCGTGCAGCCCACCTCCCCGGCGAGGTGCGCGGCCAGCGCGGCGGCCCCCGCCGCGCGCAGGCGGGCCGCACGATCCCGCACGATCTCGCCCGGCACCGGCGGCATCCGCGCGGCGGGGGTGCCGGGGCGGGGCGAGTAGGGAAAGACGTGCAGGTGCGTCAGCCCGCACTCGGCCACGAGGTCGAGGGAGCGGGCGAACTGCGCTTCGGTCTCGGTGGGAAAGCCCGCGATGAGGTCGGCCCCGAACACCGCGCCGGGACGCAGGGCCCGGACCGCGTCGCAGAACCGGACCGCATCGGCGCGCGTGTGGCGCCGCTTCATCCGCTTCAGGACGAGGTCGTCGCCGGCCTGGAGGGAGAGGTGGAAATGCGGCATCAGCCGCGGCTCGCCGCCGATCGCCGCCATCAGGGCGTCGTCGGCCTCGATGGAATCGATGGAGGAGAGGCGCAGGCGGGCGAGGTCCGGCACCTGCGCGAGGATCGCCTGGACGAGGCGCCCGAGGCTCGAGGCCGCCGCGAGGTCGCGGCCATAGGCGGTGAGGTCGACGCCGGTGAGCACCACCTCGCGCCCGCCGGCCTCCACGATCCTGGCGACCTGCTCGACCACGTCGGCCAGGGCGACGGAGCGGGAATTGCCGCGCCCGAACGGGATGACGCAGAACGTGCAGCGGTGGTCGCAACCGTTCTGCACGGGCACGAAGGCGCGGGTCTGCCCGGCGATGCCGGCGATCCGGGTCGGGGTGGCCGTTCGCACCGCCATGATGTCGTCGATGGCGGCCCGTGCCTGCGGGCGCTCCGGCCCCGCCCAGGTCTCGGCCCGGCCCTTCGCGTCGTTGCCGACGATGCGGGCCACTTCCGGCATCGCCGCGTAGGCCTCGGTCTCGACCTGCGCGCCGCAGCCCGTGACCACGATCTCGGCGCCGGGCCGTTCACGGGCAAGCCGGCGGATCGCCTTGCGGGCCTGGCGCCCGGCCTCCGCCGTCACCGCGCAGGTGTTCACGATGACGAGGTCGGCGGACGCGGCCCCGGCCTCCGCGTGCCCGCGCATCACCTCGGACTCGACGGTGTTGAGGCGGCAGCCGAAGGTCAGGGTCTCGACCGCCATCGTCAGGCCACGCCGTCGTCCGCCGGAAACATCTCGGGCGGGAAGGTGCCGTCCCATTCCACCGCCACCGGGCCGGTCATCAGCACGTGGTCGTCGGCGCGCCACTCGATGACGAGGTCGCCGCCGGGCAGGCTCACCGTGGCGCCCCGGCCGATCATGCGCAGGCGCGCGGCCGCCACCAGGGTGGCGCAGGCCGCGGTGCCGCAGGCCAGCGTCAGCCCGGCCCCGCGCTCCCAGACCCTGAGCTTGATCCGGTCCGGCCCCAGCACCTGCGCCACCGAGATGTTGGCGCGCTCCGGAAAGATCGGGTGGTTCTCCAGCATGGGGCCGATGCGGGCGAGGTCGTAGGTCTCCGGATCGCGGTCCACGAAGAACACCGCGTGCGGGTTCCCCATGTTCACGACGCCGGGCGAGTGCAGGACGGGATCGTCGATGGGGCCGATCTGGAGCTCGATCCGCCG
>NZ_JAIEOF010000397.1 GCF_019750675.1 Methylobacterium sp.
GCGCGCGGGAAAGACCCCACCCCTCTGCGGGGAGGGGTGGGCTACTTCGAGAAGACCTTGCGGACCGTGCCGGCGACACCGGCCACGCCAATGACGGAGAGCACGATGTACCGCTCCATCTCGTCGTAGGGCGGTGGCAGCTTCGCGACTCGCCAGTTGAACAGGAAGGTCGAGTCGAGGACGATTGCGCCGAAGTGGATCATGCAGAGCCCGAACGCGGTCGGGATCATCCAGGCCGTCCAGGGCGAGAGGTGCTGTGCGGCGCGCTCCTGTGCGATCACCTTGCGCTCCTCGATGTAGGCGGTGAGCTGCGCCTGACCGACCGAGACGTCGGCCGCGACGTTGGCCTGGTTCACCAGCACCGTGTTGTCGGAGCGCTTGTTCAGGTAGGCGAGCAGCCCGTTGGCGAGGCCCGGCAGCCCGAGCAGCAGCTTGGCGAGGAAGGCCATCATCAGCGCGGGTCTCCGCTGACATCGCGGCCGCCCTGGCGCGCGCCGTCGCGGGCCGCGGCCCGGATGCTGTTCATCACCGGGATGGAGACGAGGCGGAGCAGGCCGAGCCCGGCGCCCATCTTCGCGCCATAGCCCTCGTAGCCGGCCGGGAGCACGCTGGCCCAGTCGAACCCGACCAGGGCGTTGAGGACATCCGGCGCCGCGAACAGCACGGCCAGCAGGATCATCCGGAACCCGACGAGGCGGGCGTTGAGGCGGGCAAGCAGGTTCATGGTCAGGCGGCCTTTCGCGAGAGGGCGGCGTGCAGGCGCGCCCAGAACCCGAGCGGTGCCGGAGAGGGCGCAGAAGAAAGCCCGCCGGTGGGGGCGGGCTTGGTTGCAGAAACGGGGGCTTTCGTTGCCGAAACGGCCGGTTTGGTTGACACAACGGGCGGTTTCGTTGCCCCCGGGGCCGTTCCGCCTGACACAACGCCGTTTACACCTGTCAACGGCGCCATCGGATCGGGCACCTTCGCCGCCGGCACGCCGGCAAGCCGGACCGAGGATAGCAGTGCCACGCGGAACTGCGCCTGATACCCGGCGATGAGCTTGTCGCGGTCCGTGCCGTTGATGATGCGCCGAGCGCCGACCGGGTCGGCCCGGCCGGGCGCAAAGTAGTCGGCGAGCTTCTTGCCGGTGAACCAGCCTTCGATCATCCCGTAGAACAGGATGGCGGCCGCCACGTCGGAGCGCATGGCCAGCGTTGGCGTCTTCACCAGGTCCTCGGAGGCCTTCAGGATGTCGAGCGTGCGTAGGCGCTTGGTCGCCTTGGCGTAGTTCGTCTCCCAGGTGAGCTGCACGTAGCCCCGGCCCCAGAAGCCGGTCGGACCGTACTTCCGGCCCTTGCCGCGGCCGAACTCCTCGATCGGCTGCATCGTGCGCGCCGTCTCGTGGAAGGTGGTGGCGAGGCAGTAGGCCGCCGCGTCGACCGAGAGCGAGGCGGGGCAGGCCGTGAGGATCGCCACCATGCCGTCGACCTGCGGCTGGGTCAGGTGACCGGCAAAGGGGGAGCGGCGCACCGCGTCGAAGAACGCGGCACGATCAAGATCCAGGGGCATGGGAGCGTTCCCGCACAGAAGGTAGAGGCCGCATAGCGCGGCCAGGAAGGGCGGCACGTCAGCCGCGCGGGGCGGGACGCGCCCACATACCGGAGGGCTTCATCGCGAGGCCCTCCGGGACATGAAAAAACCGCCCGGAGGCGGTTGCGGACGAACAGTTCGGAAGTTGGTCGGACGAACGGTCGGCCTAGAGCTTGTACGCCCAGGTGCCGTCCGTGCGCTTGTAGGAGACGCCCTGCGGGATCCCGGCAGCGCCTGCAGCTGCATCGCTGGCGTACGGCCCCAAGCCGAACTGCTTCACGCCGTTTGTAGTCAGAGTGATCTGGTCAGTGGCGTAGGCATTCAGGTACAGCTCGCCTCCTCCCAAGCCATCTATGCTATCCAATGTCCAACGAAGCCCCCGATTGGCTGTGAACTCCTCGCTTAGTAGCGCCCCCGAGGTGTTGGCCTGTCGGTGCCAGCGCCCACCCGCATGGTCGAAGTTGCGCAAAGGGTCGGACACGCCAACAGAAAGCGGTCCGGCAGCGACAGACAGTCCGTTAAAAAAGGACGGCTTTAAGCTGACTTGATAAACCGAAGGCTGCGCAGTAGGAGCCGGGTTAACCCCGTCTGATACGAACTGGATTGCCGCCTTAATATCACTGGTTGGCAAAGAGCCGCCAACTACAAGCTGGGAACCGGACATAATCACCGACCCGGCGCGGAATACATAACCATCAATATCAAGGACGTGGTATCCGCCGTCGCTCGAAAACTTGATGATCTGATGAACGCCGTAAATCTTACCAGAGAACCGGATATTTCCTGCCGCAGACTGAGACCCCGGCGTGTCATCGCCGATACGCAGGCCAACAGTCGTCACGCCCGCCACACTCGCTTGGTTGTAGAACACATAGCAGCCAACAAATGTCTGCTTGCCGACACGAGCCCAAATCTGTTCGCGCTTGGCCCCCTCAATGGCACAGCCAATAAAGATGTTGCCCTCGGTGCCAAGATCCAAGTTTGTCGTGACCTGGGGCTCCCCAACCGCGCCGCACCAGAAATGGCAATTGGTAAACTTGCCAGTTCCGGCATAGTAGGTGCGCAGGTTGGCTTCGTCGTTCAAATATGAATAGACTGAGTAGAAATCGCTGTCGTTCGGCCCGCCGAACTCGATACCCTTGCCGTTATCGTGGATATAGGCGTTGCAGAACTGAGACTGGACATTGTTCTGCTTGGCTTTTGTGCCGCCGTAGGTGAACTCAGTCCACTGTCCGACGCCGGAGCAGGCGCGCACCTCATAGTTCGACAGCTTGAGGACAGCACCGTAGATGCCAATCCCGTCAGACACGCCACCACTGTAGCGGTTGCCGTCGATGGTGATGCCGTC
>NZ_JAIEOF010000018.1 GCF_019750675.1 Methylobacterium sp.
GCGAGCCAATTCGCGATGGCGGCGTCGTAGGCGGCGGTTCGCGCATAGGCCTTCTGGGCGAGGCGGCGCCGGGTGCGATCGCCGAGCGACCCGCCCTGGGCGTCGAGTTCGGCGAGCACGGCGGCGTAGTCGCCCACATCGACCACGACCGCGACGTCGGCGTGGTTCTTCGAGGCGGCGCGGATCATGGCCGGACCGCCGATATCGATGTTCTCGACGCAATCGTCGTAGCCGGCCCCCTTCGCCACCGTCTCCTCGAAGGGATAGAGGTTGACCACCAGGAGGTCGATCGGGCGGATACCGTGAGCGGCCAGCGCCGCCTGATGCTCCGGGTTGCCGCGCACGGCGAGCAATCCGCCATGGATTCCCGGGTGCAGCGTCTTCACGCGACCATCCATCATCTCGGGAAAGCCGGTGAGGTCGGCGACTTCGGCAACGGTGAGCCCGGCCGCGCGCAGGGCCTTGTGCGTGCCGCCGGTGGAGACCAGCGCGATGCCGAGGCGGTCGAGGGCAGTGGCGAATTCGACGAGGCCGGCCTTGTCGGAGACGGAGAGGAGTGCGCGGGTGACCCGCACCTGGTCATGCGACATGGCGTTTCGTCCGGGGCAAAATACGAAGGAACTGCGACGAGGGAACTGGTGCGCGCCTACCACGAAATGGTGCGCTGCGGCCAGCCGCCCGTCAGCCCGCCGGGGTCTGAGACCGCGCGAAGCCCCAGCGGACGCGGGTATCATCCGCGACGGAGAGATAGACCACGATCTGATCGGTGCGCCGTGCGCCGGTGAGCCCCGCGAAGTAGACGCTCTCCTCCAGGGCGATCTCGCCGCCCTCGGCACCGAAATGCCAGACCTCGCCGATGGGCAGACTGAGCTCGATGCGGCCGTCGTCTAGGCCGCGCGCCGCGATGGCCGGGTGCAGGTGGAAGCGGACCGCGACCTCCTGGCGCCGGACCTTGCCGCGCTTCGGGCCCACGCTGCGCACGAAGGCGTCCTCGCCCTCGAGCACCTGGCCACTGGCCGCGAGGCGCCAGCGGCGCTCGTGGATCACCCCGAAATCGTGGGCATATCCGTCGTGGCGCGCGGCCAGGATGCTGGCACCGTCCTCGCTGGTCCGCTCCGACTTCACCGCGCGGGGCCCGCGCAGGATCACCGGGCCGATCCGGTGCGAGAGCCAACGCACCGCCCAGCGCTCGTACCAGGCGCCGCCACCGACCAGGAACCGGCAGGAGGAAGTGTCGGCGACGGTCGCGGTCGAGTGGGCGGCGGTGCTGCGGGCCAGCCGGCGCAGTTCCGGGCCGCTCGCCGGCAATCCGCAATTGATGACGATGCGCTGCGGGCCGCTCGACATCTCGAAGGACAGGCAGCCGGCCCCGGCATTGATCGAATCGGGAAGGGGCGGCGGCGCGCCGACATCGGCCACCACGAGGACCCGGCCGCCTTCCATGCGCTCGTAGCCGGAATTCGGCGCGTGCATCATCGGCTGGGCCAGGGCGCCGTCATAGACCAGCAGCGTGGCCAAATGATCGGCGGCCGTCGCGCCCATGCCGTTGAAGTGGCTGAGCGAAGCATCGGGATGCCGGAGCAGCCTCAGCAGCGGCAGCATCCGGTCGATGGCATGCAGGAGGGCATCCGGCGGATCGACGCTGCGCGAGAGGAAGCTCTGGCGCAGGGGCAGCAGATCGAGGAGCAGCTCCATCGCGAAGCGCGGGTCGCGGCTGCGGTGGCCGCCGTCCCGCAGAATCTGCCGGTCGAGTTCGCGCACAAGGATGCGGGTGGAGCGCCGGAGGATGGGCTGGATGCCCTCGCAGCACAGGCCCGCATAGCAGAGGGCCACGGCGGCAAGGAGCCGGGTCTGGGGCGAGATGCCCCGGCGCAGGTCGCCCTCGAGTTCGCGGGCTGCCTTGCCGAGGGCCTTCAGAAAGGACTGGTAGAAGACGTGGTCCGCGCCCTCGAGCACCAGGGGAGACTGACACAGGAACGAGATGAGGCGCCGCGCCGCCACCGGCGTCGGCCGGGCGAGTGCGGTGTCGCCGCGTCCGGCGACGAAGTCGGCGACGAAGGCACGGGCATTGGCGCGCGCCAGCGCCGTGTCGGCGGCGCGCAGGTGGCGCAGCCAGCCGAAGCCGTAGAGGATGTCGGCCCATTCCTGCGAGGGCGGCGCGTAATCGAAGGGCGAGCGTCCGCTCACCGACAGCGAGCGCCCGGCGAACACGAACAGGCCGGCATAGATGTCGTCCGCGAAGGTGGCGTCGCTGGTGCGCAGGTCGTGCGGCGCGATCACGAGGCCGGTCACCCGGGCACGGGCGAGGATGTCGGGCCGGCCGGTCAGGCGCGCATAGGTATCGCGCACGGACCGCGTGATCTCGCGCCCGATGAGCCGGTAGAAACGCCAGCGATCAGCTCCCCAGCGCACGCGTTCTCCCCTTCCGGCGCCGAACCCGATCGCCGGACCTCACGCCGGATGCCGCTTCTCGAAGCGAGACCGTTGATCCGAGTGCGCGGTTAACCGCAAATCCGGCGCTACGTCCATGCTCGGACGCGCTCATTCGGCGGCTCCGGCCGACGCTGCGACCGTTCGCACAGGCTTGGGCGCCCTGGCTTCCGAGGCCTTGAGGGCTTTCCAGCTGTTGGGCTGCGCCACGAAGGCCCGGAGGGCGGCGGTGTTCGCGGCGGCCTCGTCCGCGGACAGGTCGGTTCGCGAGGCGGCCTCGGCATCGGCGAACTTGCCCTGGAGCCCGAGGACCAGCGCCAGGTTCTGCCGAACCCGCGCATCGGCGCGGGGCTGGGCGACCGCGCGGCGCAGGGTCTCCTCGGCCTGCGGCAATTGTCGGCCCAGCGCGTAGGACAGACCGAGATTCGAGAGAATCAGGGGGTCGTCGGGCTGGATCTTCAGGGCCGCCTCGTAGAACCCCTGCGCGCGGGCATG
>NZ_JAIEOF010000219.1 GCF_019750675.1 Methylobacterium sp.
CATGCCCGCGCGCAGGGGTTCTACGAGGCGGCCCTGAAGATCCAGCCCGACGACCCCCTGATTCTCTCGAATCTCGGCCTGTCCTACGCGCTGGGCCGACAATTGCCGCAGGCCGAGGAGACCCTGCGCCGCGCGGTCGCCCAGCCCCGAGCCGATGCGCGGGTTCGGCAGAACCTGGCGCTGGTCCTCGGGCTCCAGGGCAAGTTCGCCGATGCGGAGGCCGCCTCGCGAACCGACCTGTCCCCGGACGAGGCCGCCGCTAACACCGCCGCCCTCCGGGCCTTCGTGGCGCAGCCCAACAGCTGGAAAGCCCTCAGGGCCTCGGAGGCCAGGGCGCCCAAGCCAGTGCGAACGGTCGCGGCGTCGGCGGGAGCCGCCGAATGAGCGCGTCCGAGCATGGACGGAGCGTCGGATTTGCGGTTAACCGCGCACTCGGATCGACGGTCTCGCTTCGAGAAGCGGCATCCGGCGTGAGATCCGGCGGTCGGGCTCGGCGCCGGAAGGGGAGAACGCGTGCGCTGGGGAGCTGATCGCTGGCGTTTCTACCGGCTCATCGGGCGCGAGATCACGCGGTCCGTGCGCGATACCTATGCGCGCCTGACCGGCCGGCCCGACATCCTCGCCCGTGCCCGGGTGACCGGCCTCGTGATCGCGCCGCACGACCTGCGCACCAGCGACGCCACCTTCGCGGACGACATCTATGCCGGCCTGTTCGTGTTCGCCGGGCGCTCGCTGTCGGTGAGCGGACGCTCGCCCTTCGATTACGCGCCGCCCTCGCAGGAATGGGCCGACATCCTCTACGGCTTCGGCTGGCTGCGCCACCTGCGCGCCGCCGACACGGCGCTGGCGCGCGCCAATGCCCGTGCCTTCGTCGCCGACTTCGTCGCCGGACGCGGCGACACCGCACTCGCCCGGCCGACGCCGGTGGCGGCGCGGCGCCTCATCTCGTTCCTGTGTCAGTCTCCCCTGGTGCTCGAGGGCGCGGACCACGTCTTCTACCAGTCCTTTCTGAAGGCCCTCGGCAAGGCAGCCCGCGAACTCGAGGGCGACCTGCGCCGGGGCATCTCGCCCCAGACCCGGCTCCTTGCCGCCGTGGCCCTCTGCTATGCGGGCCTGTGCTGCGAGGGCATCCAGCCCATCCTCCGGCGCTCCACCCGCATCCTTGTGCGCGAACTCGACCGGCAGATTCTGCGGGACGGCGGCCACCGCAGCCGCGACCCGCGCTTCGCGATGGAGCTGCTCCTCGATCTGCTGCCCCTGCGCCAGAGCTTCCTCTCGCGCAGCGTCGATCCGCCGGATGCCCTCCTGCATGCCATCGACCGGATGCTGCCGCTGCTGAGGCTGCTCCGGCATCCCGATGCTTCGCTCAGCCACTTCAACGGCATGGGCGCGACGGCCGCCGATCATTTGGCCACGCTGCTGGTCTATGACGGCGCCCTGGCCCAGCCGATGATGCACGCGCCGAATTCCGGCTACGAGCGCATGGAAGGCGGCCGGGTCCTCGTGGTGGCCGATGTCGGCGCGCCGCCGCCCCTTCCCGATTCGATCAATGCCGGGGCCGGCTGCCTGTCCTTCGAGATGTCGAGCGGCCCGCAGCGCATCGTCATCAATTGCGGATTGCCGGCGAGCGGCCCGGAACTGCGCCGGCTGGCCCGCAGCACCGCCGCCCACTCGACCGCGACCGTCGCCGACACTTCCTCCTGCCGGTTCCTGGTCGGTGGCGGCGCCTGGTACGAGCGCTGGGCGGTGCGTTGGCTCTCGCACCGGATCGGCCCGGTGATCCTGCGCGGGCCCCGCGCGGTGAAGTCGGAGCGGACCAGCGAGGACGGTGCCAGCATCCTGGCCGCGCGCCACGACGGATATGCCCACGATTTCGGGGTGATCCACGAGCGCCGCTGGCGCCTCGCGGCCAGTGGCCAGGTGCTCGAGGGCGAGGACGCCTTCGTGCGCAGCGTGGGCCCGAAGCGCGGCAAGGTCCGGCGCCAGGAGGTCGCGGTCCGCTTCCACCTGCACCCGGCCATCGCGGCGCGCGGATTGGACGACGGCCGCATCGAGCTCAGCCTGCCCATCGGCGAGGTCTGGCACTTCGGTGCCGAGGGCGGCGAGATCGCCCTGGAGGAGAGCGTCTACTTCGCCGGGCTCACCGGCGCACGGCGCACCGATCAGATCGTGATCTACCTCTCCGTCGCGGACGATACCCGCGTCCGCTGGGGCTTCGCCCGGTCCCAGAATCCGGGCGGCTGACGGGCGGCTGGCCGCAGCGCACCATTTCGTGGTAGGCGCGCACGAGTTCCATCGTCGCAGTTCCTTCGTATTTTGCCCCGGACGAAACGCCATGTCGCATGACCAGGTGCGGGTTAACCGCGCACTCCTCTCCGTCTCCGACAAGGCCGGCCTCGTCGAGTTCGCCACCGCCCTCGACCGCCTCGGCATCGCGCTGGTCTCCACGGGTGGGACGCACAAGGCCCTGCGCGCGGCCGGGCTCACCGTCGCGGAGGTCGCCGACCTCACCGGCTTTCCCGAGATGATGGACGGTCGCGTGAAGACGCTGCACCCCGGCATCCACGGCGGACTGCTCGCCGTGCGCGGCAACCCGGAGCATCAGGCGGCGCTGGCCGCCCACGGCATCCGCGCGATCGACCTGCTGGTGGTCAACCTCTATCCCTTCGAGGAGACGGTGGCGAAGGGCGCCGGCTACGACGATTGCGTCGAGAACATCGATATCGGCGGTCCGGCCATGATCCGCGCCGCCTCGAAGAACCACGTCGACGTCGCGGTCGTGGTCGACGTGGGCGACTACGCCGCCGTGCTCGCCGAACTCGAAGCCCAGGGCGGGTCGCTCGGCGAGCGCACCCGGCGCCGCCTCGCCCAGAAGGCCTATGCGCGAACCGCCGCCTACGACGCCGCCATCGCGAATTGGCTCGC
>NZ_JAIEOF010000314.1 GCF_019750675.1 Methylobacterium sp.
ACGAAATGAACCGCGCGCGGACGCCGACGGTCTACGGCCGGCCCTCGCAAGGCCCCTCCCCCTATGGCCGCAGCGGCGTCGCCCGCAGCCAGCCCCTGGTCCTGTCCCGCAACCTTTGAGCGGCGGCGCGCCCCGCGCGAATTCCGCGACGGTGGCGGCCGCAGCTTCGTCCGCTCAGGGTCGGCCGTGTCCCATGCGCACGAAGGCGCGCACGGGGCCGAGATCCGATTCGCTGCGGGTGTCGATGGAGAGCTGGCCCGCCGTGACGGGGCCGGAATGCTGCGTGCCGAGATCGACCCCGGCCACCGCACGGCCACTGACCCGCACGCAGGTCGCCGAACCCGGAGTCCGCACGAAGCCGGGTCCCAGCCTCGGACAGGGCAGCATCGCTTCCCGCTGCGGCTGCGGCACCGGTCGCTCCGCGGCGCGGGCGGGCCCGGCACCGAAGAGCACGGCGCAGATCAAGCCGGCACGGATCGCAGGGTTCATGGTGCGGGCTCCCCGGGGATGGTGTCGCCCCAGGGTTAGGCCATCTCGCGCGGCGCGCAAAGCCACCCGGATGCGGGCTTAAAGCGAGTCTCGGTGAGCCTGACCCATAAGTCAGCCTCACTGAGGTCCGGCGGACGACCGCCGCCGCGCCGTCGCGCCGTCGCGCGGGCGGACCTCGATGAGTCGGGCTCATCAAGATCCGGTGTCAACCGAGATAGTTCACCAGGGTCAGCTTCGACAGCATGGAGGTCACCTGGTAGCTCGCCTGGAGTTGCGTCTGCAGTTGCAGAAGCTGCGCGGTGACGGACTCCGCAGAGACCGTATCGACCCCGTCGAGGGAGCCTTCCAGCGCGGTGCGGCTCTCCCGGTTCGACGCCTTGGTGTTGGCAAGCGTGCTCGACGCGAGGCCGAGATCGGCCGCGATGCCGGGCACGCCGTCCTTGGCCGTGTCGGACACGAGGAGGTTTCGGGCACGGTCGGCGAGCGCGTTGACGTGCTGGGCCCCCGGCGTTCCGGCCGCGCCGCCGGCGCTGGATTCCGCGGCGACCATCGCGAGCCCCGACAGGACGGCGCGGATCGGCGCCTCGTTGGCCTGTACGCCGATGTTGAGCACCCGGGTGGCGCTGACCTGCGCCGTGGCGGTGGCGCGCGGATCGGCGGCCGTGTCGTCGCCGGTGTACCAGATCACCGTCGTGTCGCTGGCCTGCCCGGCATAGCCGTCGCCCTCGACCCGGCGCGGGGCGAGCCCGGGCGAGGCCGAGCCCGCGAAGAAGTCCTGCGTGGCGCGGGAGGCCGAACTCGCGCTCAGGGTCGTCGTGGCGGCAGCCTTCAGGGCATTGTTGACGGCGTTCGACAGGTTCGCGGCGATATCGCCGGTGAGGGCGAAATCGGTGGTCGAGGTCGCGTCCGCGCTCGCGCGGGCTGTCAGGGTGAGGCTCTGGGTCGTGCCGTCGCGCAGGGCCAGGTTGATCGTCACGGTGTCGCCGGCCTTCGGCGTACCGGTGATGCCGAGGGTCAGCGAGGCCGGTGTCCCAGTGCCGAAATTCGCCTGAAGGTCGAGGGCGGCCGGCCCCTGGATGCTGGCGACGGGGACGCCCTCGAAGCGGTCGTTCAGGTAGGTCTGCGCTTCGGCGGCGGTCGCGAAGACCGGCATCGCGTCGGCATCCCCCGTCGCCGCGGAGGCCCGGGCGGTCAGGTCGACGAAGCTCTGGCTGCCGTCCGGCTGGTTGACGGCGACCCGGATGCGGTCACCCCCGGCGGGTGCGGCCGCCATCGTGAAGGTCACGTCGGGGCTGGTGGCTTTGGTCGTCGTGCCGGCGGTGATCCCGGCGGTGTTGGAGCTGGTGGCCGAGAGGAGCCGGAACCCGAAATTCGCGCGCGCCTCGGTGCCGGCCACGCCGGCGCCCTCCTCGCTGAGGGTTACCACCGCGCCGGCGGCGCTCGCGCCGATGCGCCCGTTGGCGTTCACGCCGAGATCGGCCGCCTTCTGCTCGGCGATCAGGGTCTTCAAACCGTCGCGGCCTGCGGCGGGCTCTCCGTTCAGGATCGCGTCCGTGGCGGCCACCGGCGGGGAATCGGTGGCGCGGCCGCCGAAGATATACTGTCCGCCGAGATCGACGTTCAGGGCATCGATGGCGGCATCCAGGCTGTCGCGCGCGATCTTGGACGTGTCGGTGGCGGTGGACGCGTTGCTGGCGGTGAGAGAGCGCTGAAGCGTGGCACCGAGGGTGTTGACCTGCGTCACGCTGGAGTTGGCGAGGGCGACGCGGGTGGTCGCCCCCGTGATGGCGGCGTCGTAGCCGTCCAGGGCGGAGAGGGCCGCGTGCGCGCTGAGGCTGGTGGTCCGCCCGACGCCGAGGCCGCCATAGGTCGTGGCCGTCTTGCCGCTGGCGAGCTGGTTCGTCAGCGTATCCAGGCGCCCCTTCAACCCGACCAGATTGGCGGTGTTGCGGTCGCCCACGTAGGTACTGGCGTTGAAGGGCGCGATGCTCATCGGGACCTCGCAGGGTGTGGGCGCATGGCGGGCGGCACCTTAGATCCGCAGCAGGGTGTCGAGGAGGTCGCGGGCGGCGGTGAGCACCCGCGCATTGGCGCTGTAGGCGGTCTGGAGCTGCACGAGCTTCGACATCTCCTCGTCGATGCTCACGCCGGAGGTGGAGGCGACGCGCGACTGGGCCGTCGCCAGGGCGATGCCCTGGCCCTCGTCGAGGCTCTGGGCGGTGGCGGCACCGGCACCCTGCGCGTCGATGATGCGCTGGGCGAAAGTCTGAACGCTGGAACTGTAGGGCGCGTTCACGCCCCCGATCCCGCTCGCCGCCCCGAAGGTCCGGTTGTCCCCGGTCAGCGCCGTGTAGAGGAACTGCGGCCGGGTCGGGTCGGAGGCGAGCGTCTTCCCCGAGGTATCGACGAGGTTGGCGGTGTTTCCGACGAGCGCCGG
>NZ_JAIEOF010000192.1 GCF_019750675.1 Methylobacterium sp.
CGGCGTGCGTTGCGCCGGCGCAGGATCACATCCTCGAAATGATGTGCGATTGCGCACAATTTTGCTTGTCGGAGCGTCATAGGCCGGATAAAACGCCGGTCCCGGACAGAAAAAAGGCCGCCCCGGTGAGGGAGCGGCCCGAAGTCTAGGGAGGAAACGCCCAAGAAGGGCACACCGCGGCGACGCCATCGCCGCGGTGCATGGCGATGAAATGCCATTTCGCACCGCACCATGCAATCGCTTCCATGTGGGAGGGGGTATGCGCGCAGTGCATGAAAACGTTTTCAACCCGTCATGCCTGCCGGAGGATCGCGCGGCGCTCCGCTCGTCGCGGGCTCTGTACCCGTGACTCACCGGACCGGCTCGGTCAGGCCGAGTTGCGTCAGGCTCAGGGCCCAGACGCGTTCCTGCAGGGCTTCGTCCCGACCCCGGCTCGACGGCGCGACCGGCTTGCAGCGGTCGAAATAGAGTCCCGTGACGCCCTCCACCTCGGGAGAGGTCGCGAGGTGGATGGAGGTCCTGGCGCCATCCTCGGGCTTCGACAGGAAGGGCCGGATCAACCGCCAGCCGAAGCCGAACCAGCCTCCGGTCCCGGACGCGAACCCGCTGGCGATGACGCCGGGATGCAGGGCGTTGCTGGTGACGCCGCTGCCGGCCAGCCGCCGGGCGAGGGCGGCGCTGAACAGCACGTTGCCGAGCTTGGCCTGGGAATAGGCCGTGATCGCGCTGTAGTCCCGGGCATGGCCGATATCGTCGAAGGCGATGCGGCCGCGCCGGTGCGCCGTCGAGGCGACGCTGACGATGCGGGCCGGTGCGGCGGCCTTCAGGAGATCGAGAAGCTCGAGGCTGAGCTGCAGGTAGGCGAGATGATCGAGCGCCCAGGTGCGCTCGATGCCGTCCACCGTCGTGGCGTGTCGGTCGAAGATCGCGCCGGCATTGTTCACGAGCACGTGGAGGCGTGGATATCGCTCCCGCACCGCTGCCGCGAGGCGGCGAATCTCGGCCTGCGACGCGAGGTCGGCGACGAAGCCGTCGATCACGGCACCGGGCACGGCCTCCCGGATCCGGGCGGCGGCCCGGCCGGTCCGGTCGGCATCCCGGCCCACGAGGCCGACGCGGAACCCCGCCCGCGCGAGGCCGAGGGCCGTCTCCGTGCCGATGCCGGAAGTCGCTCCGGTGACGAGGGCGATCCGCTCCGGCATCGGCGCGGCCCTAGAACACCGCCTGCCCGATGGCGAAGGCGACGACCACGATGACGATGGCCACCAGCAGGAACAGGCCGAACAGGATGCGGGCCAGGGAGCCGGCGCCCGAGGCGATACCGGTGAAGCCGAGGCCGCCCGCGATGAGGGAGATCACGAAACAGATGAGGGCCCATTTCAACAGGGTCATGCGCAACACTCCAGATCGCGGAACCGACCGATAACCACCTGGGGACGCAAGCGTTCCGCCCAAGCTCGGCTGTTTTACGCAGCGGGTCCGGGGGGCGTCGCCGGTGCCGGTGCCGCCGGACGGGCGTCGGTTCCGGCCCGCTCCAGGAGGATGTGCGCCAGGGCGTGGTAGAGCCCCTCGCGGCAGACCACCTTGGAGACCGCGTCGGCGATCAGCGCCGCCACCATGAGGGGGATCATCAGGGCGTGGTCCTGGGTCATCTCGGTGACGATGACGAAGGCGGTAATCGGCGCCTGCAGGGCACCGGTCAGGTAGGCGACCATGCCGATGAGCACCAGGGCTGCCACCGGCACGCCGGAGAACCAGCCGTGCAGGGCGGCCCCGAGACCGGCCCCGACGCTGAGCGAGGGGGCGAACAGGCCGCCGGGAATACCGCTGATCGCCGACAGCAGGGTGGCGAGAAACTTCAGGGGCGCGAAGTCGGGATGCGGGTCCGCCGTGCCGTGCAGGAGGGTGCGCGCCTCCTCGTAGCCGGTGCCGTAGACCGTGCCGCCCGAGGCGAGGCCGCAGAGGGCGACCCCGAGGCCGCAGGCCGCCGCGAAGGCGATCGGCCGGGCGGCGATGGCGCCCCCGAGGCGCCCGGGCAGGCCGCGCGCGAACAGGATGACGATGCGGGAGAAGCCGCCGCCGGCCAGGCCCCCCAGCGCCCCGAGCACCGGCACGGCGATCCAGCCCGGCCCGAAGGGCAGGGCGGCGCTGGCGGTGCCGAAATAGGTGTAGTTGCCGGTCAGCGCCATCGCGGTGAGGCCGGCCGCCACGATGGCGGCGACGATGAGCCCGCCCGTGCGAGCCTCGTAGGCCCGGCCGAGCTCCTCGATGCCGAAGACGATGCCGGCGAGCGGCGTGTTGAAGGCCGCCGCCACGCCGGCCGCACCGCCGGCGAGGATCAGGCCCGGCACCCGCTCCGGCGTGAGGTGTCCGGCCGCCGCCATGATCGCGGCCCCGACCTGCACCGTCGGCCCCTCGCGTCCCGTGGAGGCGCCGAACAGCAGGCCGAGACTCATCACCACGATCTTGCCCGCCGCGACCCGCAGGGAGACCAGGGACCGGCGCAGGGCGAGCCGCCCAGTCTGGCGCGCCGCGATCACCTGGGGGATGCCCGACCCCTGCGCGTTCGGAAAGACGTCGCGGGCGAGCCAGGCGCAGAGGGCGAACCCGAGGGGCGTCAGGCCGAGGGCCACCAGGGGCGAGAGGCCGAGCACCCGCCGGAAGCCCCCTTGCGCCGCGTCGGCCAGCTCCGCCATCAGCACGGCGGCGAGGCCGACGCCGATGCCGCCGACGAGGAACAGCAGGCGGTGGCGCCACAGCCCGAACGCATCGCGGGTGGCCCCGCGCAGGCGCAGCATGGCCTTGGGAACCTCGACGCGCAGCACCTTCGGGGGACGGGCGGGGGGCATGCGGTCCGGGGCTCGGGGCAGAAACTCGGGCGAGGCGGTGCGGCGGGGGTTCAGGCAAGGGGACCCTGAGAAAGGGGGTCCTGAGAAAGTGG
>NZ_JAIEOF010000396.1 GCF_019750675.1 Methylobacterium sp.
AGCCTCGACCTGATCCCGGCTCTCGACGACGGCAGCGGAACCGGCGGCCTGGAAGAGCGGCCCGTGGCGAAGCCTGCTCGCGCGCCCCGGACCGCAGCGGCACGTCCCGCGCGCTCCCCCTAGGTCCACGCGGCGCGTGCTTCCCCTCAAGCAACGTTCGAGGAAGGGGCCGGCCCATGAAAAGACCCGCCGCGACGCTGTCGGGCGGGTCGAACGAAGCCGAATCCGTCGGACGGATGGATCAGGCGGCGCGGCGGGCTTCGCTGCGGGCGTTGTCGTTGAGGGCGACGAACATGCCGGCCGAACCCGTATCGGCTGTCGAAGGCGCGGCGTCGTCGGTGAGAAGGGCCAGCATCGGACCCACGGCGACGGCGGCGAGGCCGAGAACAAACAGAGCGATCATGGCGGAGACCCCTGTGGCGTTGCGATAAGTGTGTATCGCACCGCACCATGAAATTTGGTATGCCACATACCGCAGTGCGGTCATGCTATTGGTGCACGGCTCCGGCACGGATTTTTTCGTTTCGTCGAACGTATCTCGCCCGAGCGCGTGGTGGGGCGGCGGACTCAACGGGGCGGCGGGTCGGCCACGACCGGCAGGAGCGGGAGCAGGTAGTAGCCGCTCGCGAGCAGAATCGCCGAGAGGACGAGGCCCAGGGACGAAACGTAGAGCACGGCGAAGACGTCGCGGTTGAAGTCCGCGGTGCGCAGGACGATGCCCGCGAAGGGAATGCTGACCAAGGCGATGAGGATGGAGAGGATCATCTCGGAACCCTTCGGCGCAGGGAGGGCGGACGGTCGCTGACGTGTCATTCGCCGAAAGGGTCACCGGCTCGCCGAATGAGGGGCCGACAGGAATTCCAGCGGCGTTGCGCCATGCCATTCTGCTGGATGCCGCCGGGTCCGCGGGCCTGCCTCGCCCGCCCCCGGCCCCCGGGAGGCGTCGGCTCTGGAGCGGGCGCGTTGTCCGGCCGTGGACCTCTGGCATCGACAGCCCCGCTCCGGAATGGAATCCGGCGCGGGGCTGTCGGGTCTCGGGAGGGCGATCCCCTCTATGGGCCCGCCCTCCGTGTGGCGGGGGCGGGCGCCGGGCTCAGGCGTGGGCGAGGACGCCGGCGGGCTGGACGTTCCCCTGCGCGGCGTGGTGCCGCTTGAGCATGGGCCGGAGCACCGCCAGGGCCAGGAAGGCCGCGATCAGATCCATCACCGCCACGGTGTAGAGCACGGTGGCCCAGGTGCCGGTGGCCTGCATGAGCAGGTTGCCCACGGGGACGAACAGGGCCGCGAAACCCTTGGCGCAGTAGAGCACGCCGTAGATCTTGCCGATGTGCTTGGAGCCGAAGGTGTCGGCGGCCGTGGCGCTGAACAGCGAGTAGACCTCGCCCCAGGCCAGGAACACGATGCCCGAGAGGATCACGAAGGCCCACGGGTTGGTGCCGAAGTAGCCGAGCGCCACGATGCCGATGCCTTCCATCGAGAAGGCGATGAACATCGTCTTCTCGCGGCCGATCCGGTCCGAGATGTAGCCGAAGAGCGGGCGCGAGATGCCGTTCATCACCCGGTCGAGCATCAGCGCGAAGGGCAGGGCCGCCATGGCGAAGAAGTACAGGTTGACCTGGAATTCCTTGACGCCGAGATCCTGCGCGATGACGCCGAGCTGGGCCACCGCCATCAGGCCGCCGGTGACCGTGCAGGTGAACATCAGCAGCATCACCCAGAACACCGGCGTGCGCAGGGCTTCACGCAGGGTGTAGTCGCGGCGGGTCTGCAGCACCTTGGTCGAGTAGACGACCTCGCCCTTGGCCGGACCGCGCAGGCCGATGGCCGCTAGCATGATGATGCCGCCCTGGATCAGGCCGAAGACGAAGAACGCCTGGGCGTAGCTGCCCTGGGAGATCATGTTGGCGATCGGAATGATCGTCAGGGCCGAGCCGGCGCCGTAGCCGCCCGCCGTCAGGCCGACCGCGAGGCCGCGCTTGTCCGGGAACCACTTCAAGGCGTTGTTGATGCAGGTGGCGTAGACGCAGCCGACGCCGATGCCGCCGGCCACCGAGCCCATGTAGAAGCCGGTGAGCGAGGTGGCGTAGGAGTTGATGATCCAGGCCAGACCCGTCATCAGGCCGCCGAACATCACCACCCGGCTCGGGCCGTACTTGTCGATGAAGTAACCCTCGATTGGCGTCAGCCAAGTCTGCACCACGACGAAGATCGTGAAGGCGACCTGGATCGCGGCGCGATCCCAGCCGAAGGTTTTCTGGATTTCCGGAACGAAGAGGGTCCAGGCGTATTGAATATTCGCCGCCGCGACCATGCAGGCCACGCCGAGAACAAGTTGCAGCCATCGATTGACGGTCGGTTTCGCCGTTGGGGGCGCGGCAGCGGTCAGGGCCATGAGCTTTCTCCCGTATTTGATTCTGTGTTTCGTGTTGTTATGCCGAATTCGAATTATCTTGCAATTTCGCGCCCCGCTGGCGTGGGGTGACGCTGCGACGCCAAAAATCCAGGGCCGCATGTATGCATTATTTGGTATACCAGATATGCGTGCAAGCAGAATAATTCAGTCACCAGATCCCATTTTCCGGGATTAAGGGGCGGGCGTCGTCCGTTTACGCGCCTCGGAACCAGCAAGCCCTGGGCGATGCTCGGTGCGGGGATGGTTCGCGGGTGTTAAGCCGCTGCAATACCAGCGAATCGTCGATCGAGATCTTGACGCGGGCCCGTCAGGTCTTGGATCGCCACCGCCCCGATCACGGTTCGCGGCGCTGTCCCCGCAATCCACAAGACATGCGTCATCCGCATCGCGGTGCGTCTCGCACTGCAAAACGCCCGATTCGGCGCGCGGGGCTTCAGGCGAAGTGCTTCGAGAGCTTGAGACCCTGGGCCTGGTAGTTGGAGCCCGCCCCCGATCCGTACAGGGTGGCCGGACGCTCGGCCATGCGCTCGTAGACGAG
>NZ_JAIEOF010000296.1 GCF_019750675.1 Methylobacterium sp.
GCGAGCATCTCGGGGGCGGCGAGGCGCGGCCCGATGCCCGGATACGGACAGTCGAAGGTGAACAGCCCGGTCAGGCGCTCCGGTGCCTTCCGGCCGAGGGCCTGGATCACGTAGGCCCCGACATCGTGTCCGACGATGCCGGCCCGGGCGATGCCGAGGGCATCGAGCAGGGCGACGATGTCGGCCGCATGCACGTCGGCGCCGGCCTTGTCGGAGGGCCGGAGGTCGGGTTTCTCGCTGGCGCCGAAGCCGCGCAGGTCCGGCGCGATCAGTTCGAAGCGGTCGGCGAGCCGCCGCATCACCGGCTCCCAGGTCAGCCAGAATTCCGGCCAGCCGTGCAGCAGCACCAGGGGGCGGCCACGCCCGAGGCGGGCCACGTGGAGCGCGACGCCGTTGGCCGTGATCGTGTCGTGCCGGATCGCCGAATCATCCATCTGGGTGTGGTCCCTGCCGGCGCCCGGGCGGCGCCCTCGGCGGGGTCAACGCCCGCGAAGGGCGGTCACGTTCCCGGAGATCGTCGCGGTCGCGCCGGCCGCGAGCTCGCGCCAGAGGAAGCGGGCCGGATCGACGGGGGAGGGCGGCACGAGGCGCCCGGGCGGGATCGGCGCGAAGCCGAAGCGCCGGTAGTAGGGCGCGTCCCCGATGAGGATGACGAGGCCGTGGCCGGCGTCGGTCGCCGCGTCGAGGCAGGCCGTCATCAGGGCGGCGCCGATGCCGCGTCCCTCGAAGCTCGGATCGACCGTGAGGGGGCCGAGCACCAGGAGCGGGTTGCCGCCGGCCTCGGCCGGCCCCACCCGGACCGACCCGACGAGGTAGGTTGCCACCAGGGCGGTGAAGCAGAGCTCGGCCACCGGCACCGTGCCCTCGCGCAGGCGATAGGCGGTGCGGGCGAAGCGCCCGGGGCCGAAGGCGCGGGCATGGAGCCGCTCGATCGCTTCGGCGTCGCCCGCGTGCTCGTGCCGGATGACGAGGGGGAGGGCGGTCACGTCGCCCGCGCCGAGAAGTCGATGCGCGGGTCGATCCAGGTGTAGATCAGGTCGGAGAGCAGGTTCACCGCCAGCCCGAGCAGGGAGAAGATGTACAGGGTCGCGAAGACCACGGGGTAGTCGCGCCCGACGATGGAGGTGAAGGACAGGAGTCCGAGCCCGTCCAGGGAGAAGATCGTCTCGATCAGCAGCGAGCCTGTGAAGAAGGCCGAGATGAAGGCCGCCGGGAAGCCCGCGATGACGATGAGCATGGCGTTGCGGAAGACGTGGCCGTAGAGCACGCGGCGCTCGGAGAGGCCCTTCATCCGCGCGGTGAGCACATATTGCTTGCGGATCTCGTCGAGGAACGAATTCTTGGTCAGGAGGGTCGAGGTCGCGAAGGCGCCGAGCACCAGGGCGGTGAGTGGCAGCGTCATGTGCCAGGCGTAGTCGACCGCCTTGCCCCAGAGGCTCAAGGACTCGAAGTTCTCGCTGGTCAGGCCGCGGATCGGGAAGATCTGCACGAAGGAGCCGCCCGCGAACAGGATGATGAGGGCGATGCCGAACAGGAAGCTCGGGATCGCGTAGCCGACGATGACCACGGTCGAGGTCCAGAGGTCGAAGCGCGAGCCGTCGTGCACCGCCTTGCGGATGCCCAGCGGAATCGAGATCGCGTAGGAAATCAGCGTCATCCACAAGCCCAGCGAGATCGAAACCGGCAGGCGCTCGCGGATCAGCTGCAGCACCGACACGTCGCGAAAATAGCTGTTGCCGAAGTCGAACCGGACGTAGTCCCAGATCATCTTCGCGAAGCGCTCGGGGGCCGGCTTGTCGAAGCCGAACTGCTGTTCCAGCTTCTTGATGAAGGCCGGGTCGAGCCCTTGCGCGCCTCGGTAGCGGGCGCTGGCCTCGCCCCCGCCGGAACTACGCGCGGCGCCGCCGAGGTCGCCGGCCCCGCCGGTCACCCGCGACAGGCTGCCCTCGTTCTGGCCCTGGAGCTGGGCCAGCACCCGCTCCACCGGGCCGCCGGGGGCGAACTGCACGATGACGAAGGTGATGAGCATGATCCCGAAGATGGTGGGGACCATGAGCGCGATGCGGCGGAGGATGTAGCCGAGCACGGATATCCCTCAGGTTCGGCCGATGCGCCGGGCCTTGGTGGCGTCGTACCACCACACGTTCGGCGCGCCGAGGTCGTAGGTCGGCCCCTGGACCGGGCGGCCGTAGACGTCCCAGAGTGCCAGCCGGTGGTCGGCCTTGTACCACATGGGCACCCAGTAGCGGCCGGCCCGCAGCACCCGGTCGAGGGCGCGCGCGGCATGGATCATGTCGGCGCGCGTGGTCGCCTCCGTCACCTTGCCGATCAGCACATCGATGGCGGGACTCGCGATGCCGCCCAAGTTGTTCGAGCCGGGCGTGCCCGCGGCGCGCGAGCCATAGGCTTCGCGGAGTTCCGGGCCAGGCGTGAGCCCGCCGGCGAAGCGGCGGGCTGTGAGGTCGAAATCGAAATCCTTGACCCGGGCCTGATACTGGGAGGGATCGACCAGCCGGATGCTGGCACGGATGCCGATCAGCCCGAGATTGCGGATGAAGGGCTGCGTCACCGGCTGGAACACCGGATCGTTGTCGAGGAACTCGATTTCCAGCGGCTTGCCGGAGGGGAGGCGGATCACGCCGCCGTCGCGGGTGCAGCCCGCCTCGCGCAGAAGCGCCACGGCGCGGCTGAGGAGGGCGCGGTCCTGGCCCGAACCGTCGGAACTCGGCGGGCTCCAGGCCTCGCCGAAGACCTCCGCCGGCAGATCGCCGCGCATCGGGTCGAGGAGCGCCAGTTCCTCCGGCCCGGGGCGGCCGGTGGCCTTCAGGTCCGAGTTCTCGAAATAGGAGGCCGTGCGGATGTAGGCGCCGTACATCAGGTTGGCGTTCGACCAGTTGAAGTCGAAACACAGGCCGATCGCCTCACGCACGCGCGGATCGCGAAAAGCCTCGCGGCGGGTGTTCATCCACCAGCCCTGGGTGCCCGAGGGCCTCGCATCGGGCACCACCTCCTTGCGGACGCGGCCCTCCTGCACGGCGGGAAAGTCGTAGCCCGTGGCCCAGACCCGGGC
>NZ_JAIEOF010000158.1 GCF_019750675.1 Methylobacterium sp.
GCGATCTGATCGGAGAGGGGTTTGACGAGGTAGCTGAGCACGGATCGGTCGCCGAGCTGCATGAAGCTTTCCACCGGCATGCCGGGCACGAGGCGGGCGGCCCCCAAGCGCTGGCGCTGGTCGTCGGGCACGCGGATGCGGGCGGTGTAGTAGCTCAATCCCGTCTTCGGGTCGGTGGTGACGTCGGCCGAGACGCGGCTGACCACCCCGTCGATCTCCGGGGTGACGCGCTGGTTGAAGGCCGGGAAGCGTAAGGTGGCCGCCTGGTCGAGGCGGACGTTGTCGATGTCCTGGGGCTGGATCTTGACCTCGACGGCGAGCTGGTCGGCCTCCGGCACGATCAGCATGGCGGGCTCGGCCGGGGTCACCAGCCCGCCGACCGTGTGCACGCTCATCTGGTGGACGACGCCGGCTTGCGGGCTGCGCATCTCGACGCGCTTCAGCTGGTCCTCGGCCGCCACGCGCTTCTCGCGGTACTCCGACCATTTGCCCCGGATCTCGGCCAAGTCCTTGCCGGTCTCGGTGCGCATGTCGCCGTCGATCTGCAGGATCTGCAGCTCGGTCTCGGCGATCTTGCCCCGCGCCGAGGCGGTGGCGGCCACGAGCTGGCCGCGCTCGCCGTCGAGGCGGGCGGCGTCCCGCTCCAGGGCGTTGACGCGGGCGAGCGGCACGAGGTTCTTGGCGTAGAGCCCGCGCACGCCCTCGAGCTCGCCGGTGATGAAGCCGACCTCGCGGGCTTTCGCCGCGACCTGCTCGGTCAGGCCCTTGATCTCCTCGCGCAGCTGCAGGACGCGCTCGCGCAGCTGCGCCTTCTGGCCCTCGCGGGCGGCCACGCGGGAGGCAAACAGCCGGCTCTCGCCCTCGATCAGGTGGGCGACCCCCGGGTCGGCGTCGCGCCGCGCCAGGAGCTCGGGCGGGAAGGTGACGGCGGCGGCCCCGTCGCGCTCGGCCTCGTCGCGGGCACGCCGCGCGGCGAGCTCGTCCATGGCCTTGAGGACGATGTCGAGGTTGGCCCGCACCTGGGTCTCGTCGAGGCGGATGAGCACGTCGCCGGCTCGCACCCGGGCGCCCTCGCGCACCAGCAGTTCGCCCACCACCCCGCCGGTGGGGTGCTGGACCTTCTTGACGTCGGACTCGACCACGAGCTGGCCCGGCGCGATCACCGCGCCCGAGATCTGGGTGAAGGTCGCCCAGCCCCCGACCCCGACGACGAGGAGTACGCCGAGGCCGAGGCTCAGCGCGAGGTGGCGGCGGATCGAGCCCTGGGCGGTGGGGCGCGGGCCGGCCAGCGCGGGAAGAACGGTGGGATCGAGGGCGATGGCCATCAGGCGCGCTCCTGCAGGGCGGTGGGGGGCGTCGGCACGGAGGCCGGGCGCAGGACGCGCTTCAGGACCTCGTCCTTGGGGCCGAAGGCCTGGGCGCGGCCGTCGGCCATCATCAGGATGAGGTCGAGGGCGGCGAGCGCGGAAGGCCGGTGGGCGATGACGATGCAGATGCCCCCGCGCCGGCGGACCCCGAGGATCGCCCCCGTGAGGGCGTGCTCGCCCTCGGCGTCGAGGTTGGCGTTGGGCTCGTCGAGGACGACGAGGAAGGGGTCGCCGTAGAGGGCGCGGGCCAGGCCGATGCGCTGGCGCTGGCCGGCGGACAGCCCCGCCCCGCCCTCGCCGATGCGGGTGTCGTAGCCCTCCGAGAGGCGTAAGATGAGGTCGTGCACGCCGGCCGCGCGGGCGGCGGCGATCACCGCCTCCGGGGTGGCGGCCGGATCGAAGCGGGCGATGTTCTGCGCGACGGTGCCGGCGAACAGCTCGATCTCCTGGGGCAGGAAGCCGAGATGGGGCCCGAGGTCGTCGGCCGACCACTGGTCCAGCGCCGCCCCGTCGAGGCGGACCTTGCCGCGCACCGCCGGCCAGACGCCGATGAGGGCCCGCACCAGGCTCGACTTGCCCGAGGCCGAGGGGCCGATGACGCCTAAGCCCTGGCCGGCCTGGAGGACGAAGCTCACGTCCTGGACCACGAGGCGCTGGGTGCCGGGGGGGGCCACGCCGATGCCCTCGACCTGGAGGGAGCGGCAGGGCGCCGGCAGGGCGTGGGGCTGGGCCGGTGCCGGCATGCGGGCGAAGAGCTCGGAGAGGCGGGCCCAGGACTGGCGGGCCTGGACGAAGCCCTTCCAGTTGGCGATGGCGAGTTCGGCCGGGGCCAGCGCGCGGGCGACCAGGATGGAGGACGCGATGATGATGCCGGCACTGGCCTGGCCGTTGATGACGAGGTAGGCGCCGAGCGCCAGCACGCCCGATTGCAGGGCCATGCGGAAGACCTTGGATGCGGCGCCGTAGCCGCCGGCGATGTCGGAGGCGCGCTGCTGGGCCTGGCGGTAGTCGCCGTTGGCGAGCCCCCAGCGGTCGGCAAAGCGCGCCTGCATGCCGAGTGCCGCCAGCACCTCGGCGTTGCGGCGCCCGGCTTCCGCCAGGCCGTTGCGGCGCAGGCCGTGGCCGGTGGCGGTCTGGGCGGGGTCGCGGGTGGCCCGGTCGGTGAGGAGGCCGAGCGTCGCCAGCACCCCGGCGCCCACCAGCGCCGCGACCCCGATGAGGGGATGGAACAGGAAGCAGATGGCGAGGTAGACCGGCATCCAGGGCAGGTCGAAGAAGGCGCCGGGCCCGCTGCCGCCGAGGAAGCTGCGCAGGGCATCGAGGTCGCGCAAGGGCAGCAGCCCGTCGCCCGGTGCCGCGCCCTTGAGGGGCGCCCGCACCACGATGTCGAAGACGCGCCCGCTCAAGGATTCGTCGAGGGCGGCGCCGACCCGGGCGAGCACGCGGGCGCGCAGGGTCTCGAGCATCCCCTGGAAGCCGTAGAGCACCAGGGCGAGCACGCACAAGCCCACGAGGGTGGGCACGGAGCGGCTCGGGATGACGCGGTCGTAGACCTCGAGCATGAAGAACGAGCCCGTGAGGTAGAGCACGTTCACCAGCCCGCTCATCAGGGCCACCCCGATGAACGCCGTCCGGCACTGCGCGAGCGCCGAGACCAGCTCGACCGAATTGCGACCTCGCATCACCACAACCTTTTCCAAACTC
>NZ_JAIEOF010000139.1 GCF_019750675.1 Methylobacterium sp.
TGTGACTTTCAGCGATAAGTGGCGGTGTTGTCTCAGATTTATGTGGCGCCGATGACGAGGGTGCTGCGGGCGGCCTCGACCACGTCGTCGGTGATGACGCGCAGGCCGTTGATCGTCAGGATGCGCTCGATCTGCACGAACAGCCGCTGCAAGAGCCGGAAGTTGCCGCCGGTGATCCGCGCGATCGAGGCCATCGCCTGAGCGTCCGTGAAGTCCGCCTCGTCCAGGCTCAGCCCGAACTGCCGCCAGTGCCGGGTCAGGACGAAGGAGAGTTCCTCGCCCTGCAGGGGACGGTAGTGGTGGGCAAAGCCGATCCGGCTGTAGAGCTGTGGGTAGCGCGCCAGGCGCTTCTCCAGCCCGGGCATGCCGATCAGGATCACGCCGATGCCGGTGCGGTCGAATAGGTCGCGCACGTGCTCCAGCGCCACCGTCGAGAGGCGCTCCGCCTCGTCGAGGATCAGAAGCTCGGCCGGGTCCGTGAGACCCGTGCGGACGATCTCGTCCCGGTGGACATGCGTGTCGATGCAGATGTCCGCGCGCGTCATCAACTGCGCGATCTCGTCCCGCAGCACCTGGAACGGCGCGCTGACCGCAGGCGTGTAGAACACGCTCCGGCTCCGGGCGAGCGCGGCGTAGACCTGGGCGTCGGAAGGCGCCCGGGGTCCCCAGGTCAGCAGCAGCGGCTCGGCGATGTCCCATCGGGCGTAGCGCCGGGCCGAGTGCGTCTTGCCGACACCGGCCGGACCGTAGCACAGACCGATGTAGCGGTGCCGACGCACGGCGTCGGCGAACTCGGTGAAGCGGCGATGCTCCTTGGTGGCGATGAACCGCCCCGCGCGCTCGCCGGCCGCCGCAGACCTCACGGCACGTCGTCCCGATAAAGGCGCAGCCGAGCGCGTCGGGCCGGCGGGGCCACGGATAGCGCCGACCGGGGCAGGAAGTCCGCTACCCGGGCGACCCGCTCGGTGATGGTGGCGCGCAGGGCTTGGCGATGGGCACGCCGCGCCGCCGCGATGTCCTTGAGGGTGACGGTCTCGCCCGCATGCTCCTCGCTGACGGCCCGGCACAGGAAGGCGTCGCGGTGGAAGACCCGGATCTCCGAGAGGTCGCGCGGATCGTAGCGTAGGGTGATGCTCTCGCCGACATAGGCGGCCAGCGTCGGGGCGACGTAGCGCAGTCCCTGGAAGCGAATGCCGTCCCGCCGCACCCGGCGCGGGGCGGCGAGCATCACCAGCAGCAGATCGAGATCCTCCAGGCTCTCCGGCAGCCGCGGCAGGAAGCCTCCGCCCCGCCAGCCATCGAGTGGCGTTTGACCGGTCTCGCGGTGGGGACGGGCGTGATAGGTGCCGGCGATGAAGGCCCCGACCGCGGCATCGAGTTGCGCCAGCGACAGCATCGGCGCGCTCGCCGGGGCGCTTCCGACGAGGTGGCCGGGCAGTTCGGGCAGCAACTCGGTATTGAGAGTTCGAAACAGCCGCTCGACCTTGCCCCGTCCCTGGGGTCGTCCGACCGCCGAGTAGACCATGCGGATGCGCAGGGCCGCGGCGACCTGATCGAGATGACGGCTGGTGAAGTCGCTGCCGTGATCGACGTAAAGCAGGTCCGGGATGCCGCAGACCGGCCAGGCGGGATCGGCCTTGCGCCAGATCGCGTGCCGCAGGGCGAGGCAGGTGTTGAGCACGCAGGGCGCGCCGACGAACACGAGGTATCCGGCGATCGCACGGGAATGGTCGTCGATCACCGTGGTGAGCCAGGGCCGGACGGGCTTGCCGTCCTGGTCGCGGATCAGGATGTCGAGCAGGGTGTGGTCGGCCTGCCAGAGCGCGTTGGGCGCTGCGGCGCGATGGCGGTGGATCAACTCGTAGCGGTCGCGGAAGGCGGCCGGCCCATCCTGGGCGAGGGTGACCAAGGCAGGGTCGAGGCGAGCGAGGATCGCGCGCACCGTGCCGTAGGAAGGGACGCGCCAACTCTGAGCCCGGGCGATCGCAGCGATCCGGCGGTGGATCGTGGCGGCGCCGACGCGCGGCCTCTTCAGGCCCATTCCCTCGATCAGGGCGACGAGGTCGGCGGGAAAGCGGCGCTCGCCGGTATCCCGGCGAACACCGCGCCCGAGTCCGGCCGGACCGTCCTCGCGGTAGCGGGCCAGCCAGCGCTGGGCGGTTCGAAGCGGGATGCCGGCCTCGGCGGCTGCGCGGGTCAGGGGCACGCCCTCCTCGAGGTGGGGCCGCAGCATGTCCAGCCGGGCCTGAGCCTGCCGGTGCCGCTCCTCGCCCGGGAATGTGACAGCGACCATGGCGCCCTCCCGACCCTCCCGACCCTCCCGACCGTCCCGTGCCGGCCATGGGTGTCCGCAAGGGGATCGTCCAGCGGACGCGCGCCGGCTTGAACCCGGTTCGTTGCAGAACCACGCGAAACCCCGTCTCAGATGAATGGTACGATAAAACTATCACTAAGGGGAGGGCTAGCGTACACTTTTGGCCATGACCACGACCCTGATTGGCTACGCCCGCTGCTCCACCGACAAACAGGACCTCGCCGCGCAGAAGGCCGCCCTCGAAAAGCTCGGCGTCGTCCCTGAGCGGATTTACACCGATCACGGCCTGACCGGTACGAACCGGTCTCGCCCCGGTCTCGACCAGGCGCTCGCCGCCGTGCGCAGCGGCGATACCCTCGTCGTGCCCAAGCTCGATCGTCTCGCCCGGTCCGTCCCGGATGCGCGCAGCATCGCCGACGCGCTCGTCGCACGCGGGATCAAGCTGGCGCTGGGATCGAGCGTCTATGACCCGGCCGATCCGATGGGAAAGATGTTCTTCAACATCCTCGCGACCTTCGCCGAGTTCGAGTCCGACCTGATCCGGCTGCGCACCCGCGAGGGCATGGCCATCGCCCGGTCGCGGGGCAAATTGCGGGGCAAAAAGCCCAAGCTCTCCGACAAGCAGCAGAAGGAACTGCGGCGCATGCACGACACCGGGACCTACGCGATCAGCGATCTCGCCGAGCTGTTCTCCGTTTCCCGGCCAACCGTCTATCGGACGCTGAGCCGCCAGCCGACCGCCATAGAACGCTGAAGAAACACCGCCACTTACCGCTGAAAGTCACA
>NZ_JAIEOF010000377.1 GCF_019750675.1 Methylobacterium sp.
GGGTTCGGACTAACCCGCCTCGGCCGCCGCCCAGATCGCCGCGACGGCGGCGCGCGCCTTCGCTCCGTGAGCCTTGGCGCCGTTCCGGTAGAGCCGGATCTCCAGGGGCACTTCGGGTCCGGCCACGACGAGGCGGCCCTCGGCGAGTTCGCGGACGACGAGGCTGCGCGGCACGAAGGCGAGGCCGTGCCCTTCGAGCGCCATGCATTTCAGGGCCTCGGCCATGGGGTTGGCATGGACCACCGGCCCCATCGGCAGGCCGAGCGCGGCCTCGGCGAGATGGCTGACGCGGCCGAGGAAGGAATCGCGTCCGTAATCGAGGCGCGGGAGCGGCCCGCCCTCGGCCAGAGCCGGGCTCCGCACCGCGACCAGCGCATCGGCACCGACCACCCGGTGGGGATAGAGCTCCGGGTCGAGGGGGATCGGCACGCCCGGATGGTGGAAGGTCAGGAGGAAGTCGGAGCCGCCCTCCACCAGGGCCTGGAGGCAGTCGTGGAAATCGTCCGGCTGGAGCCGCGTCGCCACCGGTCCTGTGCGTGCGGTCAGGGTCCGGAACCAAGCGGGGAAGAACGTCAGCGCGAGGGTGTGCAAGCCGGCGATGCGCACCCCGGGTTCGGCCGAATCGAGGCCGGCGCGCAGGTCGGCCCTCGCCCCGAGGAGCACCCGCACGCTTTCCTCGGCGGTGTCGCGGAAGCGGCGCCCCTCCGGGGTCAGGGTGGTCGGGTAGGTGCTGCGGTCGACGAGGCTCACCCCGAGCCAGAGTTCCAGGGCGCGGATGCGCCGGCTGAAGGCCGATTGGGTGACGTGGCGGGCCTCCGCCGAGCGGGAGAAGCTGCGGGTCTGGGCGAGGCTGAGGAAATCCTCCAGCCACTTCAGCTCCACGGACGCCTCCGGACCTACGCCAGGTCGCGCACCACCACCCGGCCGCGCTCGGCCGAGAGGGCGAGGCGGCCGCCCTTGAGGGCGAGCGCCTTCTCGCCGAACAGCGCCCGGCGCCAGCCGTGCAGCACGGCCACGTCCGCCGCGTCGTCCTCCGCGATGGCCTCGAGGTCGTCCACCGTGGCGATGATCTTCGGGGCGACGCCCTCCGTCTCGCACACGGCCTTCAAGAGGACCTTGAGCAGTTCGACGAGGGCCCCGTTGCCGCCGCGGCTGCGGGCGCGCTCGGGGAGCGCGATGTCCGAGAGGTCGCGGGCAAAACCCCGCTCCACCGCCGCCAGGATGTCGGTTCCGGTGCGCGAGCGCTCGAAGCCGGCGGGGATCGAGCGCAGGCGGCCGAGCGCCTCGACGTTGCGCGGGGCCGAGGTCGCGACGTCGATCACCGCCTCGTCCTTGAGGATGCGCCCGCGCGGCACGTTGCGGCTCTGGGCCTCGCGCTCGCGCCAGGCGGCGACCTCCATCAGCACGGCGATCTCGCGGGGCTTGCGCATCCGCCCGGCGAGGCGCCGCCAGGCGGAAGCGGGATCGGCCTTGTAGGTCTCCGGCGAGGTGAGCACGCTCATCTCCTCGTCGAGCCACTCGCCGCGGTCGGTGGAGAGGAGCTGACCCGCCAGCACCTCGTAGACCTTCACCAGATGGGTGACGTCCGAGAGGGCATAGCTCAGCTGCGCGTCCGAGAGCGGCCGGCGCGACCAGTCGGTGAAGCGCGAGGACTTGTCGATCTTGGCCTTGGCCACGTCGTTGACGAGCTGCTCGTAGGAGACCGAGTCGCCGTAGCCGCAGACCATGGCGGCGACCTGGGTGTCGAAGAAGGGCTGGGGCAGCAGGCCGCCGAGGAGCCAGATGATTTCCAGGTCCTGGCGGGCGGAATGGAACACTTTCACCACGCCCTCGTCGGCCATCAGCGCGAAGAACGGCGCGAGGTCGAGGTCGGGCGAGAGCGGGTCGACGAGCACGCCCGAGCCGTCCGGCGATGCCATCTGGATGAGGCAGAGCTTCGGATAGTAGGTCGTCTCGCGCATGAACTCCGTGTCGACGGTCACGAAGGGATGCGCGGACAGGCGGGTGCAGGCCTCGGCCAGGGCCGCAGTGGTGGCGATCAGATTCATAGAATCGGCTATACCGAAGGTTCTCGCCTCAGGCGAGGGACGCCGGACCCGGTCACCAGAATTCGAGGCCGCGAATACCTCTAGCGCGAATACCTCTAGGCGGCGACCTCGCGCGGCCCGGCGCGCGTCTTCACCGGCCGGCGCCGCGCGGAGAGCGCCCGGATCTGGGCTGCGCGCTCCCGGCGCTGCGCCTCGGCCCGGGCCAGGAGCCAGTCGAGAATGCCGGCCTCGATCCGCGTGGTGCTCGCCGGATCGGTGAGCCGGCGGATGCGGTCGGCGCGAAAGCCCCGGTAGCCGCCCCGCCCCCGGTCGATACCGCCCAGGAGCGTCCGGCCCGGCCCGAGCTTCAGCGCGCGCGCCTCGACCCGCCGGGTGCTCCAGGCCCCGCGCGAATCCTCGTAGACGATCTCGAAGGTGCCCTCGAGGGGCAGGACGCGCCACCGGCCCTCCTGCCGCTCGCCCGTCGCGGGCGCGGCCCCGGAAGCGGCCTCGTGAGCCGCCCCGGCCTGCCGCAGAATATCGAAAAAAGCGTTTGAATTCATAGGCCTGATATGGGAATCGCCGGGTGATTCCGGAAGGGTTCCGGGCCTGGATCCGCCGGGTTTCGGCGGCCTTCAGGCCTCGCCCGCGCATCGCCGTCGCCTTGACTTCACCTCCCCCGCGTGAATGGTGCGCCGCTCAATCCCCAAAGCCCGTGATCCGTCAGCCCGTTATGCAGCAGCCCGCCATGCACCGTTACCGGACCCATACCTGCGGGGCGCTCCGGCCGTCCGACGTCGGCGAGAGCGTCCGCCTCTCCGGCTGGTGCCACCGCATCCGCGACCATGGCGGCGTGCTGTTCATCGACCTGCGCGACCATTACGGCCTGACCCAGTGCGTGGTGGATTCGGATTCGAAGGCCTTCCAGGCCGCCAACGCGGCGCGCTCGGAATGGGTCATCCGCATCGACGGCCGGGTCCGCACCCGCCCCGCCGGCACCGAGAACCCCGACCTGCCCACCGGTACGCTGGAGGTCTACATCGACGACCTCGAGGTGCTCGGCCCCGCGGGCGA
>NZ_JAIEOF010000240.1 GCF_019750675.1 Methylobacterium sp.
CCCATGCACGCGCTTTGCACGCGGTCGCCGACCCGATTTGGCCGATCGAGCCGGAGATCGGCGCGCGACCGGGATGTGCGCGAATCACCGTATCTATTGAATTACGAGAAAAAATCGCCTTATAGGAGAATTCCTTCAAGCGCACTGCGCACGGCCGGATCTCCCTCGAAGGAATGACCGAACCATGGTGGCACCGACCTCGATCGAGACCGGCATCGTCGCTTCCGAGTCGGGGGAGCTCGATCTGCGCCTCGATCCGGGCGACCTGCTGGTGGGCACCTTCACCGGCAAGAAGATCGCTTCCCGGGTCACGGTGCGGTGCGACGGCCGCCATTGGGCGACGGTTCCGGTCACGCATGTCGAGGGTCTGGTGCGCTTCACGTGCCAGCTGCCACCCGTGATCGTCCCGGCCGAGACCACGGTCGAGGTGTGGGGATCGTCTGACCAGGCGTGCTTCGCGCGCCTTACGGTCCCGCCGCGCCCGCCCATCGTCAACCCGTTCGGATTGACGGCCCGCGACGTGCTCGCGGTCCATTCCCTGCCGTTCCAGGCAACCCCCTGGCTGAGCTTCGACGGTGCCCGCCTCGTCATCGCGGGCGAGCACCTGCCGCCTGCGGGCGATCCCGGTGCCCTGCGGGTGATTTTTGGGCCCGGGGTCGCCTACGAATTCCAGTATCCGCTGCCCTCGGTCTCCTTCGGGAAGCACTTCTGGTACTGGCCGAACGCCCACCTTTCGTCCTTCAGGGTGGTCATCGATCTGCCCGCCTGCAAACCGGGCTCCGATCCGTTCAGCTTCACCTTCGCGTACGACAACGGGAATCCCCTCGACCTGGACGGGCGCCAGGTCGGCGACATCCTGGGGCGGCGGGTCTTCGTCCCGACCCGTCTCGATGCCGGGATCGGGCTGCCCCGCGACGGCAGCCAGCTGACCCGCGTGCAGACCTGGTCCAACGACCAGAGCGTCACATTCACGAGCCATTGCGCCTTCAAGGCCATCGAGAGCCTCCTCGGCCGCTACGGGGTGGCGAACCGCGACGGCGTCTCCGTGCTCGACTGGGGCTGCGGGCACGGCCGGGTCACGCGCCACTTCGTTCAGGAATGGGATGCCGCGCGGGTGTGCGGAACCGACATCGACGACGAGACCATCGCCTGGTGCCGCGAGTATCTCGGCGGCGAGTTCCGCACCACGCCCCTCCTGCCGCCGACGCCCTTCGCGGAGGGGAGCTTCGACGGCATCTTCGGACTCTCGGTGATGACGCACCTTTCCGCCGAGGGGCAGGCCGCCTGGCTCGATGAGATCGGCCGTCTCCTCAAGCCGGAAGGCGTCGCGCTGATCACCTTCGGCGGGTCGCGTTCCGTCGCCTGGTCGTCGTTCTTCCGCGGGCCGGACTTCTGGCACCACTGGACCACGACGGGCTTCGACGATCGGTTGATCGATCCGGCTCTCGCGGGAAAGATCTCCGACGGCCCCTACGGTCGCCATACGGTGCAGACCCAGGACTACACGTGCCGGGCCTGGTCCAAGCACCTCAATGTCGTCGACGTCATTCCGGATTTCGTCGGAAACCTCGATGTCGCCGTTCTGTGCCGGCGCGCCTGATCGGGCTCCCGGCTTTCACGCGCCGGCCGGTCCCGGCGCGGGACGATCGTTCGAAAGACCGCCCCTGGTCCGGGTCCGAGTGCTCCGGGGACCAGGGGCGGCGTGCGCGATCGGGTTCGTCTCAGAACCGGTAGGTGAAGTTGCCCTTCACCGCGTGGTCCTGGGCACGGTCACCGACCTGCCCGGTATACGCGACGCCCAGGGTGGTGCCCCGGCCGACGAGGACGTCGAGCCCGGCCTCCGCCACGAGGGCGTCCCGGTCGATCGGCAGGCCGGCGGTCAGGAAGCTCGGGCCGGTGCCGAAGGCCAGGAGCGCCTTCGGCACGACGTCGCCGTAGGCGCGCCGATAGCCGACGAGGCCGCGCAGCGAGACCGGAGCGCCGAAGCCGAGGTCGAGGCTCGCCTGGGCGCGCAGGCCCACCGTGGAGGTGCCGATATCGTAGGTCTGGGCGGCGCCGGTGAGCGCGGCGAACCCGCCGGTCTCGGTCAGGCGATCCCGGCCGATGCTGACGAGGGCGCCCCCCACGAAGGGCTCGATGTAGGCCAGCGCGAAACCGCCCGGTGCGGCACCCGGCTGGCCCGCGAAGGCGAAGCGGTAGCCGAGTTCGCCGAAGCCCTGGATGGTGTCGCCGCCGGTGCGCGCGCTCGTGCTGTCGGCCAGACCGGCGAAGGCGACGCTGCGGCGCAGGCGCGCCGAATTGTCGGCGTAGACCGCCCCGAGGCGCAGCGACACCGTCCCGAACTCGTAGCCGCCGTAGACGCCGCCGAACCCGCTCTCGATGGTGCCCGATTGCAGGCTGCCGGGCGTATCGAGCCCCGTGTTGGAATAGCCCCCCGCGACGCCGATCCGGATGCCGTTCTCGAGCCTGGCATCGGCGCCGAGCACGAATCCGCTGGTCTGGCGCGACAGGCTGACGGCGTTGCCGTCCGTTCGCGCCTGCCCGAAGCTGCCGAAGCCCTGGCCCCAGACGCCGAACACGCGGGAATCCACCACCCGCATCGGGACCGGCGCGGCCCGACCCGGCAGGTCCGCGGTGTAGGTGGCCGGCAGCAGGCCGTAATCGGTGGCCTCCGTGGAGCCCGGCGTCGGTCCCCAGCGCAGGCGGTCGAGGATCGCCTCGCGCACGAAGAAGGCGGTCTCGAACTCGGCCGAGACGAGGCTCGCGTGGATGTCCCCGGAGAGGGACTGGAAGGCGCCGCGGGCGCTGCCCGGATCGGTGGTGACCAGGATCGTCTCGTAGATCCGGTTGCCGGCCCCGAGCCCCTCCACCGCTGCGCCGACCGAGGCCTGGTTCCGGTTGGCGCCGATCGACGCGAAGGTGGTGGCGTTGCGCGCCACAGAGAGGTCGACGGTGCCGGCGCCGTAGGACAGGTCCGTGCCGATGAAGGTGTAGCGCGGCGTCGACACGTCGAAGCGCCCGCTGACCCCGCCGGTGGCGGTGAGGATGGTGTAGCGCTGACCCAGCAGGCTGCGGGTCTCGGTGGGGCTCAAGGGGCTGAGCGCGTTCTCCAGGGAGACCGAGACGGTGCCGCCGCCGATCTG
>NZ_JAIEOF010000468.1 GCF_019750675.1 Methylobacterium sp.
AAGTGGCATGCCCCGGCGGGCCTCAGGCCTCGTCCTCTGCTTCGGCGCGGCACAGCGCCTCGACGGTCTTGAGGTAGGCCTTGGCGTCGAACTTCCGCAGGGAATTCTCGCTCTGGTAACGCACGGTGCCAAAAATCTTGCGCCGGGCCCAGGGGCGGTCGTGCAGGCCGTAGACCCAGGCGACGTTGGTGAAGGAGTTCGCGTCGCGGCCGTCGAGGAAGTAGCGGTTGTTGAGCCTGAGCGTCCGGGCGAAGCCCTCCTCGGGGCTGGGCGACCATTCGAGGATCTTCTTGCCCCAGTACATGCGCAGGTGATTGTGCATGTAGCCGGTCACGCGCATCTCGGCCTGGGCGGCGTTCCAGTAGACGTCGTGCGTCCGGCCCTCCGCGAGTTCGGTCTCGGTGTAGGTCTTCGGCCTCGGGTCGTCGGCATGCTCGGCCAGGACCTTGCGGGCCCATTCGGGAACGGCGCGCGCGTAGTCGTCGTAGCCCTCCGTGTAGTGGACGTGGTTCATCGCCAGTTCGCGGCGGATGACGACCTCCTCGACGTAAGCCGCCTTGTCCTCCCGGCCGCCGGCCTTGGCGGCCCGCACCGCCCGCACGATCTCCACCGGCGAGATCTGCCCGAAATGCAGGTAGGGGCTCATGTGCGAGGCCGCCCCGGCCTCCGGCCGATTGCGGTCGCTGCCGTAACTGGCGAACTGGCCCTCGAGATAGGCTTTCAGGCGCCGGCGCGCCTCGGTCTCGCCGCCGGTGAAGCGCCGCACCGGGCCGACGATCCGGTCGAGGCTCATGCCGGCCAGCACCGCCGCCGTGTCGGCGATGTCGACCTCGGATTTCGGCAGGCCGCGCCCGGCCGCGTGCTTCACCTTGCGGGCGGTCAGGGGCGCGACGTAGTCGTCGAGGTGCTTGTGCAGCTTCGGGCGCAGGGTGCGGGCGGCATATTCATGCTTGGTCGAGACGACCTCCACCGGCACCACCACGTCGCCCTCGACCTGCACGATCCGGGCGTCGACGGCCTCCACGATCTCGCCGTACCAGCCCTTCTGGATCGCGAGGTAGCCCCGGTCGAGGACGAGGAGGGCGGCGTCCTTGGCCAGATCGATGGCGACCCGGGCGGGCGAGGCCTTGCGCAGGCAGAAGCCGATGCCCCGGGCCTCGAGGCCGGAGGCCGCGTCGGCGAGCCCCTGGAGCAGGAAGGCGTAGTGCCGGGCATTGGCCTCGGGAAAGCCGTTCTTGCCGTCGAGCAGCCCGAAGCAGGCGAGCACCGGCAGGCCGAGCCGGTTGGCCTCCTCGATCGCCAGTTCGAGCGCCGGGTTTTCGTGCGCGCGATTCGCCTGCTGCAGGAGGTAGAGCACGTAGCGCCCGTCCCCGCGGGGCTCGACATCCTTGAGAACCCGAATCCGTCCCGCCTGAATCGCCATCGTCCGCCATCGCTTCTTAGATCAAGAGGAAATTCTTGGATCAGGAGGAAAGTAGAGCGCTCGACGCGCTCGACGCGGGATGCAAACCCCGCCGTTCCGGCAGGATCGGACCGCGCGAAGCGCAGCAATCCCGGTCGCGAAACCTGAACGCGAACAACGCCGTAAGGTGCCTTCACCGCGCCAGGGCATCGGCTCTGCCCACGAGCATTTGCGAGATCCGCGGATGCGTCATTTTAGCGACAGAAACCGCTCAATGTGCGGCCGGACACGAAAAGCGACAGGGACCCTGCCCTAACCACCTTGCTTTTCCCCGGGAGAGGATCAGATTGTGCATTGCGGGAACGCGATGGCGTCGCGGTCCCGTTGCCCTCCTTGGGCGTTTCCTCCCTAGACTTCGGGCCGCTCTTCGGGGCGGCCTTTTTTCTGTCCCGGGTCGACAGGTCAGCCCCGTGCGCGGGCGCGGATCATGAAGTTGTCGTAGGTGTATTCCGCCACCTGGAACCAGAGGTACTCCTCGTTCCGGAAGGTCTTCAGGGCCTCGTGAACGCGCTTGAAGTCGGCGTTCTTGGCCCCGATCTCCGCATAGACGTCGTTGGCGGCCTTGAGCGCGGCCTCCATCACCTCCTGGGGGAAGGGACGCAGCTGCGCCCCCCCGGCCACGAGGCGGCGCAGGGCGCGCGGATTGCGCGCGTCATACTTGGCCTGGACGTCGGCATGGACCTGGGCGGCGGCCGCCTGGAGGATCGCCCGATAGCCCTTCGGCAGGCCCTTCCAGGCCTCGGCGTTGAACCAGGCGTGCAGCATCGAGCCGCCCTCCCAGAACCCGGGATAATGATAGGTCGGCGCGACCTTCTGCAGGCCGAGCTTCTCGTCGTCGTAGGGGCCGATCCATTCGGCGGCGTCGATGGCCTTCGTTTCCAGGGCGGCATAGATCTCCGGGCCCGGCGTCGCCTGCGGCACCGCCCCGAGCTTGGCCAGGACCTGCCCCCCGAGGCCGCCGATCCGCAGCTTCAGGCCCTGGAGGTCGGCCACCGTCTTGATCTCGCGGCGAAACCAGCCGCCCATCTGGGCCCCGGTGTTGCCGGCCGGCAGCGCCACGAGGCCGTGCTTGGCGAAGATCTCCCCGAACAGTTCGGCGGCCCCGCCCTGGAGCCACCAGGCGGCCTGGCCCCGGGCGTTCAGGCCGAAGGGCAGGGCGCCGGCGAGCGCGAAGGTCGGGTCCTTGGCCAGGCCCAGCGCCGCCGGGCCGTAACCCATCTCGACGGTGCCGGCGGCGACCGCGTCGAGGAGGCCGGCGGCGGCCACCGGCTCGCCCGGTCCCAGGGGCTGGATCTGGAAGCGTCCGTCGGTGGCCTCGGCGACGAGGCGGGCGAGCATCTCGGTGGCGCCGAACAGGATGTCGAGGTTCTTCGGATAGGCACAGGCGAGGCGCCAGCGGAGATCCGGGGCGCCCTGGGCCCGGGCCGGGACCGCGAGGGCGGCGGCCGCGCCGCCGAGGCCCGCGGAGAGAAAAGCGCGGCGCCCCGCGGGGGGGCGCACGAAGGATGGGGGCATGACGCCTCGCTGCAAGATCTCGAATCGTCCCGACTTCGCGCCGGATCGCCGGCACGCGGCCATGGTATCCGCCGTTCACGAACGACGAAGCGCCGGAAACGATCCCGAAACGGTCGATCCGGCAGGGAGCCCGGCTCGACGCGGCCGCGACCTGGCGCAAGCGCTACCGGGCGCGGAAATTACTCGGGACGGCGCCTACTTGGCGTCGAGCCTACTTGGC
>NZ_JAIEOF010000312.1 GCF_019750675.1 Methylobacterium sp.
ATCGGCAGGGTGGTGGCCAGCAGTACCGTGGCGGCGAGGTCGGACGAATCGCCCGCGGCCATGCGGGCCATCAGGCTGGCGGTGGCGGGTGCGACCACGATGGCGTCGGCATCCCGCGCCAGCTTGATGTGCCCGATATCGGCCTCCTCGGCCCGGTCGAACAGGTCGGTATGGGCCCGCTCGCCCGCGAGCGCCGCCGCCGCCAGCGGCGTCACGAATTCCTGCGCACCCTTGGTCAGGAGCGGACGCACCTGCGCGCCGCGCTCGCGCAGGCGCCGGATCAGGTCGAGCGCCTTGTAGGCGGCGATGCCGCCGCCGATGACGAGGAGGATGCGGCGGTTCTGGAGCGGGCGGCGCATGGTCGAACCCTTCGGAAGGCGAGCCTGACGGATCGTTGCAAGGCAGGCTACCGGAACGCCATCACCAGCGCACCGATGGCGATGCCCCACAGGGCCACCGTCGACCAGATCGCGCGCCGGCGCTCGGACCGGGCGTACGCGTCGAGGCGATTGCCGTCGCCGGAGCCGGCCTCGTCGAGGCGCACGAGGATGCGGCGCAGGCGCTGGGCGAGATCGGGGATGTCCGACACCACGTCGGTGATGGTGAGGGCGGCGCGGCCCAGGCTCTCGACGCGTCCCACGGGCCCGAGATTGCGCGTGATCCAGGAACGCACCACGGGCTCGGCCCCGGTCCACATGTCGAGCTTGGGATCGAGGGAGCGGGCGACGCCCTCGACCACCACCATGGTCTTCTGCAGCATCACCAGTTCGGTGCGGGTGCTCATGTCGAACAGCGCGGTGATGTCGAACAGCAGGGTGAGCACCTTGGCCATCGAGATCTCGTCGGCCTTGCGCTGGTGGATCGGCTCGCCGATTGCCCGGATCGCCTGGGCGAAATCCTCCACCGAATGGTGCGCCGGCACGTAGCCGGCCTCGAAATGGACCTGGGCCACGCGCTTGTAGTCGCGCAGGATGAAGCCCAGCAGGATCTCGGCGAGGAAGCGGCGCTCCATGTGCCCGAGCCGGCCCATGATGCCGAAATCCACCGCCACCAGGGTGCCGGTCGGGTCGACGAACAGGTTCCCGGGATGCATGTCGGCGTGGAAGAAGCCGTCGCGGATGGCGTGGCGCAGGAAGGACTGGATCACCGCCCGGCCGAGGGCCTTGGGATCGTGCCCGGCCGCCACGATGGCCGCGTGGTCGTTGAGCCGGATGCCCTCGATCCACTCGCTCGACAGGACGTCCCGGGCGGTCAGCTCCCAGTCCGGCTTGGGCACGCGGAAATCCGCGTCGTCCTTGGTGTTCTGCGCCAGCTCGGACATCGCGGCCGCCTCGAGCCGGAAGTCCATCTCCATCATCACCGAGCGGGCGAGGATCTCCACCACCTCGCGGGGGCGCAGCCGCTCGGCCTTGGGCGACAGGGCGTGCACCACGCGGGCCATGAACCGCATGACCTGGAGGTCGCGCTGGAAGCGCTCGCGCACGCCCGGGCGCATGATCTTGATCGCCAGGACCCGCTCGGTGCCGTCGACGTCGAGGATGTGGGCCTTGTGGACCTGCGCGATGGAGGCGGCCGCGATGGGCGGGCTGAACGAGACGAAGAGATGCGCCACCGGCTTGCCGAGGGCCGCCTCGACGACGCGGATCGCGGTCTCCTGCGGGAAGGGCGGCACCCGGTCCTGCAGGGTCTCGAGATCCCGGGCCGCGTGCATGCCGACGATGTCGGGCCGGGTGGCGAGGAACTGGCCGAACTTGACGTAGCTGGGCCCGAGACGAGTCAGGGCACGCTGCAGCGGACCGGCGCCGACGCCGAGGCCGGAGCGCTCCAGCATCCGTCCGATCCGCAGGACCAGGCGCAGGTGCGGGGGGAGTTCGGCGGGGTCGACGAGCGCGAGCGCGCCCTCGCGGGCGAGCACGAAGCCGACATGCGCGCCCCGGACCAGGTGAACGACGGAGCCGAGCATCAGGCGGCCTGATCCGTCACGAGACCTTCCAGCCCGAATGGATCGCCACGATCCCGCCCGTGAGCGGCCGGTGGCTGACATGGCGGAACCCCGCCGCCTCGATCATCCCCGCGAACCGGCCGGGCGAGGGAAACTTGCGGATGGATTCCACGAGGTAGCGGTAGGAATCCGCGTCCCCGGCCACCCGGGCGCCGAGGCGCGGGATCACGTGGAACGAGTAGGCGTCGTAGATCCGGTCGAGCACCGGCAGGTCGACCTTCGAGAATTCGAGGCAGAGGAACCGTCCGCCGGGCTTCAGCACCCGGTGCGCCTCGGCGAGCGCCTTGTCGATCCGGGGCACGTTCCGGATACCGAAGGCGATGGTGTAGGCGTCGAACTGCTCCGCCGGCAGTGGCAGCGCCTCGGCATTGGCGGTCACGAAGTCGATGCGCCCGCGGAAGCGGTCGCCCGCCCGCTCGGCGCCGACCCGCAGCATCGCCTCGTTGATGTCGAGGACCGTGGTGTGGGTCGCGGGACCGCCGGCCTCCAGGGCGCGGAAGGCGATGTCGGCGGTGCCGCCGGCCACGTCGAGATGGCGGAACGGCCGGTTGCGCGGCGGGCGCAGCATCGAGATGAGGTGCGACTTCCAGGCGCGGTGCAGTCCCCCCGACATCAGGTCGTTCATGAGGTCGTAGCGCTTGGCCACGGACCGGAACACGTCGTCGACGCGCCCCTGCTTCTCGTCGAGGGCCACGCTTTCGAATCCGAAATGCGTGCTCGACGCGTCCGCGGATCGATCAGCCGTCTGTTCCCCCGCAGTCGTGCCTACCGAAGTCGTGCCTACCGAAGTCATGGACCATCCTCTCGCCGACGCTCATAGCGAAAGGCGGTCAAGATCGCCATCTGCCATCGATCGCCATCGGCGGATCGCATCGTCCCGCGATGCCGCAGCCCGGTCCCCAATCTCCACGCGCACCCCGTCCCTTCATGCCTGAACTTCCCGAAGTCGAAACCGTCCGCCTCGGCCTCGCGCCCGCCCTGGTCGGCGCGCGCTTCGCCCGTGTCCTCTTGCGGAGGCCCAACCTCCGCTTCCCCTTCCCGGACCGTTTCGCGGAGCGCCTCGAGGGCCGCACGGTGCGGGACCTGGCGCGCCGGGCCAAGTACCTCGTGGCCGGCCTCGATTCCGGTGAATCGCTGATCATGCATCTCGGGATGAGCGGCCGCTTCGACGTGGCGCTGCCGGACGGCCGCAATCTCTCGCCGGGCGATTTCTA
>NZ_JAIEOF010000079.1 GCF_019750675.1 Methylobacterium sp.
GTCTGATGAAACGGGTTGAGGTAGACCCAGTCGAAGCCGAGCGCCGCGATGCGCGGCAACTCGGCGGTCCAGGCCGATACGGTGCCGACCAGCAGCGGAAAGAGGTTGTAGATGCGCGGCCCCTCGGCCCGGGGCGCGAGGCCGGCCGGAAGCGGCACCTCACCGGCTTCGGTCCGCTGGGCGGCGGTCGTTGCGGGGCTCGGTGCGTTCATAAGGTCTCCATTCCGTTCGTTCGTGCGCTCGGCCGCCCGCGACGCGGACGTTGCGCCGGGCATGGCCGGGAGCGCAGGCGGGGCGGGGGAGGTCGAGCCCTCCCCCGAGTCGTCGGTTCCGTGGCGATCCGCCACTCGGGCGGACGGCGCCCGCCTCAGCCCGTCCGCCTGAGGACCGCGTAGGGCAGACGCGCGAAGGCCCGTCCGAGTTCGATCCGGCCGTCATCCGAGACGACCGCGTCGCCTGTCACGAGATCGGTCCAGGTCGATCCCGGCGTCACGGACAGGTGGGTTCCGGCGAACGCCTCGCCGGACCAGACCGCCTCCCCGAGGAAGCCGGAGACCAGGCGCGGCACCGCCACCACGAGGTCGCCCTCCCCTGTCGTCGCATCCGAACGTGTGAATGCGATGACATGCGCCGCCCTTTCGCCCGAGGCCGGCAACGCCTGGTAATCCGCGTCCGCGTAGAAGCTCGGGCGCGCCGCGCGGTCGGCGAGCAGCCGCGCGAGGGTCGCCTGCTTGACGCGGCCGTCGGTCCAATGCGCCAGGACGTCGGCGGCGGCCGCCCCTTCCTCCAGGGCGCGGGTCAGGGCCGGATAGTCCACCGGCCGGCGGTTGTCGGGATCGACGAACGAGAAATCCCAGAACTCCGTGCCCTGGTAGGTGTCGGGCAGGCCCGGCAGGGTCGCCTTGAGCACGGTACGTCCGAGGCCCGCGATCATGCCGAGATGGGCGAGCCGCCGCGCGAAGGGCCGTAGCCGTGCCAGGAACTCCGAACCGGGGGCGATCAGCGCGGCGAAGAGTGTGTGGACCGCGCCCTCGTAGGCCTCGTCGACATTGACCCAGCTGGAGCGCCGCTTGGATTCGCGCAGGGCCTTCTCGGCGTAGGCGTCGAGGCGCGCGCGGAAATCCTCGATCGCGGCGGGTTCGTCCCGGTCCAGCAGTTCCAGCGGCCAGGCGCCAAGGATGGCCTGGAAGAACATCCACTGGTCGTTGGCGTCGGGGGCCGGCTCCTTCTCGACGAGGCTGAGATGGGGCCCGGCGAGCGACGTCCAGATCTCCCAGGCCTCGGCCCAATCGCCCGGCATCTCGGAGAGCGCGAGCAGGCGGGAACGTGCATCCTCGCCGCGCTTGGTATCGTGGGTCGCCGTGGTGATCATCGCGTTCGGCCAGTCGCGGGCACGCGCCGCCTGGAGCGCGTGGAAATGCTCCGCGGCGATGCCATACTCGCCGGGGTCGCCGCCGACCTCGTTGAGCGCGAGGAGTTCGGCGAACCGATAGAACAACGTGTCCTCCAGGCTCTTGGCCATGACCGGGCCAGTGAGCTGCTGGAAACGGCGGCGGAAGCGCAGGATGATTTCCGGGTCGGGCCGGCCCGGACCCGTCACGTCGATGCGCCCCAGCATGGCGTCGGCGGCGAAATCATGGACAGAGCGGTCGGGCAGCGCGCTCCAGCGCTTGGCCTTCTTCACCGCCGTCTCGATGAGGCGGATGTCCTCGTCCTCGACGTCGCTCTCGTCGAGGTCGCCAGGCAGGTAGCTGCGATAGGTCGGGAAGCGGGCGATGATCTCGATCAGCGCACGGCGGATGGCGTTGACCGAGAAGTCGCGGGTGCGCCGATCCGCGTCCGCCACCGCCTTGAGGTCGGAGGTCATGACCTCGAGTTCGGAGGCGAAGCTGATCTCCAGGATCTCCGCCTTGGCGGCGCGGAGCATGAACTTGTAGGGCTCGTCGAACTCCGTCCGGCTCTCGTAGAGCCGGGCGATCTCGGTCCGCTTCGTCTGGTCCACCAGGATGCCGTCGAGCTGGTTCAGCACGTCGTAGCCGGTGGTGCCGGCCACCGGCCAGGGGCGCAGGCGCTCTCCGGGTTCGAGGATCTTCTCCACCACCACGTAGAAGCCCGGGCCGATGGCAGCCTGGAGGGCGCGGGCGTAGCCGAGCGGATCGGCCAGACCATCGATGTGGTCGATGCGCAGGCCGTCGATCCGGCCCGCCTCGATGTGGCGGAAGATCGTGGCGTGCGAGCGCTGGAAGACGTCGGACTGCTCGACGCGAAGGCCGGCGAGCCCGTTCACATCGAAGAAGCGCCGGTAGTTGATGTCGCTCGCGGCGATCCGCCAATGGGCGAGGCGGTAGGATTGCTGCTCGAGCAGGCGATGCAGGGGGCCGAAGCTGTCGGGATGACCCTTGGCGCCGTTGAGGAGGCGCAGGGTCCGGTCGATGGCCTCGGCAATGGCGGGCGAGGCCTCCACCGCTTCGACCAGCCGCTCCTTCAGGGTCTCGGCCTCCTCGGGGAAGCCGCGGCGGCGTTCCTCGTTGGTGTCTTCGCCCATCAGGCGCAGGCGCTCGGAGATGCCGAGCACCTCGAGGGCCGCCGCATCCTCGATGTCGCCGAGGGCGGCCAGCGAGCGATTCAGGATCGTCGGGTATTGCAGCGGGCAGATCGGGAATTCGTGCTCGTAGTGCCAGACGCTGAACGCGCCCTTGCGAGCATCGAACTTCAGTTCGAGCGTGCCCTTCTCCAGGGCCTCCCCGTAGCGGTCACCGAGGAACGGCACCACGAGGTTGTTCTTGGCGCCGAGCCGCGACCAGTCGATGTCGAAGGCGTTGGCGTGGGGCGAGAGGCCGCCCCATTCGAGCACCGAGAGCCACCAGGGATTGTCGGCGCCGCCGACGCCCATGTGGTTGGGCACGATGTCGAGGAGGAACTTGAGTCCGGCTCCGTGGAGCACGTCCGAGAACCGGACGAAGGCTTCCTCGCCGCCGAGTTCCGGGTTGATCGTCGAGTGGTCGACGATGTCGTAGCCGTGGGTCGAGCCCGGCCGCGCCTTCTGGATCGGGGAGGCGTAGACGTGGCTGATCCCGAGCTTGACGAGGTAGGGGACGATCTTTGCGGCGTCCGCGAAGGTGAAGTCCTTGTGGAACTGCAGGCGGTAGGTGGCGCGCGGCGGAACCGTGGCGAGGCGGGCGGCACCGGAACGCGGACCGCGATCCTCGGCCGACAGCGAGGCGGCGAGCTTGGCCAG
>NZ_JAIEOF010000006.1 GCF_019750675.1 Methylobacterium sp.
GCGCCGCCGGAGCGGCCCGTGCGGCCGGGCCGGCCTGGCAGGGACTGGCCGGTCGCTTCCGGAACCGGGCCACGGCCGGGACGTCACCGCCCGCCTCCGGCCCGACCGCCAGCGGGGCCGAGCGGCCTCCGGCCTCCGTTCCCGCACGCCTGCGCCGCCATCCCTGGATCGCCGCCGCCCTGGCGCTGGTCCTGCTGCCGGCCCTGTTCCTCGCCGGGCTCGTTCTCTACAGCTTCGTCACCCTGCCGCCCCTCGGCGGCGTGGTGCCGGAGGCCGGTCAGCGCGCGCTCACCGTCGAGGCGGATGACGGCCGGGTCTTCGCGACCCGGGGCGCCTTCCAGGGCCAGAAGCTCACGGCAGCCGAGATGCCGCCGCATCTCGGTCAGGCGATCATCGCCATCGAGGACCGGCGTTTTCGCGAGCACTGGGGCATCGACCCCCGCGGCCTCTTTCGCGCCCTCTATCGCAACGCCCTCGGCGGGGGCGTGCGCGAGGGCGGCTCGACGATCACCCAGCAATACGCCCGTCTGACCTCCCTGAACCAGGAGAAGACCCTGCGGCGCAAGATCCAGGAGGCGTTCCTGGCTCTGCGCCTCGAGGCGACGATGTCGAAGGACGAGATCCTGCTCGGCTACCTGAACACCGCCTATTTCGGGGCCGGCGCCTACGGTATCGACGCGGCGGCCCGGCGCTACTTCGGCAAGGGCGCCAAGGCGTTGACCCTGCCGGAGGCCGCGATGCTGGCCGGTCTCGTCCGCGCGCCGTCGCAACTGGCGCCGACGCGCAACTTCGGCGGCGCCAAGGAGCGCGCCGACGTGGTCCTGCAGACCATGGTGGAGACCGGCGCCATCACGGCCGCCGAGGCCGACAAGGCCCGCGCCCAGACCATCACCTTGCGCACGCCTCCCGAGACGCCGCCGGGGACGAACTACTTCCTCGACATGGTCTCGGCGGACGCCAAGAAGCTCGCCGACGCTCCCGGCGACGTCACCGTGCGCACCACCCTCAACCTCGACCTGCAGAGTCTGGCCGAGGGCGTGGTCGCCCGCCGCCTCGATGCCGAGGGCGCGAAGAAAAAGGCCAGCCAGGGCGCCATGGTGGTGCTCAACAAGGAGGGCGCGATCCTCGCCATGGTGGGCGGGCGCGACTACGAGGACAGCCAGTTCAACCGCGCCACCCAGGCCAAGCGGCAGGCCGGCTCGTTGTTCAAGCTCTTCGTCTACCTCACGGCCTACGAGAACGGCTTCAATCCCGAGACGGTGCTGGTCGACCGGCCGATCCAGATCGGCGACTGGGAGCCGCAGAACTCCACCGGGCGCTTCAAGGGGGCGATGCCCCTGCGCAGCGCTTTCGCGCAATCGGTGAACACCGTGGCGGCGCAGCTTGCCGACGAGGTCGGAATCCCGGCCGTGATCGCCACCGCGCACCGCATGGGCGTGACTTCGGAATTGCCCAACGTGCCGAGCCTGGCGCTCGGCTCGGCGGAGGTGACGCTCCTGGAGATGACCCGTGCCTATGCCGGGGTGCTCGCCGGGGCCGCGCCGGTGGACACGCACAGCGTCCACGCCGTCCGGGGGGCCCAGCCCCAGCCGCTCTACCTACGCGCCGACGCCAAGGCCGGCACCGCGATTCCCACCGAGGCCCGGGCCATGATGCTCGATTCCCTTCAGGCCGTGGTCGACGGCGGCACCGGCAAGGGCGCCCGGGTCTCCGGCCTGCCGGTGGGCGGCAAGACCGGGACGACGCAGGATTACCGCGACGCCTGGTTCATCGGCATGACACCGGATCTCGTCGTGGGGATCTGGGTCGGCAACGACGACAATTCGTCCATGAACCGCGTCGGCGGCGGCGACCTCCCGGCGAGCATCTTCCACGACTTCGTCCAGCGCGCGACGGCGCAATTGGCTAAGGGCCGCAAGCGTCCCTCCGCCGCCCGTGCCGAACCCGCGCCGGCCCGGGATGTCGCCATCAATCCCGCCCCCGCCGCGAGCCTGCGCGGCGTGCCCGAGGTGATCGACACCGGAACCCTGGCCTTCCGGGGCCGCACGATCCGCCTCCTCGGCGTCGACGGAGAGGGTGGGGCCCTCGCCCGCCAGCTCGCCCGCTATCTGCGCCGCCGCGAGGTCACCTGCGCGCCCCCCGCCGGCACGGAGGCGAAGGCCGAGCAACTGCGCTGCCAGATCGACGGCGACGACCTCGCCTCCCTGATCCTCACGGCGGGCGGCGGTCGCGCCGCCGAGGACGCACCCGCCGATCTCCTGGCTGCCGAGGAGCAGGCGCGCTCGGAACGCGCCGGCATCTGGGGTCGACGGTAGCGCGCCTCAGGGCGCGGACCGGCTCGCCGGCGCGGTCGACGTCGCACCTATCTTGGTCGAGACGAGCGAGAAACCCTGCGGAACCTCGACGGTGGGGCCGTTGAGCTTGTCCTTCAGGAGGTAGACCAGGGTGTAGCTGCCCGGCCGGAGATGGCCGAGCGTCACATCGGAGTCGAGGTAGAAGGCGTCGATGCTCTGGTCCGCGTCGAGGGTGATGTCGTTGTCCGACATGCCCTTCTTGCCGCCCAGCACCTCGCCGCTCAGGGTCCGGACTTCCATGTCGACGGTGACGCCGGCCTGTCTCCGGCCCCCGGCGAGGGGCTTTTCGGACTGGCCCACGGGCTCGAGGTAGCTGAACAGGACTTCGCTCTCCTGGAACACGTTCGACGGGCGCGCTTCCATATCGCCGAAGTACCGCGCCGCCCGGGTCACGAACAGCGCCGTGCGTACGCCGTAGGGTTGGAGAGGTTTGGTTTCCGCTGCGGCCGCAGCGACGGGGGGCGATGTGGAAGCGGCCTTGGCCCGGGGGGCAGCGGCGGCCTGCTGCGCCTTGTCCCTGGCGGCGGCGAAGTCCTCTGGCCACTTGTCGATGAAGAGGTTCATCGGTTCCGCCATCCAAACCTCGCTGCCCGGGGGCGGGCAGCCGGGCATGTCCTTCAACACCGCCTTCAACGGGTCCTCGTAGGACGCCATCTCCGCGCGCGGGGGCACCATCTTCCGCTCGATGGCCTCGCGCTGATAGCAGCGGCCAGCCACGCGTTCGCGTTGTTCGGCCTCGTCGCGATCCTGCCGGGCATGCTCCTCGCCCTCCTGATCCTGCCCATCGCGGATCTCACGCGGGTCCCGCGCTGGTTCATGTCGGATGCGATGTTCGAAGGGCCCGGCCTCTATCTCCTCCTGAGCCTGATCTCGTCCATCGTGTT
>NZ_JAIEOF010000073.1 GCF_019750675.1 Methylobacterium sp.
TGCTCCCCGACGAAAACCGCAGCAACGTCTACAAACTGTTCCGCGCTGCACGGGTCTGTCCGGATACCACCATCGATCCGGCCGAGCAGGTGGCGTTCTACGACGTCGGCCTCGGCTCCAAGGCCGCCGGCAGCAACATCAAGATCGGCTGGTGGCGCCGGATCTACAATATCCTGGGCTCGGCGACTGGCCTCGGCATCACCCAGAACATCATCGACTGCTACGCGTCGATCCTGCGGGTCTGGGAACCGGGAGACCGGATCTATCTCATCGGCTTCAGCCGGGGAGCCTATACCGTACGCTGCCTCGGGGCCGCACTGGCCCTCTGCGGTGTGCCGACCCAGGCCGGACCGGGACGACCCCTTCACCGTGACGCGGCCTCCGCCAACGCGATCGCGAAGGAGGCCATCAAGCACGTCTACCAGTTCGGAGCCTCGAAGAAAGGCGATCCCCTCAGGGACGTGCGCCTGGAGCTAGCGACCCGGTTCCGCGAGGACCACGCCTCGGCGGCCCCGACCGATCCGGCCCTGTCGAACGCCTATCCCTACTTCATCGGGGTCTGGGACACCGTGGCCGCTCTCGGCCTGACGACGAAACGGACCCTCGGCCTTCTCTCGGGGATCGTCGTCATCTTCGGTGCGCTCGCGCTCTTCGTGGACCTGGTGCTGAGCTGGTTCGGGGTCGGCTTCGGCGCGGCCTTCTTCTGGCGCTCGTTCGGATGGATCTGCGGGGTCGGTGCCCTCGTCGGCGCGATCGCCTACCTGCGCACCTACGTGAAGTTCACGACCAAGAGCCGGCGGCCCTGGTATCAGACGCTGCACCTCACCGGCTGGCAGATGGCGTTCTACGACACCTCCCTCAACCCGAATGTCCAGCATGCCCGGCACGCCCTCGCGATCGACGAGAATCGGAAGGACTTCGACAAGGTGGCCTGGACCACCGGTCCGAATTCCGCCCCCCAGGAGGCCACGACGACCCAGAAGGACGGCTACACCCAGCTCATCCAGCTCTGGTTCGCCGGGGTGCATTCGGACATCGGCGGCAGCTATCCGGAGAACGAGGCCCGTCTGTCCGATATCGCCCTGGTGTGGATGATCGACGAGGCGGCCGGGCTGCCCGAACCCATGAAGATCGACCGCTCCGTCCTGCACCTCTGGCCGTCCGCCGACGGACCCCAGCACGACGAGCGCAAGAACACCGTGGCGGGCTGGCCAGACTGGTTCGTGCGGCTGCTGACCGTGACGGGGATCTGGAGGCGCGAGGATCTGGGTTGGGAGCCTTGGGTGCGAACCGTCCCCCGGAACGCTCCGCTGCATCCAAGCGTGCTTCAGCGGTTCCAGGTGCTGGAGCCCGGTGTGCTGCACTACGACATCACCCAGCCCTACCGGCCGGAAGGGCTGCGCAATCACGTCCAGACGCATCAGCTCTATCCGTAGCCGCCCGTGACAGCGCTTGTCCCGGTGAGACCCGGCTCGCCAATGGCGATCACGTATCCCTCATCGAAGGCCAGGTTGGCGAACCCGGACCCGGCGGGGTTGCACAGGATGCGGGTTCCCCCCGGCCGGGTCAGGTCGAGGCTGTGATGGACATGGCCATGCAGCCAAAGGCTGACGCGGCTAGAATCGGTCAGGGCAGACAGGTCCGAGGCCGAGTTGCCCGCGTTCCAGGTCCCGCGCCGGTTCGGGTGGATGCAGTCCGGATGCGGTGCATGGTGGGTGACCACGACGAGGGGCAAAGCACCGTCATCCGTCGCGATCCCGGCACCGAGAACTGCGACCGCTCGGCGGTGCAAGGCCGCGGCGTCCCCCACCGTAAGAAGATGGTGACCGCCCGTGTCGTCGTGCGCGACGTCGATGGATTCGCCCGTCGGGGTCGCGGGGTCGAGGTCCCCGGCAAGCCGGTAGTCGCTCCACAGGGTGGTACCGACAAAGCGGCAGCCGGCGATCGTCGCGCTCGTCCCATCGAGCAGGGTGATGCCGGCCTGATCGGCCAGGGCTTGCGCCAGGATCAGGTCCTCGTGCACGACCCCGTTCCAGTGCTCGTGGTTGCCCATCACGAACACGATCGGCTTGTCCCCGGCGAGCCGCCGCAGGACGGCAAAAGCGCGGCCGGGATCGCCCTGCCAGACGTCACCGGCCGCCACCAGCACGTCGAAGGCGGGTGGGTCGGGCCGGAAGTTCTCCGGATACGGCAGGGCCTCGAGATGAAGGTCGGAGAGGATCCAGAGTCTGGCCAAGGCAGCTCCCGTGCGGCGGTGTGCGGGTCCGGACACCACGAGCGTGTGTCCCCCTACCCATAGGGGCTTCGATCGACCTCGATGGCTTAAGGCCGTCAGGGCCTCACGCGTCACGGCTGCAGCGCGCGGGATTGCCAAGCTGCCGAGATGATCGGCCGACGGCGCCGGGGCCTAAGGAACGCCGTGTCGACAACGATCGCGACCGACCGATCCAACCCTGCATCGTGCGCGCAGATGCTCCGGCCCAGGACCGACCGGCGGTACCCAACGATGCGTTCGGCAGGAGGATGTGCTTCTAGCAAAGGCCGCACTGCAGATGCCGAACCCGGACGTCCGAACGGTACAGCTTCGGTTCGGTGACCAGGGCGAACCGACCCATGCGGAGAGAACTCGGACCGGATCGTCCGATCATACGGTTCGCATCCCGATTGGGCTGGTCAACGATTCACCGGATCACCGCGTCCTCCTCAGTCGGAACGGGAAGGTCGTCCATCGCGTCCACGAACCTCCGAGCGCTCTACGCAATGAATCAGCTCAGGCCGCGGCCTCCGACGTGCCGGTCGGCACGACCCCCTCGGCTTTCAAGGCCTGCGTAGGGACAGCCTCATTCCTGCCGGGTGAGCCGATCAGATCAGCGAACAGAGCCTTGTCGGCGTCCCGGGTGAGAAAGCCCGGCAGCTCGCGGCGGAGCCAGTCAGCGAGGCGCTGGGTGAAGGCTGGATCGTGACCCGCCTCCAGCCGCTGCAAGACGAGCGCGCCGAGCAGGACCTTGCGGCGGGTGTCGTGCGCGCGTTCCTGCCGGCCGAGCCGGGCCTGTAGGGCCTTCTTCTGTGCCTCGATCTGCGCCAGCCGCTCAGTGATCGATCGCCGCGCCATGGACACCTTCCCCTCGTTGTAGGCCTCTTCGTTTTAGCGAGACTGATCCACACGGCCAAGCTACGCGTTGGTAGCGCGTGGACCGTCCTGTTACGAAGGGCGGCGTCTCCTACGTGTATGTAGCATACCAGCCTCCGGAGGG
>NZ_JAIEOF010000108.1 GCF_019750675.1 Methylobacterium sp.
TCGGAGGCGACGCCATCCGCGATCCAGAGCGGGTCGCGGGGCGCGTGGGCCGCGCGGGCCAGCCATTCGCGGGCGCGGCCTGAGCCGGCTCCGTGCTCGGCCTCCTCCAACCGCGCCATGGCGAGGCAGGCGCGCACCGTCGGACGGTCGGCGAGCAGCGGTGCGAGGGCTTCGCGGGCCTTGCCGAACTCGCGGGCCTCGTAGGCGGCCTGCGCCATCGCGAGGCGGGCTTCCGGGTGCCACGAGGAGATCTTCGCCAGCGTCTCGGCGCGGGCCATGCGGTCGCGCACCGAATCGCCTGTGCGCAGGCTCACATAGGTCTTGGCGAGGTCCGGATGGGGCCCGGCACGCCAGGCCGTCTCGATGATCTTGGCCGCCTTGCGCAGGTCGCCGCGGCGGACCATCAACCGCGCGGCGAGTACCGCCGCCGGCACGAGGTCGGGGGCGAGCTTGACGGCCTTGAGGACGCGGTCGGTGGCGGCCTCGGGTTCGCCCGCTTCGCGCTCCTGGGCGGCGGCGGTGAGCAGCACGGCGCGCTGGCGCCGGGCGGTGCCCTTCTCGATGAGGCCGATGGAGGCGCGGCGCTCCACGGTTTCGGTGGCGCCGCTCCAGTCGCCATCGGCGCACTGCGCCTCCAGGACGGCTTCGTTCGCCCAGGTGACGCTGGGCGCCAGGCGGGCGGCTTCCGCCGCGTAGGCGCGGGCGGAGACATCGTCCTCGCGGCGGCGCGCCTCGACGAAGAGGCCGCGCAGGCCGAGCACCCGGGTCTCGGGATCGTTGACCATGCGCTGGAACGCGTGTTCGGCCGCCTCGCGATCGCCGGAAATTTGCGCGGCCTGCGCCTTCAGCAGCAGCGCAAGCGGCTCGGCGCCGAGCAGGCGCTCGGCGTCGTTGGCGTGGCGCCGGGCGGCCAGGGGATCGCCCGAGCCCACGGCCACCATGCCGCGGGACAGGGCGGAGAAGCCCTTGGCCCGACGCCGCTCGCGTGAGCCGCGCACCAGGGTTTCCGGCAGGGTGATGAACCCGCGCACGATCGCCCAGACGAAGCCGAGGAGGATCGCCGCGATCAGGACCCCGATCAGGCCGAAGGCGAGGCTCGTCGCGACCTCGTAGCCGTTCCACACGATGGTGACGGTGCCGGGATGGTCAGCGATCCAGGTCGCGCCGTAGGCGGCGACGGCGAGGAGAGCTAGGAAGGCGAGGGCGCGCCACATGAGATCAGAAACTCCCGGGAGTGGCGTCGGCCGGTCCGGCGACACCGAGATTGGAGGGCGGAAGCGCTGGGCGCCGCCGCGCGAAATCCAGGGTACCGCGCCCCGTCGCCGGATCGGGCGCGGGGCGCAGCCACCCGGTCAACGGGACGCGCCGGTGGCGGGCAGGCCCTTGAAGGCGTCGGCGAGCAGAGCCTGCGCCGCATCGCCGGCCGCGGCTCGGGAGCGCAGCTTCGTACCGAACTCGCCGGCCTCGGCGCGGGCCGCTTCCGGCATCGCGGCGAACGCCTCGGCGGCTTCCTTGATCGCGCCGCGATCGAGGGCCTCCTGCACCTTCGGCGCCGTGTCGGGGGCCGGCGCATTCGCCGCGCCCCCGTTGGCCGGTGCCTCGACGCGTCGGACCTGCACGATCGATTCCGCCATGCTCATCAGCTTGGTACCGATGTCGCCGCTCTCCGCCACGGCCTTGCTCTGGGCAGCCCGGCGGCTCGCCGCGATTTTCTCCGCGATCGGCCGGAATTCGGCCGCGAGGGAGCGGGCTGTCGGCGCACCCTTGTCGGCGAAGGCCGCGACGGCCGTCAGGCGGGCCGGGTCGCCGGGCTCCAGGCCGCGCAGGGCGGCCAGGGCGTCGGCGTAGGGCGCGCCGGTGTTGAGGGCCGTGACGATCCGGTCGGCCGAGACCACCCGGAGGGCCGCCTGGACCGTTGCGGTCTCGGCGCGCTCGGAGACCGCCTTGTCGAGGCCGGCGATCTTCTCGGCCTGGGCCTGGAGCTGGCGCTCCACCGCCTTGGCCGCCTCGGCCGCCTGGGTCTTGCTCGCGTCGGCGACCTTCTCGCTCGCCTGCGTCGCGGACTGGACCGCCTCCGTCGCGGCCTGGATGCGCGCCTCCAGGGACGATTGCAGCGCCGCCACCTTCTGGCTCACGGCCTGGGCCGCCTCGGCATTCGCCTTGGTCCGTGCCTCGACATCACCCTGGAGGGCCGCAATCTTCGGCGCGAGGTCGGGCACCTCGGCGGGCTTGGGGGCCGCGTCGATCTTGCCTTCGAGCGACTTCAGGCGCTCCTCGAGGGCGCTGACCTGAGCCGTGCTCGCGCCGGGCTGCGTCACCGCCATCCGGGCGTCGCTGCCCTGGTCGCGGCCCGGCTCCTCCTGGAGCGCGGAGACGCGCTGATCGAGGGCGTCGAGGCGCGCGGCCAGGTCGGACGGGATCGCAGGGGCAGCCGGGGCCGAACCCTCGGCCGCCGGGGCAGCCGGGGCTGGGGTCGCGCTCGCCTTCTCCAGGGCCTCGCGCGCCTTCGCCAGGGCCTCCGGCACGGCCTTCACGGCGGCCTCGTTGGCGGCGATGCGCTTGTCGAGGCCCGCCACCGCATCCTTCGGGGCGAGGGCGGCGATGCGCTGGTCGAGGGCGGCGAGACGGCCATCGTCGGTCTGATGCAGCAGGCCGCTGCGCTCTACGCCGAAGAGCAGCCCGGCTCCGACCACACCGCCCAGGAGGCCGGCGGTGGCGAGGGAGCCGAAGCCCGGTCCGCGCGCTGCGGGGGGCGGCGTGGTGGCGGCTGCGGCTGGCGAAATCCGTGGCGTGGCGGAACCGGGCGGCTTGGCGCCCGCATCGCTCCCGGCCCCTGGCTTGAGAGCCTCCGCGGCCTTCACATCGGACGCACGCACGTCACCGGGCTTGATCTCGCCGGGCTTCGTCTCGCCCGGCTTGGCGTCACTCGGCTTGGCGTCCGTGGTCTTGCCGGACATGGTGGAGCCTGCGCCGGCCGCGGCCGTGGCCCCCGGCTTGGCGGGCGGAACGGGATCGGGCAGGCGCTTGGCCTTCAGGTCGATGATCGGACCGTCGGTCACCGAGCCCGCCGGGCGCGCGCCGCTCTGGGGGCCGCCGAAGGCGCCAGTTCGCGTCGGGTCGGGCTTGGCGTCCGCAGTCTTGGGGGCATCGCCCTTGGGCGCATCCGGCTTGAGAGCGTCCGGCTTGGCACCCCCGATACCGGCGTCCGCCTTCTGTTCGGACTTGCCCGGCTCGGACTTGCCTGGTTCGGACTTGCC
>NZ_JAIEOF010000224.1 GCF_019750675.1 Methylobacterium sp.
CGATCCTGCCCCGCCTCCTCGCCGATCCGGACCCCGCCGTGGCCGACCGCGTCTTTGCGGCCATGCAGACCATGGTCCGGCTCGACGTCGCCGCCCTGGAACGCGCGGCCGCCGGCACGTCCTGACCCCGCCGACGCGGCTCTGGCGCGTTTCTTCCATGGGCCGGCGGGTGCGCACCGGATGTGCTAGGACCCCCTGGCGGCCGGAACCCTGCCCCGGCGCCAGGCCCCTCTTGGAAGACTGGCACGGTCCGCCCCTTCGGCCGGGGCGGCGCTGCCGAAGCGGACCCACCGATGTTCCTCAGCGTGTTCGATGTGTTCAAGCCGGGCATCGGTCCCTCCTCGTCCCACACGATGGGGCCGATGACGGCGGCGGCCGACTTCCTGGATCTCCTGCGCGCCCATCCGGACAGGGATGCCGCCGCCGCGATCCGGGTGAGCCTGCACGGCTCCCTCGCCTTTACGGGCAAGGGCCACGCGACCGACCGGGCGGTGGCCCTCGGCCTCCTGGGCTTCCGGCCCGCCGACGTCGAGATGGACGCGGCCGAGGGCGGCCTGGCGGCGCTGCGCGTCCGCAAGCGCCTCGCGCCCCCCGGCCTGCCGGAGCTGGCCTTCGACCCGATGACCGGAATCGTGTTCGATTTCGGCCCGGCGCTGCCGGGGCACGCCAACGGCCTCGTCGTGACGGCCCTCGACGCGGAGCGCGTCCCCGTCCTGTCGGAGACCTATTACTCGATCGGCGGCGGCTTCGTCGTCACGGCGGCGCAGCGCGCGGCCGCCGAACCGCCGCCCTCGGAAGGGGCCGATCCGCGGCTCTGGCCCTACCCCTTCGACAACGCGGCGACCATGCTGCGCATGGCCCGCGAGAGCGGCCTGTCGATCGCCGCCATGAAGCGCGCCAACGAGGTGGCGAACCGCTCGGAGGCGGAGTTCGACCAGGGCCTCGCCCGCATCTGGGGCGTCATGAACGGCTGCATCGAGCGCGGCCTCGCGCAGGAGGGCGAGTTGCCCGGGGGGCTTCGGGTCAAGCGCCGGGCCAAGCACATCCGCGACCAGCTCGTGCGCGAGCGCGGCTCGAACACGGCCCAGCCGCACGCGGTCTCGGACTGGCTCAGCGTCTACGCCATGGCGGTCAACGAGGAGAACGCGGCCGGCGGCAAGGTCGTGACCGCGCCGACCAACGGGGCGGCCGGGGTCGTTCCGGCCGTGATCCGGTACTACCTCGACCATTGTGTCGGCGCCGATCCGGCTCGGGTTCCCGATTTCCTCCTCACCGCTGCCGCCATCGGCGGCCTGATCAAGCACAACGCCTCGATCTCGGGCGCCGAGGCCGGCTGCCAGGGGGAGGTGGGGTCGGCCAGCGCCATGGCGGCGGCCGGGCTCTGCGCCGTGCTCGGCGGAACCCCGGCCCAGGTCGAGAACGCGGCCGAGATCGCCCTGGAGCACCATCTCGGCATGACCTGCGACCCCGTCGCCGGCCTCGTGCAGGTGCCGTGCATCGAGCGCAACGGCATCGGCGCCACCAAGGCGGTGGCGGCGGCCTCCCTGGCCCTGCGCGGCGACGGCTCACACTTCATGCCGCTGGACAACTGCATCGCGGCGATGCGCCAGACCGGCGAGGAGATGAGCCACAAGTACAAGGAGACCAGCCTGGCCGGGCTGGCGGTGAATCTGCCGGAGTGCTGAGGCCTTCGGTCGGGCCTTACGCCAGCCGGAGGTGCCGGATCTGCCGGCCCGGGGCGATGGCCTGGGCCGCCGTGGCGATGCCCCGCGCGTCGATGCCGAAATGCCGGTGCAGGTCCGCGATCGTACCGGTCTGGCCGAACTGGGAGACGCCGAGCGCCCGGGTCCGGTGGCCCCGCACCGATCCGAGCCAGCCGAGGGTGGCCGGATGGCCGTCGAGGACGGTGACGAGACCGCATTGGGCGGGCACGTCGGCGAGCAGGCGCTCGATGTGGCTCGACGCCTCCGGCGATCCTCGTTCGCGCAGGGTCTGGGCGGCGGTCCAGCCGGCCTGGAGCCGGTCGGCGGAGGTGACGGCGAGGAGGCCGACGTCGCGCCGGTCCTCGGCCATCAGCCCCGTGGCGGCGATCGCCTCGGGGGCGATGGCGCCCTGGTAGGCGACGACCACCTCGGCGTTCGGGCCGGGCCGGCGCAGCCAGTAGGCGCCCGCCATCATGTCGGCGGCCAGCTCCGGACCGATCTCCCGGGCCGGCTGCTCCAGGCTGCGGGTCGAGAGCCGGAAATAGGCCGAGCCGCCGGCCGCATCGGGCAGGCAGGTCACCGGGTCCGGTTCGGCCGGGCCGCAGCGCTGCATGTGCGCGAAGGCGAAGCGCAGCAGCACGGCGAGCTCGTCCACGAAGGCGGGCTCGAAGGCCGAGAGCCCGTCCTGGCCCATGCCGATCAGCGGCGTCTTGATCGACTGGTGGGCGCCCCCCTCGGGCGCGAGGGTGACGCCCGCCGGCGTCGCCACCAGGAGGAAGCGCGCATCCTGGTAGCAGGCGTAGTTCAGGGCATCGAGACCGCGCTCGATGAAGGGATCGTAGAGGGTGCCCACCGGCAGCAGGCGCTCGCCGAAGATCGAATGCGACAGGCCGAGCGCCGAGAGGGCGGTAAACAGGTTCGATTCGGCGATGCCGAGCTCGAGGTGCTGGCCGGAGGGCGCGAAGGTCCAGTTGAAGGTCGAGGGGATGCGCTCCTTGCGGAAGAGGTCGGCCATCGCTTGCCGAGCGAAGAGGCCGCGCCGGTTCACCCAGGCGCCGAGATTGGTCGAGACCGTGACGTCGGGGGAGGTGGTGACGATGCGCGCGGCGAAGGCCGAGTCGGTCTTGGCGATCTCGTGCAGGATCAGGCCGAACCCGGCCTGCGTGGAGAGCGCGGCCTGCTTCGGCGCCACCAGGCGTTCGGGCACGGGAACGACCGGCGCCTCGTAGCGGCGGCGGCCGCGCTGCACGAAGGGCACTTTGGCGAGGAAGCGCCGCATGGCGTCGGGCTCCACGTCGAGACCTTCGAAGGGCTCCCATTCGTGGCCCGGCCGAATTCCCATCTCGGCCTGGAAGCCCGCGACCTGGGTCGGGGTCAGCAGGCCCGCGTGGTTGTCCTTGTGGCCGGCGAGCGGCAGGCCGTGGCCCTTGATCGTGTAGGCGATGAAGCAGACCGGACGGTCATGGGCGCGGGCGGCCTCGAAGGCCTCCAGCAGCATCGGCAGGTCATGGCCGCCGAGATTGCCCATCAGGGCTGCGAGTTCGGCGTCCGAGCGCCGGTCGATCAGGGCCGAGAC
>NZ_JAIEOF010000044.1 GCF_019750675.1 Methylobacterium sp.
CTTAGGAGGGGGGGCGAGGCCTCGCGAAAGTGACCACTGTGACGCTCGGCCGACCGGGCATTTCCCGTCGGGAAGATTTTGGCCACGTTGATTTAGCGCAAGGAAGCCGCGTAGGGGCCCCGCCATCGTCGGGCGGATCGATCCGGGCGCATGGCTCGGACGCCCGGAGATCCTAATGCCTTCCCTCACCCTCCCGAGTGCGGTGGATCTGGCACGAACCCAGTTCGCGCTGACTGTCGTCTGGCACTTCCTGTTTCCCGCCTTCACCATCGGCCTGGCGAGCTTCCTCGCCGTCCTGGAGGGGCGCTGGCTCGTCACCGGCAAGGCCGTCTACCTCGATACTTATCGCTACTGGCTCAAGGTCTTCGCAGTCGCCTTCGCTATGGGCGTCGTGTCGGGACTGGTGATGTCTTACCAGTTCGGCACCAACTGGTCGGTCTTCGCAGACCGCACCGCGCCGATCCTGGGGCCTCTTCTCGGCTACGAGGTGCTGACCGCGTTCTTCCTAGAAGCCGGCTTCCTCGGCGTCATGTTGTTCGGCCTGGAGCGCGTCGGACCACGCCTGCACTTCATGGCCACCTGCCTCGTCGCCATCGGCACCCTGACCTCCGCCTTCTGGATCCTCTCGGCCAATTCCTGGATGCAAACCCCCACCGGGCACGTTATGGGTCCGGACGGCCGGTTCGCCCCTGCCGATTGGTGGGCCATCATCTTCAACCCGTCCTTCCCTTACCGGTTCGCACACACGGTGACCGGTGCCTACCTGACCACGGCGATGATCGTGGGCGCCGTCGGCGCGTGGCACCTCTTACGCGACGACGTGAATCCCCGCGCCCGGGTCATGTTCTCCATGGCCATGTGGATGGCTGCAATCGTCGCGCCGGCGCAGCTCGTCATCGGCGACATGCACGGTGCCAACACCTACGAGCACCAACCCGCCAAAGTCGCGGCGATGGAAGGCCATTTCGAGACCCGGAAGCGCGCGCCCGCGCTACTGTTCGGATGGCCCGACGCCGAGGCCGGCGAGACGCGCCGAGCCGTCGGTGTCCCGGGCCTCGCTAGCCTCTATCTCACGCACGACCTGAACGGCACCGTGCGCGGGCTTAAGGACATGCCCCGCTCGACTTGGCCGACTAACCTGCCGCTCGTGTTCTGGTCTTTCCGGATCATGGTCGGGCTCGGCCTGCTTATGATCGCCCTCGGTCTCGCCTCGCTCTGGCTGCGATGGAAGAACCGGCTCTACGACACTGCTTGGTTCCACCGCTTCGCGGTCGCCATGGGACCGTCCGGCCTGATTGCCGTCACCGCTGGCTGGACGGTCACCGAGACCGGGCGGCAGCCCTTCACGGTCTACGGGTTGCTCCGTACCGCTGACAGCGTCTCCCCGGTCGCCGCCCCCGCTGTCGCCGCTTCGCTCGCCGCCTTCGCGGTCGTCTACCTCGTCGTGTTCGGGGCGGGCATCTGGTACCTGATCCACCTCTTCAACCAGACTCCGCACGTCCACGAATCGGGACCGCCCACCGGCGTGCCGACCCGCACCGCCGGCATCACCCCGGCACCGGCGCTCGATACGCCCCATCACGGCGCGAGCCGTCCCGCCCTGCAGCCCGCGGAGTAACCCCGATGACCGTCGATCTCACCCTCGTCTGGGCGCTCCTCATCGCCACCGCCATCTTCCTCTACGTTGTCATGGACGGCTTCGACCTCGGCGTCGGTATCCTGTTCCCGGCCATTCGCGAGAAGGCTCACCGGGACGTGATGGTGAACACCGTCGCCCCGGTCTGGGACGGCAACGAGACTTGGCTCATCCTCGGCGGCGGCGGCCTGTTCGCCGTGTTCCCCCTGGCCTACGCCACTCTACTGCCGGCCCTCTACATTCCGTTGACGCTGATGCTGCTCGCCCTCGTGTTTCGCGGGGTCGCGTTCGAGATGCGGTTCCGTTCCGCCACGCGGATGTCCCAGACGGCCTGGGACGGAGCCTTCTCGGCCGGTAGCTTCGTCGCGGCCTTCTGCCAGGGGATCTGCCTCGGCGCCCTGGTGCAGGGCGTCCGAGTCGAGGGGCGGGCCTATGCCGGGGGCTGGTGGGACTGGCTGTCGCCCTTCTCCATCCTCACCGGCCTCGCCTTAATCGCCGGCTACGGGCTCCTTGGGACCTGCTGGCTGATCTGGAAGACGGAAGGCGAACTGCAGCTCAGGGCCTATCGCCTCGCACGGGGATTCGGCCTTGCAACCTTCGCTGCCATCGCCGCCGTTTCCCTAGCGATGCCGTTCCTAAGCCCTGCATTCCGTGGACGTTGGTTCACCTGGCCGGCGATGGCCTTCGTTGCTCCCGTCCCGGTCCTCGTTGCTCTTCTCGGCTTGCGTCTGCGTAACGCCCTCGACCGGCGGGAGGAGGTCATGCCATTCCTCTGTGGGCTCGGCCTGTTCCTACTGTCCTATGTCGGGCTCGGCATCAGCCTGTTCCCGATGATCGTACCGCCCACGGTGACGATTTGGGATGCGGCCACCCACCCAAGCAGCCAGCTCTTCCTGCTCGTCGGGACGGTCGTATTGCTGCCGATGATCCTCGGCTACACCGCCTATGTCTACTGGCTGTTCCGGGGGAAGGTCACCGCCAGTGCCCCGGGCTACCATTGAGGAGCCCCATCATGTCCGTTCCCGTTTCGATGCGTCGCCTCGGCTGGTTCGTGGCACTCTGGGCCGGCGGTATCGCCTGCCTCACGGCGGTCGCCATCCCGCTGCGCTGGCTGCTCAAAGTCATTTGACGCTACCAGCGTGTGCTCTGCTCAAGTTGTACGCCCGCCTTGAGCAGAGCAAAAACTTCCCCCCTCTTTGGGGACATGCCGGGCTGGGTAAAATCGGCCTCTTAGAGCGGCATCCAATCAGGTTGTGTCGTATCCCTCTGATGCGAGGTCGTTGCAGCACTTACTTGGTTGGAAGCGTGTCGGCGCGCGTTTGATGGCCTCCCACAGATCTAGGGCGGTGTGAGCCGCCCTGGTGCGGCGAAGGCCTTTCTGCTTGGCGAAGGGCTGCTCGATTGATGGTGTGGATGGCCCCTGCGACCCGACCGGCTGGCTTCGGACCGGGCTAATTGAGAGGAGCAGCCAGGACCGCATGAGCTGGACATGAAGCAAGATCAAAAGACGGGTGCGGGGCAGGTGGTGCTGAAGCTGCGCCAGATCGAGGTTCAGACGGCGCAGTTCAAAAGTTTGGCGATAGCGTGCAGAGAGGCGGAGATCTCCGAGCAGAGCGACTCACGCTGGCGCAAGAAATACGGCGGCCTGCAGATCGACCAA
>NZ_JAIEOF010000047.1 GCF_019750675.1 Methylobacterium sp.
ATCGTGTCCTCGACGAAGCCGGATTCGTTGAGGGTGTCGGAGTGGATCATCACCTGCACGTCGTGGAGGTCGGCCACGGTGAGGCAGGTGTCGATCGCGGCCGGGGTGGTGCCCCAATCCTCGTGCAGCTTGAGGGCGCAGGCCCCGGCGCGGATCATCTCCACGAGGCTCTCGGGCCGCGCGGCGTTGCCCTTGCCGGCAAAGGCGAGATTCATCGGGAACGCTTCCGCCGCCTCGATCATCCGGGCCAGATGCCAGGGGCCGGGGGTGCAGGTGGTGGCGAAGGTGCCGTGGGCCGGGCCGGTGCCGCCGCCCAGCATGGTGGTGATGCCCGAGCACAGGGCCTCGTCGATCTGCTGCGGGCAGATGTAGTGGATGTGGCTGTCGAAGCCGCCGGCCGTGAGGATCTTGCCCTCGCCCGCGATCACTTCCGTGCCGGGCCCGACCACGATGTCGACGCCCGGCTGGATGTCCGGATTGCCGGCCTTGCCGAGTTTGGCAATCCGGCCCTTCACGAGGCCGACATCGCACTTCACCACGCCCCAGTGGTCGAGGACCACCGCGTTGGTGATGACGGTGTCGACCGCGCCGTCCTGGTTGGTGACCTGGGACTGCCCCATGCCGTCGCGGATGACCTTGCCGCCGCCGAACTTCACCTCCTCGCCGTAGGTGGTGTGGTCGCGCTCTACCTCGATGACGAGGGACGTGTCGGCGAGCCGGATGCGGTCGCCGGTGGTCGGCCCGAACATGTCGGCATAGGCGGCCCGGGGGAGGGCGGCGCGGGGGGGCATGTTGGCCATGGTCTCAGAGCGCTCCCATCACGTCGCCGCGGAACCCGTAGACGGTGCGGCCTCCGCCCAGCGGCACCAGCACCACCTCGCGGGTCACGCCCGGCTCGAAGCGCACCGCCGTGCCGGGGGCGATGTCGAGGCGCTGGCCCCGGGCCTTCTCGCGCTCGAAGGTCAGGCCGGGATTGACCTCGTAGAAGTGGTAGTGCGAGCCGACCTGGATCGGGCGGTCGCCGACGTTGGACACGCTCAGCAGGGTGCGGGGCGCGCCTTCGTTGAAGACGATCTCGCCGGGCAGCGTGGTCACGGTGCCGGGCACCTCCGCCGAGGCCGCGCCCCGGATCGGGTGGTGCACGGTGACGAGCTTGGTGCCGTCGGGAAACGTCGCCTCGACCTGGATGTCGTGGATCATCTCGGGGATGCCGTCCATGCACTGCTCGGCGGTGAGCACGTGCCCGCCCGCCTGCATCAGCTCCGAGACCGAGCGCCCGTCCCGCGCCCCCTCCACCACGAAGTCGCTGATCAGCGCCACCGCCTCCGGGTAGTTCAGCTTCACCCCGCGGGCGAGCCGGTTGCGGGCCACCTGCGCGGCCATGGCGAGGAGGAGCTTGTCCTTTTCGCGTGGGGTCAGGAGCACGGGGGAACCTCGGGGTTGGGCGCGGACGTGTCGGGCCCGGGGACGGCAAGGACCGAAGGCAAGGACCGTGCGCGGCAGGGCCTCGCGTCGGCGACGCGGCGCGCATGGATGCATCCCTGGGGAGCGAGCGCAAGCGCTCCGGGGCGCGCGTCCCCCATGTCCCCGGCCAGCCCCCATCCGCCGGCACGCCCCCGTCCGCCTTGGGGCGCGATGCACCGCCATTGTCGGGGCGAGGGGTGGCCAAGGGGCGCCGTTCGGCGGTTCAATGGGCTCCATGAGAGAGATCCGCACGGACGCCGCCGATGCCCCACCCGCCCGCCGCCGCCGCAAGGACGGGGCGGCGCGGCGGGAAGCCATCCTCGATGCGGGGCTCAGCCTCTTCTCGAGCCTCGGGCTGCACGGGGCCAGCGTCGAGGGGATCGCGGAGCGGGCAGGGCTCTCGAAGACCAACCTGCTCTATTACTTCCCCTCCAAGGAGGCGCTCTACGTCGCGGTCCTGCGCCGGGTGCTCGCGGTCTGGCTCGATCCGCTCCAGGCGCTCGACGCCGACAGCGAGCCGGCCGAGGCCTTCCGGGGCTACATCCGCGCCAAGCTCACCCTGTCGCGCGACGCCCCCCAGGCCTCGCGGCTGTTCTGCCTCGAGATCGTCCAGGGCGCGCCGCTGCTGCGCCCGGAGCTCGAAGGCCCCCTGCGGGCCCTCGTCGAAGCCAAGGCGGCGATCATCCGGGGCTGGATCGCACAAGGCCGGATCGGCGCTCACGATCCCCATCACCTCATCTTCTCGATCTGGGCCATCACCCAGCATTACGCGGATTTCGCCGTGCAGGTGGACGCCGTCAGCGGATGCGGCCTCGACGATCCGGACTTCTTCGAGCGCACCGTCGCCAGCACGCAAGGGCTGATCCTGGCCGGCCTCGGCCTGCGCTGAGGCCGGATGGCGCCGAGGCCCGATTGTCCGCCGCCGGTCCGGGCAGCGGGCGCCCAACGGACGGGCAAACCGGAGAGAGTTTATGCAAACGGTCAAAATTTCGAACTGATAGTTTGACCATTTGGTCCGAATGCTTTCCACTCATGGAGGTAAGGTCGGTTCGGCCTGTCCGAGGCCGGTCCGTCCGGCTGAGAACCTGCCTTTGTCCAGGTTTCGTTCCCGTGCGCGAGGTTGCCATGAATGTCGGCGTCTTCATCCCGATCGGAAACAACGGCTGGCTCCTGTCGGAGAACGCGCCGCAATACATGCCGAGCTTCGAGCTGAACAAGCAGGTGGTGCTCAAGGCCGAGGGCTACGGACTCGACTTCGCCCTCTCGATGATCAAGCTGCGGGGCTTCGGCGGCAAGACCGAGTTCTGGGACCACAACCTCGAATCCTTCACGCTGATGGCGGGCTTGGCGGCCGTCACCAGCCGGATCAAGCTGTTCGCCACGGCTGCGACCCTGTGCATGCCCCCCGCCATCACGGCGCGGATGGCCGCGACCATCGACTCGATCTCGAACGGGCGCTTCGGCCTCAACCTCGTCACCGGCTGGCAGCGGCCGGAATATTCGCAGATGGGCCTGTGGCCCGGGGACGAATACTTTTCCCGCCGGTACGAATACCTGTCGGAATACGCGCAGGTGCTGCGCGACCTGTGGGAGACGGGGACTTGCGATCGCAAGGGCGAGTTCTTCCAGATGGAGGATTGTCGCCTCAGCCCGCGCCCGCAGGCGGACATGAAGATCATCTGCGCCGGACAGTCCAGCGCCGGCATGGACTTCACGGCGAAGTACGCCGACTACAATTTCTGCTTCGGCAAGGGCGTCAACACCCCCACGGCCTTCGCCCCCACGGTGGAGCGCCTGGAGGCGGCCAAGGCCGCGACGGGCCGCGACGTCTC
>NZ_JAIEOF010000342.1 GCF_019750675.1 Methylobacterium sp.
CCTGGCGGCTGTCCGGCAGTTGGCCGGATGCCCACCAACCGACACGCGGCCACAGGCACGTGCGAAATTGGGCAAGGCGGATATACGGTCAGGGTATTCCGGGGACAAGGGAAAATCGCGTTTTTCGGGTGCGATATCCCCGCACGGTCGGGCATGTTGCACAAACGTCGCGCCGGGCCCGGAACGCCCCTTCCCAACAGACAGCGAACCGGCCATCAAGCGCACGGTTTCCAGGGTTAGGCGGGCCGAAGCGCATGACAGATCTCAACCGGCGCAACCTCGTCCAGGTCTTGGCGGGTGCCGCCCTCCTCGGCGGACCCCGCGTCGCGCAGGCGCAGGAGGGACGGCCCACCACCCCGTTCGGATTTTCCGACGTGGAGCGCCGGGCGAAGGATCTGGCGAAAGTCGCGTACGACCCGCGAATTCCGGCGCTGCCGGCGCCGATCGCCAAGCTCGACTACGATGCCTGGCGGGACATCCGCTTCAAACCCGACAAGGCGTTCCTCGGTGAGGGGAGCCCGTTCCGGCTCCAGCTCTTCCACCTCGGCTTTCTCTATACGCGCCCGGTGACGGTGAACCTCGTGCGCGGCGGCGTGGCGACGCCGATCGCCTATCAATCGAGCCTCTACGACATGGGGCGCACCAAGCTCGACAAGGCGCTGCCGGTCGATCTCGGCTTCGCGGGCCTGCGCATCCACGCGCCCCTCAACAAGCCGAACCTCCTCGACGAACTCATCGTCTTCCTGGGGGCGAGCTATTATCGCTTCCTCGGCCGCGACCAGCTCTACGGGCTCTCGGCCCGGGGGCTCGCCATCAATGTCGAGGGCCAGGGCGGCCCGGAGGAATTCCCGGTCTTCCGTGAGTTCTGGGTCGGCGTGCCGGAGAAGACCGACGCCGCCCTGGTGATCCACGCGCTCCTCGACGGTCCCTCGCTCACCGGCGCCTACCAGTTCACGGTGATGCCGGGCGACGAGACCAGCGTGGCGGTGCGCGCGACCCTGATTCCCCGGGTGGACCTCGCGACCGTGGGCCTCGCACCCCTCACCTCGATGTTCTTCATCGGCGAGAACGACCGTCGCCACGCCGACGATTACCGGCCGGAACTGCATGATTCGGACGGGCTCCAGATGGCGGCGGGCAGCGGCGAATGGCTGTGGCGGCCCCTGCACAACCCGCGCGAGCGCCGCATCTCCTCCTTCGCCGACCGTGACCCGAAGGGGTTCGGTCTGATGCAGCGCGACCGCCTCTTCGAATCCTTCCAGGACCTCGAGGCGTCCTACGACCGCCGACCCGGCTACTTCGTGGAGCCGGACGGTGCCTGGGGCCAGGGCGCGGTGATGCTGATGGAGCTGCCCACCGACACCGAGACTAACGACAACGTGGTCGCGTGTTGGCGCCCGGCGAGCGCCTATCCGGCCGGCACGCCGGTTTCCCTGTCCTACCGGGTGCGCGCGGTCGGCGGCGCGGCGCTCCATCCCGGTGCGCGCGTGGTGAACACCTTCAGCGTCGCCCCGGTGGCGAGCGGCACCGCCAAGGCCGAGGAGGCGAAGGGCGGCCTGACCCGGCGCTTCCTCGTGGATTTCGCCGGCGGCGACCTCGACTATTTCCGCACCGATCCGAGCCGGGTGGAGGTGGTGGCCAGCACTTCGTCCGGACGGATCACCGCGACCTCGGTGGCGCCCAATCCGCACGTCCGGGGCCTGCGCGCGGCGTTCGACGTGACCCTGGAGGCACCGGGCCAGTCGGCCGACCTGCGCCTCTTCCTGCGCGCCTCCGGCCGCGCCCTCTCCGAGACCTGGGTCTACCCCTGGACCACCCCGTGAGCGCGACCTCGATCAGGCCAGATCCGGCGCCGGTGGTGGAGATCCGCCCGGCGACGCTGGCCGACCTCGACGCGTTGGTCGCCCTCGAACATGCCGCTTTCGTCGGCGACCGGGCGGAACGACGCGCGATCCGCCACGCGATCCGTTCGGCCAGCATGTCGCTCCTCGTGGCGATCACCAGCGACGAGGCGGGCCAGGCGACCCTGGTGGGCTCCGCCACCCTGGAGCGCCGGCGCGGCAGCCGCACGGCGCGCCTGTCGTCCATCGCGGTCTCACCGGCCCGGTCGGGCCTCGGCCTCGGCAGCCTCGTCCTCGACGCCGCCGAGGCCGAGGCCCGCGCCCATGGCTGCACCCGCCTGCGCCTCGAAGTCCGCGCCGACAATGGCGCCGGCATCCGCCTCTACGAGCGGCGCGGCTATACCCGCTTCGCCGTCATCCCGGATTACTACGAGGACGGGATGGAGGCCTGGCGCTACGTGAAGACGCTCTAATCCGGTTCCCTATCGGTCCGTTCGGATCGCCCAACTCGGGTTGCCCGAACCCGTCCCTCAGGCCCTGCCCACGTAGCGGTCGCGCCCCGCCCCAAGGCTGCACAGGAACGCGCCGGTCGCGATGGTGCAGAACAGCACCGTCGAAGCGGTCCAGGTGCCCGTGAGGTCGTGGGCCAGGCCGAAGCTCAGGGGGCCGAGGGAGGCCACGGTGTAGCCGACGCTCTGCGACATCGCCGCGAGATTGCCCGCCGCGCCGGGATCGCGGGCGCGCAGCACGATGATGGTGAGGCCCAGGCCGAACAGGCCGCCGAGGCCGGCGCCAAGGGCCATGCCGATCGGGAGCGCCCAGGCGAGCGGGCCGTAGACCAGGGCGACCAGCGACAGGATGCAGAGGCCGAGCAGGCCGGCGGCGAAGGCGCGCTGGTCACGGACGCGTGCCGCGAAGGACGGCACCAGGAGGGCCGCCGGGGCCTGCCCGATGCTCATGAGCGAGGACACGAAGCCGGCATCGACCGCGCTCAGGCCCCGGTCGTGCAGCACCAGGGGCAGCCAGCCGAACATGATGTAGGCCAGCGACGATTGCAGGCCCATGAAGCCCGTGACCTGCCAGGCCAGCGGATCACGCCATAGGCTTCGGGGCCGGGCCGCGCCGGGCACGGTCTCCCGCGCCTTTGCGAATGGCAGCCAGGCCAGCGTCGCCAGCACGGCCGGGGCCGCCCACAGCGCGAGGGCCGTGGGCCAGCCGCCGGTCCGGTCGGCGAGGGGTACGGACAAGCCGGCGCCCGCGGCCGCCCCTAGACAGAGCACCATGGTGTAGAGGCCGGTGACCACGCCGGTCTGGCCGGGGAAGTCGCGCTTGACGAGACCGGGCAGAAGCACCCCGGAGAGGCCGATCCCGAAGGCCGCCAGGCAGGCACCGGCAAAGAGCGGCGCGGTGCCGCCGAGGCCCCGCAGGCCCGAGCCCGCGGCGACGATCGCCACGGAGAGGAGCACGCCGCGATCGGGGCCGAG
>NZ_JAIEOF010000327.1 GCF_019750675.1 Methylobacterium sp.
CAGGGCTTCCACGCCACGATGCCCTTCGTGCGCGACCTCTACGGCGACTGCGTCTGCATCTCCTCCGACCCGCAGCGCCTCGCCCTGTCGGGGCCCGCCCTGATCGGGTCCCTGCTGCTCTCGCCCATCGACGGACTCGGCACCTCTCTGGAACGGGCCGATGCGGGCACCGCCCTCGACCTCCTGGCCCGCATCGACGTCGCGCACGGCGCCCCCCGGATGCTGGCACCCCTCGACATCGCCCGGCACGGGGCCGGCCCCACCCTGCTGGCGCCTTTCCTCGAGACCGATCTCGGCGCGTGGTGCGCCGGCCTGCCCCAGGCCCTGCGCCTCGCCGGGCCCGACAGGACGGCCCGCCCCGGCGGCCTCGTGCGAACCGCCCTCGACCAGCCGGCCAGCCCCCGGCCGGAGGTCGGCCATGCCCTCGACCTCTGGCTGCGCACGAGCCTTCGCGAACGCCTCGAGGACACGGTGGCGAGCGCCGCCTTCCGCAATCGCGACCTCTTCCGCACCGCCTGGATCGACCGCCTCGTGCGCGATCACCGCGAGGGCACCCGCGCCAATGGCACGCTGCTCTGGGCCCTGCTCTGCCTCGAGACTTGGTTCCTCGGCTTCATTGACCGCGCACCCGAGATCGACACGGCGGGCCTCTCGAGCGACCTCGCCGCGACCGACCTCGCCGAGACCGGGGTCGCCGCATGAGCGCCCTGGAAAGCCGTCGATCCGCCCCCCGCCGGGCCGCGAACCCGAAGCCGAAGGGACATCCGGCGTCGCGCACTCCCGCGCCGGCGGCCCCCGCTGGCGCGCCTTCCTCCGCCAAGGCTGTCGATGCCGTCGCCCTCCGGGCCATCGCCCTGGAGAGTGCGGGCGACCGGCACCGCGCCCACCTGCTCTGGCTCGAGGTGGCCGCCACCGCGAGCCCCGAGCGCCTGCGCCGTTACCGGGTGTTCCGGCGCCTGGCCAAGGAGATGGCGGCACGGGGCTGGCACGCGGAGGCCATCGGTTCCCTGGAGCGGCACCTCACCCTGAGCCCGCGTGACGCCGACGCCATCGACCGCCTGCTCCAGGCCCGGCTCGCCACGGCGCCCCCGGCCGAACAGCCCGGCCTCTACGCCGCTCATGCCCGGCGTTTCGGCGAGAGCGCCAGCGCGCTGATCCTGCGCGCCACCCGGATCGAGGCCCCGCGCGATCCCGGCGCGGCCCTGGCGACCCTCGAGCGCGTCGCGGCGCTGGCGGCGAACGCCGACCAGGGGCCCCTGCGCCTGCGCCTCGCCCGGGCCTACGAGAAGATCGGCGACGGCGCCCGGGCCTTGGCTCTCCTCGACAGCCTCACGGGCCCGGAGGCGCAGGCCCCCCAGGCGGCCAAGGCGCGCCTGCGCCTGATGCAGGGGGCGGGATCCAGCAAGGAGCACAGCGTCGCGGTGGCCCGCGGCCTGATCGAGGCCGAGCCGAACGCCGCCGCGCACCGGGCGCTCCTCGGGCGCACCCTGAAGCGCTTCAACGACTGGGCCGGCGCGGCGGCGGCCTACGAAGCCGCCCTGGAGCGCGACCGGGGCGAAGTCGCGCACTGGGAGGGTGCGCTGCGGGCCTACGGCGCCCTGGAGCGCGACGAGCGCATCGCCGAACTCGTTCATCAGGCCCGCCAGCTCTTCGCCCACGAGGGTGCCGAGGGCTTCCTCGCCATCGCGCGGGTCGAGCTCGCGGCCGGAGACGCGCCGCAGGCCATCGCGGCCGCCCGGCGCGCCATGGCCAATCCGATCCTGCGCCGTCGCGTCCGGCCCGTGCTCGCCGAGGCCCTGATGGAGGTCGGCGCCTATGCGGAGGCCTGGACGCACCTGGCGGCCGCCCTCCAGGACCCGAACGTCGAGCCCGACCTGCAGCGCGCCGCCGCCCGCTGCCGCGCCGCCTTCGCGGTGGCGACGCCGGGGCGGGACCACGTGCCGGTCTTCCCCGGCGCCCTGTTCCTTCGGGTCTTCGAGGCGCCGCCCCCCCGCACGATCCTGCCGCCCACCGACACGGTGATCCTCTGCACCTCGTCGCTGGGCGCCGGCGGCGCCGAGCGTCAGGTCGCGCTCACGGCGGCCGGCGTCTCGCGGGCCCGCGCGGGGCGGGGCCGCACCGTGCTCGCCGGCCTCGATCTCACCCCGGCACGGGGTCGCGCGATGATGCGCAACCTTGCCGAGACGGAGCACCTCGTCATCGAGGATCTCGCCTCCGTCAACGAGACCCAGGTGCTGCGCGTGCTCGCGGCCGAGGATCCGGCCCTGCGCGAGGCCTTGCGCCTGATGACGGCCTTCCCGCCCAACCTCGCCCGCGACATCCTCAAGCTCTACGACTGCTTCCGGCGCCACCGCCCCTCCTGCGTCCATCTCTGGCAGGACGGCGTCATCTCGACGGGCTCGGTGGCGGCGTTCCTCGCGGGCGTGCCCACCATCGTCTGCTCCATGCGCAACGTGGTGGCGGGCGAGAACGACCGCCGTCGCTACCGGGCCTATCTCGCCACCATGTACCGGGCCCTGTCCGAGCGCCCCGAGGTGCGGTTCACGGCCAATTCCGCCGCCGGCGCCCAGGACTACGAGGCCTGGCTCGGCTTCGAGCCGGGGCGCATCCGGGTCCTTCGCAACGGCGTCGACGTGGCCAGCATCCGCGCCCGGGCGCCGGAGGCGGAGCGCCGCGCCGTGCGCGAGCGCCTCAAGCTTCCGCCCGATGCCCTCCTGGTCGGCGGCGTCTTCCGCCTCGCCCCCGCCAAGCGCCCGCATCTCTGGCTCGACGTGGTGGCGCGGGTGGCCGAGGGCGATCCGCGCACCCACGGCGTCATCGTGGGCGACGGCGCCATGCGGGCCGAGATCGCGGACGCCATCGCGGCGCGCGGCTTGGCCGACCGCATCACGCTGGCCGGCCGCCAGAGTCCGGTCGAGCCCTGGATGGCCGCCATGGACGTTCTGCTCCTGGCCTCGGAGGTCGAGGGCCTGCCCAACGTGCTGCTGGAGGCGGAATCCCTCGGCGTACCCGTGGTGACCACGCGCGCGGGCGGCTCGGGCGAGGCGCTGCTCGACGGCGTCACCGGGCGCCTCGTGGAGGACGACGCGCCGGCCAACCTCGCCGCAGCCCTCACCGGCGTGATCCGCTCACGCGGCCTGCGCCACCGCGCCCGCGTCGGCGCGCCTGTCTTCATCGAGCAGCGCTTCGGGATCGAGCGGATGATCCGCGAGACCCTCGCTGTCTTCGGCGAAACCGATCCACTTAAGATGGGAATGGCATCATGAAGATCGCGGTCATCGGTTCCGGCTACGTGGGTCTCGTCTCCGGGACGTGTCTGGCGGATTTCGGGCACAGCGTTGTGTGCGTCGACAAGGATCCGGA
>NZ_JAIEOF010000408.1 GCF_019750675.1 Methylobacterium sp.
TTCATGCTGTCGAGGCCGGACGTCGTCGTCGCGCCGAGCCCGGCCACGCGCTGGCCGCCGTAGACCTGCGAGCCGACCCCGGAGTCGAACGCGGCGTTGCCGGCGTCGATGATCTTCTGCAGCGAGGGAATCGCGGCGGCGTACGGATCGGTCTTGCTGTCCGTCTTCTGCGTGGTGGTCTTCGATCCGCCGCTCATCGCTCGCCCTCGCGTTCGGCATTGGGGGCCGCAACGGGCCCGCGTCCGGACCACACCAGGACGCCGGGTTCGCCCGGTCGGACGGGCGCGATGACGTGCTGGTCAGCGGCAGCCTTCGGCTTCTCCGCCACGTTCGCCCACGGCGGTAGGCCGGAAAGGGGGGCCGTCACCGGTTGGTGAAAGCCTGCGGAACCGCTCATGCTGCCACCCCAAGGTGTTTTACGTAATAGGCGTCGACCTGGTAGTCGGGCAGGAGCGCGGCCCAGCCGGCCCGGCCGACGAATTCGACCCGGGAGCAGCCGTTGCGCGCCGCGCCGGCCTCGATCAGGGCCAGGGTCCCGCGCCAGTCGCGCGCGCCACGCCCGCCCACCGCGAGGACGCAGCAAGAGCGCCCGCCGGCAGCGAGGTCACGGACCTGCGTGACGCCGGCCGCGACGGGCGCGCCCGCGGCGCCGACGATGAGCACGAGGAGCGCTTGGCCGGCCCGGACCAGGGCGTGCAGGTCCTCGACGGTCAGGTCGCAGCCGGGTCGGGCGCAGGCCTGCGCGAGCCATGGTTCCACCACCGGCCACGCGCGCGCGAGGTCGGCCGGGTCGACGGGGTGCAGGTGCATTAGGGCCGCCGGATCTCGTAGCGGAGCACGCGGTCCGCCGCGTCGGACACGGGATGCCCGATCACGAAGGCGCCGCGCGCCGTGGATTTCAGGAAGGGGAAGGCCGATGCCGCCGACGCGGTGAGCGGCGAGAACACCACCAGGGCGCCCTCCGTGCAGAGGGAATCGGTCACCGTGGTCTCGGCCGCGCCGGGCGTGAGCACGACGTCGGTCCGGCCCACCGCGTTGGACCCGCCCTGCGCGAGTTCGCTGAGCGTCTGGACGATGCGGTCGAACCGGTTCTCGTTCTTGCCGGGGACGATCATCGTAGGCCCTCACGACGCGCGCGCGGCTCGATCGCCGAGGCGTAGCTCCAGGCGGTACCCGATGGGATGCGGACACGGGCCCGGTGATAGCGGGCCGAGGACCGGCACGGCGCGAACTGCTCGACGGTCGGACGGGACTCGGCCCGGTAGGTCACCGGAGCCGAGCGCGATGGCCTCTCGCGCCCGCCCACCGCGACGCGCCAGTCGTCGGCGTCGCTGTCGAGGCGCACGCCCTCGATGAAGGCGCGATCCGGACGAAAGATCATCGCCTCCGCCGTCTCGAAGAGCGCCTCGAGGGGCGGCCCGCTCAACAGCGCGAGGCGGCTGTCGGCCGTCATCACGCCGAGCGCGGGCGCGCCGCCGGCATAGGAGGGGTCGTCGAACGAGAGCTGCCCCGGATCGTCGACCGAGCCCGGGATGTTGTCGATCGACACGGGCAGGGTGGCCGCCACGAGGCCGAACCGCACCGGCAGCGCGATGAAGGCCCAGCGGTCGAGGAGCCAGTCGTAGAGCAGGACCTCGTCCAGCACATTGGTGTCCGCCGAAGCGGCCCGCAGGCTCCGGTAGGCGAACAGCACGCGCGGCCCGGTCACGTCGCGGATCGCCACGACCGAGGCGACCTGGTTCGGATCGACCCGCCCCAGGAAGAAGCGGTTCACGCGCTCCGCGCCGATCGGCGTCGAAACGCCGCCCTGGAACTGGTAGAAGCCGTCCCGGTCGAGGAAGAACACGCGCGGGCCCGTCTTGGCGATGGACCAGGGCGCCACCGCGCCGCGGTTCTCCTCGTAGACCTCGAAGCCAAAGACCTCGGCCGAGTTCGGCACGAAGACCATGCGCCGGATCGCGCGCTCCTGGAACACGATGCCGAACTCGCCGCCGGCAAAGCCCGTGACGGCCCCGCCGTCGGGGAACAGCTGCAGGTCGGAGGTGTGGCCGCCGCCGACGCCGGGCTGCCAGAACTCGATGTCGCCGAGATCGGACCACTGCACGGCGTTCGGGTCGGCCGCGAGGCCGGCCAGCACGACGAACTCGCCTACCACGCCCATGTGCCGGGCACGGGGCGGGTTGCCGGCCAGATCCGCGAAGGCCCGGCCGGTGTCGATCTCGATCACCTGCACCGGCGTGCCGAGCGTGCAGGCCAAGAGGCGCGAGCCGTAGAGCGCGAAGGACCAGTAATCGCCGGGCGGCACGCTGTAGCTCGCGCCCGGCTTCGTGACGTCGTCCCAGCCGGACGAGCCGAGGTTGTAGCGGTAGAGCTTCGTGGCCGTGCCGGCGAAGTAGACCGGGGACCCGAATGCCGGGCTGTTCACCTCGATCGCGCCCCGGCAGCCCGCTGGGAGCGGGGCCGAGATCGCCACCGGCGACGCGAACGGCCCCCAGCCGTCGGCGCGCGGCACCACGTTGGTGGCGACCGCCGTCACCGAGGCGTCCAGGGACGCGATGTCGGGCGCGAAGGCCGCCAGGGCGACGCGCGGCGCCGGCTTCTCGGCCTCCGCCATGGCTTAGTTCAGCGCCTTGGCCGCGATGGCCTCGGCCTGATCCTCGGCCGCACGCTCGGCGCGGCGGCCGACCTTGCCGGAGCTCGACTCCTGGACGAACTGTCCGAGCCGCTCCTCGGCCATCTTCAGCCATTCGGCCGCGCGGGCCTCGTCTTTCTGGAAGACGTAGGCCTCGCCCAGCGTGGCGTAGAGGTAGAGCTGCGGCGCGGTGGTGATGAGCCAGTTGGTCGGCGCGTCCACCGTGAGGGGCGGGATGCGCTTGTAGTGCACCAGCTCCAAGGTCAGGCTGCGTCCCGGTGCGAGACGCACCAATCCGCCGGAGATGGTGTAGAACTGAGGACTGCCGTTCGGACGATGCCGGAACGTGAACTCAGGGCTGTTCGGCTCGACGTAGCGTAGATGCCGCTGCTTCCCGCCGGCGTCGACCCAGCCCAGCGAGAGCCACTCGATGTAGTCGCCCGGAAGAAGCGCCTGTCCGGCCGCGTTCGTGGTTAGAGCGCTGACCCCCTGCATCCCGAGCGCCTTCAGGCCTGAATTAAGGCGCTTCTCGGCCAGCTGGATGAAAGTGGCGTAATACCCTTCCAAGTCATCGCGTGCGATGTAGTCCGACAGGTTCGCCACGAGGCTGGCGTAGTCGGTGATCGGCGGTAGGGCCATGGGAAGGTCTCCGGGTCAGAGGTAGTAGGCCCGGACCTGTCCGGACGAAGCAATGCGGTTGGCTCGGCCCCGGAGGGACCGAAAGGCTTCGTTGGCGAGGATTT
>NZ_JAIEOF010000001.1 GCF_019750675.1 Methylobacterium sp.
GACCCCAGGCTGAGGGCCCGGTCCGCCCGAACGGACGAACGTCGAGCCATGACGGGACTGTCGATCCTCAACCTTGATGCCGTGCGCGCTGCCCCCGTGTCGCGCGAGCCCTACAGCTTCTTTCTCGGCAACGACGTTCTCAAGCCCGAGGCCGTCGACGAGATCCGTCAGGACTTCCCCGCGATCGCCAAGCCCGGGTACCTCACGGTCGACGAGGTGGCGCTGAAGGGCCGCTTCAAGGCGCTGATCGACGAGCTGGAGAGCGACGAGTTCTCGCGCATCATGGGCGAGAAGTTCGGGATCGATCTCGTCTCCTGCCCGCGCCTGACCACCATCATGAAGAAGAGCCAGCCGAAATACGGCTCGATCCACACCGATGGCCCGTCCAAGGTGATGACGATGCTGATCTACATGAACGATGCCTGGGACGCGCCGGCCGCCGGGCGCCTGCGGGTGCTCTACGACGGCAAGAACTACGAGCCCTTCGCGGTCGAGGTGCCCCCCACCATGGGCACGATGTTCGCCTTCCTGAGGGCCGACAATTCCTGGCACGGCCACGAGCCGTTCGAGGGCGAGCGCCGGGTGGTGCAGGTCGCCTGGGTCAAGGACGCCAACGAACTGGAGCGCAAGAAGAAGCGCAACCGCACCGCCCAGTTCCTGAAGGGCATCTTCGGCCGGTAGGGGCGGAGCACGCGAGGCGGCTCCGGCCGCCTCGGACATCTGGTTTCCGGCGGGTTTCCCGGCTCGGCTTCACCATGCCTCCGCCACGTTTCCGTGGCCGAAACGTCCGCCTGGAGAGCCTCGAGGGTGGTCCATGGTGAAGTCCGGCCGCAGGGCGATTTTCGGGTCCGCGTCGATCTGGCTCGTGCTGGCGACGGCGCCGTTGACCGCCGCGCCCGCGCCGCCGGGCCCCTCGGATCTGGCGCTCCTCGACGCACTCACCTGGGGCGCTTCGCCGACGAGCTTTTCCGCGCTGCGGGCACAGGGACGTGAGGCGTGGCTGTCGGCGCAGCTTCACCCGGCCGCGACGATGGCGCTGCCGCCCGGCGCGCAATCCCAGATCGAAGACGCGCAACCGAAGGGCCCGCTGATCGAGCGGGTCGCCGCCCTGGATGCGCAGGCCAAGGCCGCGAACGCGCTCACCGACCCGGATGCGAAGAAGACCGCGCAGGCCGCCTATCAGGGCGCCCTGAACGACGCCTTGCGGCAGTCGGTGGCGGCCACGATCCTGCGGGCGCTCTACGCGCCGGATCAGGTTCGCGAGCGGATGACCTGGTTCTGGTTCAACCGCTTCAACGTGCACCAGGGCAAGGCCAACCTGCGCGCCCTCGTCGGCGACTATGTCGACACCGCCATCCGGCCCCACGCCCTCGGGCGGTTCCGCGACCTGCTCGGCGCGAGCCTCGAGCATCCGGCGATGCTGCGCTACCTCGACAACGCCGAGAACGCCGCCGGCCGGATCAACGAGAACTACGCCCGCGAGCTGATGGAGCTGCACACCCTCGGCGTCGGGGGCGGGTACAGCCAGCACGACGTCGAGGAACTCGCCCGAATCCTCACGGGAGCCGGCATCGACGCGCGGCCCGAGAACCCGAAAGTCAGGCCTGAGCTTCAGGACAGGATCGTCCGCCGGGGCCTCTTCCTCTTCAATCCGGCCCGGCACGACGACGGCGACAAGGTGCTGCTCGGCCACACCATCCGGGGGCGGGGCTTCGACGAGATCGGCGAGGCCTTGGACATCCTGAGCCGGCATCCCGCCACCGCCCGCAACGTCACCCGGGCGATGGCCGGCTACCTGATGGGGCGGCCGCCCTCCGACGCCCTGGTCGCGCGTCTGGCCGAGATCTACGAGCGCCGGGACGGCGACATCGCGGCGATCCTCGACGCCCTGGTCCATGCACCCGAATTCGCGGAGGCCGCCGGAAAGGGCTTCAAGGACCCCGTGCGGTACGTCTTCTCGGCCCTGCGCCTCGCCTATGACGACCGCGTCATCCGCAACACGGCGCCCGTGCAGGGCTGGCTGAACCGCCTTGGCGAGGGCCTGTTCAACCGCTCGACGCCGGACGGCTACCCACTCGACGCGGGGGCCTGGAACGGCCCCGGCCAGCTCACGACGCGCTTCGAGATCGCCCGGCAGATCGGCTCGGGGCCGTCCGGCCTGTTCAAGCCGGCCTTGCCCGACGCGGTCGAGGAGCCCGCCTTCCCGCTCCTGCAGAACGCCCTCTACTTCGGACCGCTCGCCGGCACCCTGACGGCGCAGACGAAGCTGGCCCTGAGCCGCGCGGTCTCGCCCCAGGATTGGAACACCCTGTTCCTGTCGTCCCCCGAATTCATGCAGTGAGGCACCGGCGCGATGAACAGACGCGACCTCCTTCGCGCCGCCGCCACCCTCGGCGCCAGCACCGTCGCCGGCCGGGTCTGGGCCGCGCCGAAGGCCGATGCACGGCTCCTCGTCGTATTCCTGCGCGGGGCGTACGATGCGGCCAACGTGGTGATCCCCACCGGTAGCGACTTCTACTACCGCGCCCGCCCGACCCTCGCGGTCGCTCGGCCGGACTTGGCCAATCCGGCCGCCGCTCTGGCCCTCGATGCCGATTGGAGCCTGCATCCGGCCCTGCGCGACACCATCCTGCCGCTCTTTGCCAAGGGCGAGGCGGCCTTCGTGCCCTTCGCCGGCACGAACGATCTCACCCGCAGCCATTTCGAGACGCAGGATACCATCGAACTCGGGCAGACCGTCGGCGAATCGCGCAACTACCAGTCCGGCTTCATGGCGCGGCTTGCCGCCGAATTGACCCGCGTGCGCCCCGTCGCCTTCACCGAGCAGTCGCCCCTGGTCTTCCGGGGGCCGGAGCCCGTGCCCAACGTCGCCATCAACGGGCTCGGCAAGCCCGGAATCGACGAGCGTCAGGCCGACCTCATCCGGGCGATGTATGCGGGCGGGCCCCTGGCGGGTGCGGTGAACGAGGGTTTCCGGGTTCGCGACGAGGTCTACCGGACGATCTCGGACCATCAGGCCCAGGCCGATCGCGGCGCCGTCTCGCCCAAAGGCTTCGCGTTGGCCGCCCGCCGGATCGGACGCCTGATGCGCGATCAGTTCAACCTCGGCTTCGTGGATGTCGGCGGCTGGGACACGCACGTGAACCAGGGCGGCGCCACCGGATACCTGGCCGACCGCCTCGGCGAACTCGGGCGCGGCATCGCGGGCTTCGTGCAGGAGATCGGTACGGGCTGGAACGACACGGTCGTGGTGGTGGTCTCGGAGTTCGGCCGCACCTTCCGCGAGAACGGCAATCGCGGCACCGATCACGGCCACGGCAGCGCCTACTGGGTGCTCGGCGGCGGCGTGCGGGGCGGCCGCATCGCGGGTCCGCAGGTGCGGGCCGACGAGGCGCACCTGTT
>NZ_JAIEOF010000186.1 GCF_019750675.1 Methylobacterium sp.
CGCGGAGCCCGGCGCGGCGCCGATGCACCTGCGCGCCGCCGAGGCGATGCGGGCGGGCGACCTCGCCGCGGCGTCCGCGGTGGCGCGTGCCGCCATCGCGGCCGATCCGCCCTGCGCGCCCGGCATCTCGGTGATCGCCCAGGTGGCCCTGCGCCGGGGCGATCCCGGGACGGCCCTCGACTTCGCCCTGCGCGGGCGCGCCGCCAACCCACGCAATTCCTCCTCCGTGGTCACGGCCGCCAAGGCCCTGACCAAGCTCAAGCGCTTCGAGGAGGCGGCCGCGATGTGGCGCGAAATGGCCGCCTGCCGCCGCGACGCGACCTGGCCGCTGATCGAGGCCGCGCGCTGCCACCTGCGCGCCAGGCAGGCGGAGGCGGGCCTCGCCCTGGCCGTCGCGGTGCTGGACCGCGAGCCCGGCGACACCGTCGCGCTCGCGGTCAAGGCCGAGGCCCTTCGCATGCTCGGCCGCTTCGCCGAACTCGCAGCCGTGGCCGAGGCGCTCGCCGAGGCCAACCCGGAGGCGGCCCTGGCCATCATGCAGTGGATGATCGCGGCGGGTCGGGTCGAGGGCCTGACGCGGGTGGCGCGCCGGGTCTGCGCCGCGCCGCAGGGCGTGCCGGAGGAGCACCGCGACGACATCTGCCGGCAGTTGAAGGCCGCGGGCGAGCACGCCCTCGCACAGGAATTCTGGGCCACCGGCGCGGAGGCCCTGCGCGCCTACCTCGTGTTCCGTCCCGGCGACCGCGCGGTCGCCCGCAGCCTCTCGAAGCTCGCCGCGCAATGGCTGATACCCGCCCGCTCGGCGGTGCAGGCGGGGGATTTCCAGGCGGCCGCCCAGGCCTACGACCTCGTCCTGCACATCGATCCCGATGCCGTGAAGACCCTGCGCGAGGCGGCCTCTGCGGCCGAGAAGCGCGCCGACTGGACGCGGGCCGCCGACCTCTGGGGCCAGGTCGACCGCGCCGGCGACAGCGATGCCGCGACCCTGTTGCGCGCCGCACGCGCCGCCGATCTTGCCGGGCGTCCGGAGCCGGCGCTCGGTCTCTATCGGCGCGCCGCCCGCACCGATCCCGGCAACACCAAGGCGCTCGCCTCGGCCGAGTCCCTGTCGCGCCGTCTCGCCAAGCAGGCGCGGACACTGGAAGCGGCCGGGGACATCGACGGGGCCGTGCGGACCGCCACCGTCGTCCTGGCCGACAATCCCGAGGACCCGATCTGCACCCGTCTGATGCGTCGGGGCGGCGCTCAGGTCGCCTCCGCACTGCGCCGGGCGGTGGCCGAGGGCGACGCCGCCCGGCAGGAAGCCCTGGCGACGCAGCTCCTGCACATCGATCCCGAGCGCTTCGAGGCCCTGCGCGTCCTCTCCAAGGCGCGCCTCACGAGCGGGCGTTTCGACGAGGCCGCCCATCTGCTGCGCCGTCTGACCGTGGTCCAGTCGGATGTCGCCGCCCACTGGATCAAGCTCGGCCGGTGCCTGCGCCTGATGCGGAGCTACGACGAGGCCCGCGACGCGGCGCGCCAGGCCCTCGCCCGCGATCCGACCAGTCCGGCCGCGCACAAGATCCTGGCCGACCTCGGCGAAGGGCGGGCCCGTTGATCCGCCTACCCCCCAGGACCCGGGACGAGGCGGCCGTCCGCGGTCTGACGCCCGGAGAGCACGGCTTCCCCGCCGAGTGCGGACCCTGGCCGCACTTCGTGCTCAAGCGCGGCCATCGCGGCCGCTATCGCTTCAGCTTCCGCACGCCGCTGGGGGGCATCACCGGCGAGGTCTTCGTGTCTCCGGAATCGGGCCCGCGTGCGCATCAGGAGGCGGAGGCCCGCCGCCTCGTCGCGCGGCTCGCGCGGTCCCTGTGCGAGGTCCTGGAGCACGAGAGATTGCCATCGGAGCGATGAATGTGTGTCGCTTTGAAGTAACAGGAATGTCGTTCGAGCGCGCATTTGCGCGCCATGCTCTCAACTTGTGCGTTTCTAGCCACTGGATGCGCAAGCATTCGGCGCTTTAGGCTGGATTTTGGGGTTCACAACTTAGCCTTATTGCTGCATGACATTGCCGTCGGCGCGGGGCGGGCGGTGTCGTTTCGATTTCCTCCCTCCACGCGATTGTCTGCGGGCTTCGGAGCGGTCGATCCGGGCCGGTGCATCGTCCGTGCCCAGGCGTTCCCCACTTTCGCGGCTTCGCGCCCTTCGGCGCGGGTCCGATTAGAGCGAGGACATCGTGATGAGCGTTGCGTTGGCGGGCCCCGCCCTCGGACAGCGGCGCGGCTGATTCCCCTGGCCGGAACCAAGCCCTGAGTCATCTCGCGTTCCCGTCGCGACCCCATCGACGTGGTGTCGTGGGGCGAGCGCTTGTCTGAAACCTGGCTTCTCCAGAGTGCAGGGCAGGGGACGCATTCCGATGACCTGAAAGCCGGGCTGGATGCAGCTTCCGGTTCGGGGACCTTCTTGGGCTCGGAAAGAATGGTGTTTTGAGTAGGAATAGCCTTCGTAAAGAAGCATTCACCATAAATTTTTGAAACAATACGAGAATTTCCGCAGAAGAGCGCGGAAGGGAAATGGTATCGAATGGCTGACAATTTGGCTCATGGCTTCGCATCCATGTACGGCGGCACGACCGGCGGAAGCGGGGGCTCCAGCGTGACGGTTTCCACCGGCGCGGCGCTCCAAGCGGCGATCGACAAAGCCACGGGGCCGCTGACGATCTACGTCGACGGCAAGATCACGCCGGGCAACAGCGGCGTCGATGCGATCAACATCGCGGGCAAGAGCAACATCTCGGTGGTGGGCGTCGCCGGCAACGCGGATTTCGACGGGATCGGCATCCGTGTCAGCGGTGGCGCGTCGAACCTGATCATCCAGAACCTAAAGATCCACGACGTCGCCACGGGTCCCAAGGACGCGATCGGCATCGAGGGGGCGTCGAAAAACATCTGGATCGACCACAACGAGCTCTACAGCACCCTGGCGGTGGACAAGGATTATTACGACGGTTTGCTCGATATCAAGCGCGGCGCCGAGTACATCACCATCTCGAACAACTACCTCCACGACCATCACAAGACGTCGCTGGTGGGCTATTCCGACGCCGATGCGGGCGGGCGCTACATCACCTACGATCACAACGTCTTCGAGAACATCGGCTCGCGCGCGCCCAGCGTGCGCGACGGGGACGTGCACATCTACAACAATTACTACAAGAACATCGAGGTCTCGGGCATCAACCTGCGCATGGACGCGATCGGCCTGATCGAGAACAACGTCTTCGAGAATGCCCACAACCCCATCGTCAGCCAGGACAGCACCCGGATCGGTTATTGGGACCTGAGCGGCAACGTCATGACCGGCGTGACCTGGAGCAAGCCCGGCAGCCACGAGGCCACCGCCGAGAATGGCCTTTCCACCGCCTCGTACGACGTGCCCTACGCCTACGCCCT
>NZ_JAIEOF010000029.1 GCF_019750675.1 Methylobacterium sp.
CCGGGTTGGTCATGCCGCGATGCACGAGCCCGTTGGTGTAGTGGATGTGGTGGGCGTCAATCGCTTCCACGACGGTGGGGAAACAGAACGCCGCGCCGCCGCAGGAATCGACCCGATCCATCGCCGCGAACCGGTGGACGCCGAACAGGCGAACATCGGTCCAGCCCAGGCCGACCGCCGTTTCGCCCCAGGTGGCGAGGAAGTCGAGCATCGACTGCCGGGCGCGCGGCCAATGGCGGATCACCGCGCCCTGGCACGGCCTCACCCACGGATCCAGCGCGTCGATCTCGGCGAACCAGTCGCCGACCAGGACCTGCGCTGGGGAGCGCGCGAGGGCGCGGGCCGCGCTCACGCCGACACCCGCTTGCGGTCGAGGTTCGCCAGGAGGTGCGAGACGTCGAGGCCCTTCAGCGGGGCGACGATGTCCGAGCCGGTTCGCGGGCCCTCGTCGGGCTCGGCCAGGACCGGGCGCGCGTCCGCCTGGGGCATCCGGCGGGTGAGGTAGTCCGCAGCTGCCTTCCGGGCTTTCTCGACCTCGGCGCGCTGCTCCGGCGTCGGCGGGTCATAGACCTCGGCCGCAAGGATGCGGCGAGCCCGCAGCAGGCGGGTCCGGGTCGGCACAAGCCCTTCGGCAACCTCCAGGGCGAACTGGTCGGGCGACGGCCGCCATCCGGCATCGACCGGCAGGAGCGTCTTGCCCTGGCGGAAGCGGGCGCAGGCCTCCATGATCGCCGCGAGGGGCTGGCCTGCCACCGCCTCGAGGAACTCTTCGTTGAGGAGGCCGGCGTTCAGCTCGGAGCCCTTGCCCTTTTCGTAGCCCAGCAAGAACCGGCCGATGGCGTACTCCCGCTCGTCCGGCGCGCCATGCTCGGCGAGATCCCGCTCAAGGCGCTCGGCGACGGCGGACAGCTGCCTGCGCTGCAGCGTGCTCGGCGCGTGACTGGAACACACGCTGAAGCGGGTCGGGTGCCCTTCGATCGGCTTGAGCGGGGAGTGCAGGTCGTCCACCAGCTTCGCCGCCTCCGCCGGCGTCATCCGGCTCGCCGGCACGGGCGCCTTCGATGACGACGAAATCACGGGTGCCGTGGTCGGACGCATGGGTACGCTCCTGTCGCTGGCGGTAGAGGGTCGCCAGGCGCGCGGCCTGGCCGGTGGGGGCGGGCTGGTAGGCGGGGCGGGGCTCGCGCGGCTGGCGGCGGTCCGTTGGCGTGTCGTTGAGCAGCCGGGTGACGTACGGGATCGGGTCGCCGGTCTCGGCGGCGCGCGCCTCGTCGATCGCCCAGTGGATGCGCCCGGCGTCCCCGCCGGTTTCGCGGAGCAGCTTGCCGATGAAGCGTCGGGCAGCCGGGTCGGCCATGCCCAGGCCGCGAAGGGTCAGCACCCCATCGCTCCAGAGCAGGTCTCGCACCGAGAACGGCACGGCGGGCTCGCCCGTCGCGCCCGATGCGTCAGCATCGGAACGGTTCTTCTGATGGTTCAGTGACGGTTCAAACGTAGTGAGCCCGGCACCTGGTGCCGGTTGCTTGGAACGACGTGCCGGTTGGTCGGAACGTGGTGCCGGTTGGTCCCCAGCAGGCGGCACGTCGTGCCGGTTGGTGTCGCGACCCATCTGCAGGGTCAGGCCATCGCTCCGGCGCGAGCCATCGGAGCGCCGCCGTGGTGCCCGGACTAGGAGGCCGAGACTTTCCAGCCCATCCAAGGCGTTGCGGACGGCTCGAAGCGAGAACTCGGTGTCGGCAGCGAGCTGCTCCTGCGATGGCCAGCCGTACCCCTGCGGGTCAGCGTAATCCGCGATCGCGACGAGGACCGCCTTCAGTGTCGGGGAGCCCGTTTTCACGGTCTTCGCCCAGGCGTGCGCTTGAACGGACATGGCTGCTACTCCGCAGCCAAGAGGACGGGGGCAGGCGCGCGCACGATCACCGCCGCGTCGCCGATCCGGCGCGCGGACATCGCCGCGTATTCCGGGTTCAGCTCGATCAGCGTGGCGTCGAGTCCAAGCGTCTCCGCGACCAGCCCAACCGTTCCGGCCCCGCCGAAGGGGTCGAGGACGCGCCCCGGTACCGCCGGCAGGCTGGCGCAGAGGCCGCCGCACTTCGGCTGGGGCAGCGCATGGCCGCAGAACGCGCAGGCCTGCGCCGGGACGCCGGCCTTGATGCACCGCTCGGCTAGGGCCGGCGGGAAGGTCGCGAAATGTGCCTCCCGGTAGGCCTTCGGCGCGATCGTCCAGACGTTGCGGGCGTTGCGGGTGTCGAGCGGCGAGAGGCTGAGCGTGGCCAGCGCCGCGTCCATGCTCGCGTTGTTCTTCGTGCCGCTCCCCGGCTGAGCCAGCTTCCGTGACACTGGGGTACGATCAACGTTCTGCCGGCTGTTCGGACCGGGACGCTTGACGCGGTTCCGCCCGCGGTCCGCCTGATCGGGGTCGAGCTTGTCGAGGCGGCCCCAGCCCACACCTGTGTCGGTACCGCGAGCTGCCGCGCGAACATGAGCGCCGCCGGTTACAGGCTCACGGATGGCCTCGTGGTTGTAAAAGTAGTCCTCAGCCTTGCTGAGGAGCCATACCTTCTCGTGCGCCGAGGTCGGCCGGTCATAGACCGACTCGGGCATGGGGTTGGGCTTGTGCCAGATGATCTCTGAGCGGACCCACCAGCCGTCGTCCTGGAGGGCGATGGCGAGCCGATTCGGGATCATGCAGAGGTCCTTCGGCTTCAGGTAGCCGCCGGCCACGATGCGCCCGCCGAAATCGCTGGCACTGTTCCCCTTGTTGCTGGACGAACCGACGCGCAGCGTGCGGGCGTAGGCCGGATCGAAAACTGGGCCGATGGTCGAGAAGGGCTTGTCGCGGAAGGCGCGGTCATCGCCGACGACGTCAGCCGCGGCCCGGCCGTTAGGGGAGGCGGCGTAGCAGTCGCCGTAGTTCAGCCAGAGCGTGCCGCGGGGCTTCAGGACTCGGCGGACCTCGCGGAACACGTCGACCATGACGGCCAGGTGCTCGCCGAGCGTGGGTTCGAGGCCGATCTGACCGGCCACGCCATAGTCGCGCAGGCCCCAGTACGGAGGCGAGGTCACGACGCTGTCGAAGTAGGCGTCCGGCATGCCGCGCAGCTGCTCGCGCACGTCGCCGATATGGATGCGGACGGTCATGTCAGCCTCCGCATGTCGGCGGCCATGGCAGCGTTCTCGCTGGCCTGCACGAACACCTGGTGCGCGGCCTGCTCGCAGAGATGGCTCGCCGCGTTGGGGTCACCCTCCGAGGCGAGGGCGATGGTCAGACCCAGGCCAGCTAGGAGGGCGGCCATGAGATCCTGCAGGCGCGCGGCATCGCCATGGGCCTCGAACATCTTCCCGGCGATGAGGTCGTCTAGGTCGTGCAAGTCCGTCATGACGCGAGGTCCTGCGTCAGCGGCGCGGCCGGCTCGATGCGGAAGACGAGGGCAGGGGTCTCGGCGTAGGCCT
>NZ_JAIEOF010000231.1 GCF_019750675.1 Methylobacterium sp.
GACCTTGGCCGTGCGAGACGACTGACCAGCACAAGCACCGCTTGGCCGCAGTCATCGACAGTTCAGGCGGGCTTTGCGAGGCTGCCCGATGTCGCATCACGGTGCCTGTCACAATCCTGCCGCTTCGATCGGTATGGTGTGTGCATTCTCACCTGATCGTCTGCTTGAGACGTCACCGGGCCAGCCTTGCCGCTGAGCTTCGGACGGGCGTCATCGCTTAAGGAAGATGCATGTCCAAGCTCGTGGTTGTCCTGGCGCTCGGAGCCGGCCTGTCCTCGCCCGCGATGATCCCGGCCGCCGCGCGAGACGGCGGAAACTTCAACGGGGCCTGGTCGGTGGAACTCGTCACCGAGAGCGGGATGGTCTGCGACAGCCGGTACACCTACGCGGTCTCGGTGCGGGAGGGCCAGGTGCGCCTCACCTCCGCGGCGGCCGGCGCCACCCTGAACGGACGCGTCGGGCCGGACGGCACGGTGGGTCTCAACGTCTCGAACGGCACTGCGTCGGGCGCGGTCTCGGGTCGTCTCCAGGCCCAGACCGGCGGCGGCACCTGGAAGGTGTCGTCCCTGTGCTCGGGGCGCTGGACGGCCCGGCGCCAGACGACGCGGACCGCCCAGGCGGAGTAGGGCCGAAGTCCGGAACCCCGAGGGGATTCCGTCTTCGCTTAGGCGGTCGCTTCAGATCAGGCGGCCGCGAGCCACTTGCGCGCTTCCTCGATATGCGCGCGGTCGAAGGTCTTGATCTGGGCGGGCGAGACCTTGCCGAAGGTGTCGGCGATCATCCGCAGCCAGGACGCGTCCGTCACCAGGGCGACGTGGCTGACGCCCTTCATCATGGCGAGGCCGAAGCGCGGATCCTTGAAGAAGGCGGCCGGCTCCATGCCCTTGAAGTCGCGCACGTCCTCCAGGAGCTTGAGCTTGCCGCCCTTGTCGAGGTCGGCCTGCATGGCGGTGATGACGGTGTTCATGTCGGCGTCGGTGATCTGGCCGTCGACCACGATCTCGGCGACGCTCGAATCCGGCTTCTTGGTGTAGGTCAGCACGTGGGGCACTCCTTAGGGGGTCGAACGCGACCCGAGCGAACGTCGTGCGAGCGTTATAGGAAACTCTGCGGGTCCACGTCGATGGCGACCTTCACGTTGCCGCGAATCTTCGGGCCGCGCGCCAGCCATGCCCGCAGATAGGTCTGCAGGTCGATGGACCGCTCGGTCTTCACCAGCAGCCGGAACCGATAGCGGCCGCGGATCAGCGCCAGGGGCGCCTCGGCCGGGCCGAGCACCATCACGCCGTCGGGCGGCTCGGCGGCCCGGGCCAGCGCCTGTCCGTGGGCCTCGGCGACTTCGCGCTCGTTCGCCGAGACGATGAGGGCGGCCAGGCGCCCGAAGGGCGGCAGGCCCGCGGCCTCGCGGGCGCCGATCTCCTCCTCGTAGAAGCGCTCCGAATCGCCCGAGAGCAGCGCGGCGATCACCGGATGATCCGGCTGGTAGGTCTGGAGCAGGGCGCGCCCCGGCTTCTCGCCGCGCCCGGCCCGGCCCGTCACCTGTTGCAGCAGCTGGAAGGTGCGCTCGGCCGCGCGGGGATCCCCGGAGGTCAGGCCGATATCGGCGTCGAGAACGCCCACCAGGGTCAGGTGCGGGAAATTGTGGCCTTTGGCGACGAGCTGCGTGCCGATGACGATGTCGCAGCCGCCCTCCGCGACGGTCTGGAGTTCGGCCCGCAGGCGCTCGGCCCCGCCGGGGAAGTCGCTCGACAGCACGATGACGCGCTTGTCCGGAAACAGTTCGGCCACCTCCTCGGCGATGCGCTCCACCCCGGGGCCGCAGGGGGTGAGGTTGTCGAAGGTGCCGCATTCCGAGCAGGATTCCGGGCGCCGTTCCGCGTAGCCGCACTGGTGGCAGACGAGCGCCCGGCGGAAGCGGTGCTCCACCAGCCAGGTCGAGCAGTTGCGGCACTGGTAGCGGTGGCCGCAGGCCCGGCACAGGGTGAGCGGCGCATAGCCCCGCCGGTTGAGGAAGAGGAGCGCCTGGTCGCCCGAGGTCACGGTCTCCCGCACGGCCGCCACGAGGGCCGGGGCGATGAAGCGCCCGCGCTCCGGCTTGTCGGCGCGCATGTCGATGGCGGCGATGTCGGGCAGGCGCCGCCCGCCGAAGCGCTCCGGCAGGGCGATGCGCCGGTAGCGCCCGCGTTCGGCATTGACCCGGGTCTCGATGGACGGCGTCGCGGAGGCCAGCACCACCGGGCAGTTCTCGATCCGCCCGCGCACCACCGCCATGTCGCGGGCGTGGTAATGCACCCCGTCCTCCTGCTTGTAGGCGGCCTCGTGCTCCTCGTCGACGACGATGAGGCCGAGATCCGCGAAGGGCAGGAACAGGGCCGAGCGCGCGCCCACCACCACGGCGATCTCGCCCGCCGTGACCCCGGCGCGGATGCGCTCGCGACGCTTGCCCCCGATGCCCGAATGCCAGGCCGCCGGGCGCGCGCCGAAGCGCTCGGCGAACCGGTCGAGGAACTGCGCGGTCAGCGCGATCTCCGGCATCAGGATCAGCGCTTGGTGGCCGCGGCGGACGCAATCGGCCACCGCCTCGAAATACACCTCCGTCTTGCCCGAGCCGGTGACGCCCTCCAGCAGCACGGTGGGCGCCTTCGCCTCGGCGCCCGGCGGCGCGACCTTGCCGTCCGCGGCGGGTGCCGGCAGAGGATCCCCGATGGCGTCCGTGGGCGGCGGCGCGTCGGGCGCGGGGTTCATCAGCGCGACGAGTTCCCGCACCGCCGCCTCCTGCGCCTCCGACAGGGGCACGCGGGCGTGGTCCGGGTCCGGCGGCTGGGCGACGGGCTCCGGCGCCAGGGCCACCGCCTCGAGGGCGCCGTCGTCGATGAGGCCGTCCACGACGCTCAAGGAAACGCCGGCCTCCTTGGCCAGCGCGCTCTTGCCCCGCATCGCTCCATCGGCCGCCACGGCCAGCACCTTGCTGCGCGCGGCCGTCGGCCGGGCCGGGGTCTTGCCGGAGGCGCGGACGCCGACCCGCACCGTCTCGGTGAGGGCCGCCTCGTCGGGCAGGCGCAGGGCCATGGCCAGCGCCGAGCCCTTCGGCGCCAGGGTGTATCGGGCGAGCCAGTCGACGAGTTCGCGAAGCGCATCGGGCAGGGCCGGCACGTCGATCCGGCCGGTGACGGGGCGCAGGTTCGAGCCGCCGGCGCTCTGGCGCACACCCCAGACCACCCCCACCGTCTCGCGCGGGCCCAATGGAATCTGCACGACCTCGCCGACCGAGAGGTCGAGCCCGGCCGGCACGGCGTAGCTGTAGGCGCTGTCCAGCGCCAGCGGGATCAGGATCTCGGCGACGCAGGGCATCGGTCGGGGCTTTGATGGAACATAACCGGAATATAGGTGCAACTGGACGTCAACGCGATGGTGCTCGCAGATTGCCTCCGGGGCGCATTGGCTTCTAAGCAGCGCAACCC
>NZ_JAIEOF010000355.1 GCF_019750675.1 Methylobacterium sp.
TATAACTGTGACAATAGGGTTTAATCCCCGCGTCATCGGAATGGGGTGGATGTTGCCCGATCGCCTCACCGCGCCGGATGGCGAGCCTCGACGGACCTCCTAGACGGCCGACATGACGCGCCCTTGACGGGCGGCGCGATCCGCCGGGCCTGATCAGGGACGCCGATCGCTCCAGGGTCCCTTTTTCAAGCGTTGCCCGTGTCGATCTGCTCGATCAGGCCGGTCAGTTCCTGGATCCGCAGGCGCAGACCCTCCATGGCGCTCGCATCGGTGTCGCGCAGGGCATAGCCATCCGCGAATTGCCGTCCCTCCGGATGGCCCTCGTCGCACATCGCCTCGAGTTCCCGGATCAGACGGTCGCGCTCGGCGACGTAGCGGCTCCGGTCCGCCTCGACATTGGGCATCGTCGGTCTCCTGGATTCGGCGCGGGGTGCCCGGGGTGTAGGCCTTGCCGTTCCACCCGGCATCGCCAGACCAATCCTTCAGGGCGGGCCGAGGTTCAAACCCCGCCCGACTGACGGTGCCGGGTCGGCGCGATTTCGTTGTCCTATCGCCCCCATGGAACTCCGCCGCCACGCGCTCGTTGACCCGGCGACCCAAGCTCGATGACCTGAACGACCCGCCCGGCCCAGCCGAGGCGGGTTCTTTTTTGGGTTTTGTTGGAAAGGAGGCGTCGATCGCGCCGCCGGCCCCGGACGTGGAGCGGACGTGTGATTGGCAATATTTCTCCCGTGGCACGAAGGCCTCGGGACGAGCCTGCAAGAAACAGCCGTTTGCGCTGGTTGTCGGGCATGCAGTCTGCAAGAAAAACAGCCAAGCGGAAAATTTTAGCCTGGGCTTAAAGCCTGCGCGACTACCGAGACTGCTTACCGTCTCGGAGAACGAACGTGGGCCTTCTCGCGCGCTTCAGCATCATCACCAAACTGATGAGTGTGGTCGTCCTGATCGGCGCCATCGTCAGCGGGTGCCTCTGGTACGCCACCACCCGCATGGCCGCCATCGACGGCGCCTATACGCAGTTCCTCAATCGGGACACCAAGGCGATCGCGGACCTGCGCACGGTCAACCGGCTGGTCTTCACCCTCAGCTACTTCAACTTCCGCAACATCGCCGAGACGAACCCCGCCGACATGCAGCGGACCGATCGCGGGTTCGAGGAGGCGAGCGAGCGCCTGAACAAGGTTCTGGGCGAACTGCGCGACGAGGCGCCGAGCTTCGCGGGACGGCTCGACGTCCTGAAGCAGAAGATCAACGGGTTCGTCGCCGATTCCTCCGAGGCCCGGACCCTGGCGAACAGCGGCCTGAAGACGGAGGCGCTCGCGCTGCTGCACCAGAGCGTCGATCCGACCTTCGACGCGATGGTGGCGGAGGGCTCGGCGCTCGGCCGCGACATCCGGGCCTTCGTCGACGCGGGCGCCCGCAACCTCGCGGAGACGACGGACAGGACCCGCCTGAACACGCTGCTGCTGGGCGGCTTCGGCCTCCTCGCCGGGCTCCTGGCCGCCGGTTTCGTGGCGGTGTTCGGCATCACGCGGCCGATCGGGCGTCTGGTCGAGGCCCTGCGGCGCATGGCGGCCGGCGACAGCGAGGCCGTGGTCGCCGGGCGCGAGCGGCGCGACGAGGTCGGCGCGGTGGGACGCGCCGTGGAGGAGATCCGGACCCTCGTCGCCCGCAAGGCCACCGAGGAGGCCGAGCGCCAGCAGATCGCCGACGCGGCCGCGTCCGCCGAGCGCCGGCGCACGATGCACGCGCTGGCCGACGGTTTCGAATCGGCGGTCGGCTCGATCATCGCAACGGTGTCCGCCTCCGCCGGCGCCCTGCAGGGGACGGCCGAGGCCATGAGCGCGACGGCGACACGGACCTCGCTGCAATCCGGCACCGTGGCCAGCGCGGCCGACGAGGCCGCCGCGAACGTGGGCACCGTGGCGGCGGCGGCCGAGGAACTCGGCTCCTCCGTGCAGGAGATCGGCCGACAGGTCGACGGCTCGGCCGAACTGGCGCGGCGGGCGGTGGAGGAGGCGTCCCAGACCGGCGCCCTCGTGCAGGATCTCAGCGTCGCGGCCGGCCGGATCGGCGACGTGGTGGCGCTGATCACCTCCATCGCGAGCCAGACCAACCTGCTGGCGCTGAACGCCACCATCGAGGCGGCGCGAGCCGGCGAGGCGGGCCGGGGCTTCGCCGTGGTCGCCGCCGAGGTCAAGGAACTCGCCAACCAGACCACGCGGGCCACGCACGAGATCGAGGAGCAGATCGGGCGGATCCAGGCGTCGACCGGTCATGCGGTCGGGGCGATCCGCACCATCTCCGGGCGGATCGGCGAGATCGCCGCGGTGACGACGAGCATCGCGGCGGCGGTCGAGGAACAGGGCGCCGCCACCCAGGAGATCGTGCGCAACGTCGGTCAGGCCGCGAGCGGCACCAGCGACGTCACCGCCAACATCCTCGGGGTCGCCCAGGCCGCCGAGCAGACCGGCGCCGCCGCGTCCCAGGTCCTGGTCTCGGCCGCCGAACTCTCGACCCAGTCCGAGCACCTCAACGGACAGGTCACCCGCTTCCTGCAGACGGTTCGGGCGGCGTGAGGCCGCCCGTGGCGTAGCGGGACGGCGGACGGCTGAGATAGCGCGAGCCGGCGAGCAGGAACCGCCAGGGCGTTTCCACCGCGCGCGAGATGCCGATGCGCCGGTCGGCGATCGCGCCCGGGGCGGCATCCGGGGCCGCGAGGCGAAAGGGCGCCGCGTCGAGGGCGGCGCCGTCCAGGGCTCCGGTTATGCCGAGCGCCTGGCAGAGGCGGCCGGGGCCGGCGCAGAGCCGGCGCGGATCGGCAAGCCCGCGCCGCGCGGCCATCTCGGCCTGGCCGTGGCGCGGTTCCAGCGCCCGGATCAGCACGGCGCTGCCGGGTGCGCAGACGAAGTTCAGGCACCAGTGCAGACCGTAGGAACGGTAGACGTAGGCCCGGCCGGGTGGTCCGAACATGCTGGCATTGCGCCGGGTCGGCCCGTTGAGGCTGTGGGAGGCCGGATCGGACGCGTCGTAGGCCTCCGTCTCCACGATGATGCCGCCGATGCCCTCCACCAGGAGGCCGCAGCCGATCAGCGCGGCAGCGACGATCTCGGCGGGCCGCGCGAAATAATCGGCCGGGAGGGCGGCGGCACCATCGCTCATGAAGCGGGGTCGGGCTCCGTGGCTTTCGGGGCCGCGGACCCGCGCGCCTCGTCCCGCGCCCGTTCGAACGCCTTCGGCCCGAGATCGAGGGCGAGGCGCACCGCCCGCTCCACATAGGCCTGCGGCGTCAGGCCGGCGCCCTTGGCGGCGCGCGAGACCTCCAGGCCGAGCCCGAGATCCAGGGGAATCGAGGTCGTACGCGGCGGCGCCCGCTCGACCACGGCGGCTGCCGTGGCGAGGGCCGCCGGCGCCGCGGCGGCGCGCAGGGCGGCGGTACCGGTGAGGGGCACAGGGCCGCCTTC
>NZ_JAIEOF010000323.1 GCF_019750675.1 Methylobacterium sp.
CCGTGTAGCATGGTATCGGTGGTGGTGATGCGTACGGTGCCCGATAGTTGTCCGGGCAAGCGCTGCGCGGCCGAACCGATCGCGCCCGGTCATTCGCTCGAAGGGATCCATGTTCGGCGCGACCCGAACGGGCCGGCCGACCGCTTCGGCCGGTTCGAGGCGGGCTCCGCCCCGACGAGCCGGGATGAGATCCCTGCCGCCCAACCACACCGAAAGGCGTCCGATGCCCAGCCCTGACCGGTTCCGCCCGAGCGCCGCGGTCGCGGCGCTCGCCCTCACCCTGCTCGCCGCCCCAGCCCACGGCCAGGGAGGCGGCTCCGACAAGGACCGCCTCGACCGGATCGAGCGCCGGCTGGACGCGCTGGAACAGCGTCTGGGCGGCGGGGCTCCGCCTCTTCCAGCACAGAGCCCCGCCGCTCCGGCCGCAAGCGCCTCGGCGCCGACCGCGGCGGGCGAAGCCTCCCCCTATCTGCCGGGCGTGGTCGCCGTGGTTCGCGTCGCGCCGGCGAGCCCGCGCCAGCTCTCGGAGCCGCCGGTCGACAGCGTGGGTGGGTTCATCTACACCGGCGGCCCGATCACGCTGCATGACCTCCAAAGCCGCGGCGTGCGCTACAACGGGCTCGCCGGGATCGAGCTGCAAGGCTGGCTCGCGGTTACGCAGGCCGGCCGTACCCAGCTCGGCGAGGACCTGCGCGCCACCTTCGGCCAGTTCCCCATCGTCGGACCCGACTGCATCCTCCAGGTCTGGCTCGAAGACCGCCAGATCGGCGCCGATCGCCAAACCATGGCGCTCGCCAAAAACCAGGGCAAGGCGACCCTCGTGGCGGGCGCGGACCTCCAGCCCGGCTTGTACAAGCTCCGGCTGTGGACGGCCTGCGTGCCGGCCTCCAATCCGCGCGAAGCGCGCATCACGGCCGACCTCCTGGTCAAGGAGCCGGGCGATCTCAACCTGCGCGGCTTCAAGCCGGACGAGCTGCTGCACCAGCCCTGAACCTGTCGTGTCTCAGGCGGTGGTGTAGCTGACGGGTGGTCATCGGCGGTTGCCGGGTAGGGTTGGGTTGCAACAGCGAACCCCGAACCCGAGAGACCCCCGATGACCGACGAGATCATGGCCCTGTGCGGGCTGATGGAGAAGAGTGCCGACGCCGATCTGCTACGGGAGATGATCGGCTTTGCAGCCGAGCGACTGATGGAACTGGAGGTGGGGGGCCTGACCGGCGCAGCTCACCGCGAGAAGAGCGCCGAGCGCCTAGTCCAGCGCGATGTCTCTAAGGTGCTACGGGCGGCGCGGTCGCTTCGCAAGGCTCTGGATCGCTTCGGAGCAAAACCACTCCCCATCCCGGTCTGGCGGCTGATGGAGGCCTACGGTCGCCGTCTCGCTCGGACCTCGGCCCTGGAGACACGCGGCCTCGTCACACGCATTGCAGGTACGATTGGCCGTACGACCCTGAACAACGACCGCGGTGGGATCGAACGGTAACCCCAATAAGCCTCTCGGGCACTCTGACCAAACTTTGAAGAATGTGCACTAAACGGTCGTTTTCAGCACGTGTAAAAGGAGATGCCAGAGCCTGGCGTTCTCTCGCAAAAACGCCCCCGGCCGGGGGCGCTCTATCGCTTTGGGGCCGAGGGGTTAGCCGTTAGCCTTCTTGCCCTGCTGGGCCTCCATGTAGCGCCGCAAGACGGCGTTCATGCGGGTTTGATAGCCCCGACCGCCTTCCTTGAAGAACGCCACCACGTCGCGGTCGAAGCTGGCATGGATCGAGGTCTTGCCGTTCGGCACGTAGATGGTTGCCTCAGCCCAATGGCTGTCGTCGGTCGCCGGGTTGTCTGGGTCCTCGGCCGCCATCCGTTCAATCTCAGCCTCAGGCATGGTACGGAGGGCTTCCCAATCCGTGCGGCTGGTGATGGACTTAGCTGTTCTGTTGCTTGGCATGGTACGTCCTCCTTTCCTTTCGGCTGGCGATCCGAGCCGAAATAATCCGTTCCCTGGGCGGTCGCGGCGTGAACGTGATGTGTAAGATCACTCCATAGAGTTCAACGAGCATGTTGAACCGTTGTTCGCCGTAGTCACGTCTTTTGTCTTCAACGACGATTGCAAAGCGCCCATCAAAGGCAGCATCAAGGTCAGCGAAGTCGATCCTGCGATCCTTGATGTTCTGCTCGTTCTTGGGGTCGCCCCACTCCGTGCGTTCGTTCTCACCCATGGCTCCATGTACATAATTATGGACATGACGGCAAAGGTTCTCCGACAGGACCCGCCCGCTGGCAGTGTCGTGGATCAGATTAAGATGCGCTCGATCTCGTCCAGGTTTACCTCGTCGGAGCGCCGGTCATAGAGCTGCGTGGTCCGGGTCGAGGCATGGTTGGCGATGGCAGCGGCGCGTTCCAGGGTGCCGCCGTTCTTGAGGTAGGCGGTGATGCCGGTGGCCCGGAAGGTATGATTGCCGATCCGGGTCGTGATATCGGCTGCCTTGGCCCGCCGCTGCACCATCGCATAGGCGTTGGCGGCGGGGAGAGCAGTCCGGGTGAGTTCGGCCGTACCGCGCCGGATTGTCCGAAACAATGGACCGTCGCCGTCCCCGGCGATGCCGGTCCCGTCCAGATAGGCATGCAGGTAGGTTTCGAGATTGTGGTGACAGGGCAGGTCCACCGCCTTGCCGCCCTTCTCATGCAGCCGCACCCACAGGCGGCGGTTCTGCACGTACACGTCCTCGACCCGCATAGCGGTGGCCGCGCCGATCCGGGCGAAGGTGTAAACCATAAGGCCGATCAGCGCCCGGTCACGCAGGCCGATGGGCGTGCTCACGTCGATGGCGTCGAGGATCGCACGGGCCTCGTCCGGCGCGAGCACGGGTGTCTTACCCCGCTTCACCACATGCTTCGGCCCCCTCACGGCGCTGGCCGGGTTGAACGGCAGCACGCCGCCGGTCTCCAGCCAATCGAACATCATCCGGATCGCAGCCAGGCGCTGCTTGACCGTGGGGGCGCTGTGGCTGCGCCCCAGCTCCTCGACATAGGCGGCGATATGGATCGAGCTGACGGCGGCGATCGAGGGCAGGCCGTACCGTTCCAGCCAGGTGCAGAACTCACCCACCGCCTTGACGTAAGCGCGGCGGGTGTTGGGGTTCCTGATCTGCGCCGTGAAGAATTCCAGGAAGCGGTAGGCGGCGCGGTCGCCCGCCGCCGCCACAAGGGTAGGGGCGGGGTAACCACCGAGGGTGACGAGCTGGTTCATGCTGCTGGGGGTTCTACGATAGAACCGGCTGGAACCTCCTTGTAGCCAAACTCACGCGCATAGCCGGCAGCCGCCTTTTTCGCATCTGCGCGAGCATCATCACCGGGGGTTGAACAGTTGACCTCTCGGCCGCTCCGTTGTGCCTTCACAACCTGTTCATTCCAGGGGTCATCGTTGGTCATCGGACCTTCGATGCAAAACTCCTTCTTATCGTGATCCGCAACAATCAAGACGAACGGTTTAACGGCCATGGCAGT
>NZ_JAIEOF010000111.1 GCF_019750675.1 Methylobacterium sp.
CGGGCCGGCCTCACCCTCGTGCCGGAGGATCGCGGCATCTTCAGCCTGCTCAGCGTGGAGGAGAACCTGGCCATCGCCGTGCGGAAAGGTTCGCCCTGGGACATGCGGGCGATCTACGCCATGTTCCCGCGTCTCGAAGAGCGCCGCCGCAACGGGGGCGCCCAGCTCTCGGGCGGCGAGCAGCAGATGCTGTCGATCGCCCGCGCGCTCCTCTCGGGGCCGAAGCTCCTCATGCTCGACGAGCCCGTGGAAGGCCTCGCCCCCGTCATCGTCGAGGAGATCGTGGCGCAGATCCGGGCCATCCGCGACGCCGGGGTCCCGATCCTGCTTGTGGAGCAGAACCTCGCGGTCTGCACGAGCCTCGCCGACCGCCACTACATCCTCGAACTCGGCCGCGTCGCCTACGCGGCCGGCAATGCCGACTTCGTCGCCGACGCGGCGGCGCGCGACCGCTTCCTCGGCGTCAAGGCCGCGTGAGCAGCGAAGGAAACTCAGGACACCCATGTCGAACCTCACCATCAATGCCGAGCGCCTCTGGGACACCCTGACCGAGACCGCCGCCATCGGCGCCACCCCGGACGGGGGCATCGCCCGCCTGACGCTCAGCGACGAGGACCGCCGGGTGCGCGACTGGCTCGGGGCCCAGGTCGAGGCGCTCGGCTGCACCCTCACGGTGGATGCGGTGGGCAACATGTTCGCGCTTCGCCCCGGCCGAAATCCGGACCTGAAGCCGATCGCGCTGGGCAGCCACCTCGACACCCAGCCCACGGGGGGCAAGTTCGATGGCGTGCTCGGCGTGCTGGCGGGCCTCGAGGTGCTGCGCACCCTCGACGGGGCCGGCTTCGTCACCGAGGCGCCCCTCCTGCTGGTGAACTGGACCAACGAGGAGGGCGCGCGCTTCGCCCCCGCGATGCTCGGTTCCGGCGTCTATGCGGGCATCTATGCCGGCGATTGGGCCGAGGCCCGCCAGGACAGCGCGGGCACCAGCTTCGGTGCCGCCCTCGACGCCATCGGCTACCGGGGCGCGGCGCCCGCGGGCTCGGTGCCGTTCGGCGCGATGTTCGAACTGCACATCGAGCAGGGCCCGATCCTGGAGGCTGAAGGCGCCGCCATCGGCGTGGTCCAGGGCGTGCAGGGCATGCGCTGGTTCGAGGTCACCCTGGAAGGCCAGTCCGCCCATACGGGCTCGACCCCGATGCCGATGCGGCGCAACGCGCTCCTCGGCGCCGCGCGCCTGGTGGAGGCGGTGGACGCAGCGGCCTTCGCGCACGCCCCCGACGCGGTCGCCACGGTGGGCCACCTCACGGTGACGCCGAATTCCAACAACGTCATCCCGGGCCACGTCTTCCTCACGGTGGACCTGCGCCACCCGCAGGACGCGGTGCTCGACGCCCTGGAGGCGGCCCTGCGCGACGCCCTCGACCGCGTCACGGTCGGCCTCTCGCTCACGGGAAAACTCCAGGTCATCGCCCGGACCGCCCCCGTGGCCTTCGATCCCGACTGCATCGCCTCCGTCCGGCGCGCGGCCGAGAAGGGCGGCCACGCCACCCGCGACATGGTCTCGGGGGCCGGCCACGACGCCGCCCACGTCGCCGGCCTGGTACCCACCACCATGGTGTTCGTGCCGAGCGCAGGAGGCCTCAGTCACAACCCGGCCGAATCCACCGCCCCGTCCGAGTGCGCCGCCGGCGCGCAGGTCCTCCTCGACGCGGTGCTCGATTACGACGCCCGCCACACCCCCGCAGCCTGATTCCGATCCCCAGCAAGGCTTCCCCCAGCAAGGTTTGGCACCGCATGCGTATCGTCACCGCCCGGGTGAACCACGAGACCAACACCTTCTCGCCCTTGGCGACGCCGCTCGCGGCCTTCGATCCGCTCTGGGGCGAGGCGGCCCTGGCGGCCGGGCGCGGCAGCACCACGGCGCTCGGCGCCTTCATCCGCTTCGCGGAAGGCCGGGGCGCCAGCCTCGCGGTGCCGGTTTCCGCGCATGCCAACCCGAGCGGTCCGGTGGCGGATGCGGCCTTCGAGGCCCTGAGCGCGGCGATCCTCGACGCGATCCGGCCCGGCTGCGACGCCATCCTGCTCGACCTGCACGGGGCGATGGTGACGGAGAGCCACGACGACGGCGAGGGCGAACTCCTCGCCCGCATCCGCGCCCTAGCGCCCGGCGTGCCCCTCGGCGTCGCCCTCGACCTGCACGGCAACATCACCGCCCGCATGGTGGCGAACTGCGACGCGCTGGCCGGCTTCAAGACCTACCCGCACGTGGACATGGCCGAGACGGGCAGCCTCGTCGCCGGCATCGTCGGGCGCATGCTCGACGAAGGCCTGGTCCCGTGCCGGGCCTTCGTCCACCCGCCGATGCTCGCCCACACCCTGCGCATGGACACCCGCGTGCCCGGCCCGATGCGGGAGGCCGTCGCGGCCGCCCGGGCGGCGGAAGGCCGGTCCGGCGTGCTCGCCGCCACGATCTTCGGCGGCTTCTCTTTAGCCGACCTGTCGGAGGCCGGCGTCTCGGTGACCGTCACGGCCGAGACCCAGGCGGCTGCCGACCGGGCCGCGCAGGACCTCGCGGCGCGCCTGTGGGCCGCCCGACGGGACTTCGTCTACGACGAGGCGCCCCTGGCGGCGTCCATCGCGGCGGCCCGCGCCGCCCTGGCCGGCCCCGGAGCGGGCCCGGTGCTCCTCCTCGACCACGGCGACAACTGCATGTCGGGGGGCACCTGCGACGTGATGGACGTGCTCGCCGCCGCCCTGGACGCCGGGATGGACGGCATCCTCGCCGGCCCGATCTGCGACCCGCAGGCCGTCGCGGCCCTGCATGCGGCGGGTCTGGGCGCCCGGGTCGCGCTCGGCCTCGGCAACCGCGTGCCCCTGCCGGGATTTCCCGCGCAAGACCCCCTCCGGGTGTCCGGAACGGTGGCGGCGCTGGGCGATGGGCAATACGTCATCACCGGCCCGACCTATACGGGCCAAAGCTGCGGCATGGGCCGGGCGGCGGTGCTCGACACGGGCGCGGCCCGCATCCTCGTCAGCGAGCAGCCGCACGAGCCCTGGGACCTCGGCGTCTTCACGAGCCTCGGACTCGACCCGGCCGCGGCCCGGGTGCTGATCCTGAAGTCGCGGATGTATTGCCGGCCGGTCTTCGAGCCCATCGCCCGGGCGGTGGTGGAATGCGCGAGCCGGGGCGTCACGAGTTCCGATTACGGCCTGTTCCCGTTCGCGAAGCTGGCGCGCCCGGTCTTCCCCCTCGATGCGGGGGCCGCCTGGACGCCGGGCTGAGGATCGGGGCGGCGCGTTAAGCAAATTCGCCTTGGCAAGCCAACGCTTCATCCTGCTTAGCTCTTTGCCATGTCGCAGGTTTTAGCCGCACAATCGGCGGCCACTTTTGCGAAACCTGATTAGCGATCCGCCCCCGGATCGGCCGGAATCCGCCTCGGGTCCCGGTAGAGATCCTCCAGGGCCTCGCGCACGGCCCGGGTCCAGCGGCCGGTCCCGTCGTCGTCGGG
>NZ_JAIEOF010000389.1 GCF_019750675.1 Methylobacterium sp.
GCGTGCCCCGGCTGTCCTTAAATCAGCCGCCTTGTGCAGCGCATCTGCCACGCTTGCGCCGCGCGGTCTCGGCTATGACCGTCCGGCCCCCGACACAACTCGACCTCAGTTCCGGTATCCCGGCCCGCATGAACATCATCCTGATCAAGCTGTTCGCCACCGCGCTGACGCTCAGCCAGGTCACCACGCGGCCGGATGCGGTGAAGACGCAGTTCGATCCGGTGACGGACCGGGCCCAGGTGGTGCAGATCCTGCGCGACGGCTGCGCCCACATGCGCAAGGCCTTCGACATCGAGGACATCAACCTCGACGAGCTGATCTCGACCGCCATGGAGGATCCGAGCGCGGTGGCGGGCGCCAGCGCCCCCAAGATCCTGCACGGCCTCGACATCGGCGAATTGAACGTCAGCTACCGCCAGTTCTGCAAGGGCGAGAACCCGAAGGATTCGCCCTTCGACGCGGGCGAGGTCATCGCGTTCTACAACAAGGCGGTGGCCGACCTGCCCTCGGCCGAGGCCCTGAAGGAGCGCAAGCTCCCCGGCGCCAGCCTCATCCTCGATGGCGCGGGCAAGCGCTACGCCGAGGCCTTCGAGGCCAATGGCCGGCGCCTCAGCGTGCCCATCGCCGAGGTTCCGGCGATGGTGCAAAAGGCCTTCGTGGCGGCCGAGGACAAGCGCTTCGAGACCCACAAGGGCATCGACGAGCGCGGCGTCATCCGCGCCTTCATCGGCAACCTCGCCTCCCCGGGCCGGCCGGCCGGCGGCTCCACCATCACCCAGCAGGTGGTCAAGAACCTCTCGGTGGGCGACGACGTCACCTACGAGCGCAAGATCCGCGAGATGATCGTGGCCTCCCGCCTGGAGCACATCCTGGGCAAGCCGCAGATCCTGGAACTCTATCTCAACGGCATCTATCTCGGCCGCGGGGCCTACGGAATCGAGATGGCCGCGCGCAGCTACTTCGGCAAATCGGTGGGCCAGCTCACCGTGCCGGAGGCGGCGCTGCTGGCCGGCATGCCCAAGGGCCCGAACTTCTACAGCCCCGACAAGTATCCCGACCGGGCGCGGGAGCGCCGGGCCTACGTGCTGGCGCGCATGAAGGAAGAGGGCGTGATCACCGAGGCACAACTCGGCGAGGCGGCCAACGCGCCGCTCGGCCTCAAGCCCCTCGACGCGACCCGGCGGGATGCCGGGTTCTACTTCGTCGACCACTTGGCGCGGGAGGTGCGCACCTTCGCGGGCGTCGAATCCCTCACCGCTGCCAGCCACGTGGTGCGCTCCACCCTCAATGCCGGCCTGCAGACCGCCACCGAGACAGCCCTGCAGGAGGGCCTCGCCACCTATGAGCGCGCCACCGGCCGCGCCCGCTACGAGGGGCCGGAACTCAACATCGCCGACGCGGTGCGCAAGCTCGAAGGGGCGGCTCCGGCCGTCGAGGCCTCGCCGCTGGGCGTGCCGCTCCTCGTCGGCGACGCCCCGAAGCCCGTCCCGGCCCCGAAGACGAAGGCCGAGCGAAAGGCCGCGGCCGCCGCCGAGAAAGCGGCGCCCAAGGTCGAGCGCCCGAAGCCGGCCTGGCAGCGGGCGCTGGAGACCGCGCGGCCCGTGCTCTACGACGTGCACTGGCCCCTCGCGGTGGTGCTGGAAGCGGGACGCGGCGGCACCGCCAAGATCGGCCTCGCCGACGGCCGCACCGCGAGCCTGGAACCCGGGCCGGCCCGAGGCAAGCTCCAGCCCTACGACGTGGTGCGGGTGAAGCTGCGCGACCCGAACGCGCGCAATCGGCGCGCCGACCTGCGCGTGCGCCCGGGCGTCCAGGGCGCCGCCCTGGTGCTGGAGAACCGCACGGGCCGCATCCTCGCCATGGCGGGCGGCTTCTCCTACCCGCTGAGCCAGCTCAACCGCGTCACCCAGACCGTGCGCCAGCCGGGCTCGACCCTGAAGCCGCTGACCTACCTCGCCGCCCTCAACGCCGGGCTCCAGCCCAACACCCTGGTGATGGATTCCGCCATCACCCTGCCGCCCATCGGCGGCATCGGCGATTCCTGGTCGCCGAAGAACTACGACGGCGGCGGCGCCGGGGCCACCACCCTGCGCCGGGGCCTCAAGTTCTCGAAGAACCTCGTCACCGCCCGCCTGCTCCAGGGCGGCATCGCCGAGAAGGCACCGGCCAGCCTACAGAAGGTCTGCGACCTCGCCCTGGAGGCCCAGATCTACGCCGAGTGCGAGCGCTACTATCCCTTCGTGCTCGGCGCGCAACCGGTGCGGATGGTGGATCTCGCGGCCTTCTACGCGGCGGTGGCCAACGAGGGCGCCCGGCCGGCGCCCTACGCCCTCGAATCGATCGAGCGCGACGGCAAGGCCCTCTATACCCGCGCGGCGCGGGCGCCGACCCGCATCGGCTCGGCCGACCGGGTGGCGTTCTACCAGTTGAAGACCATGCTGCAGGGCGTGACCAACCACGGCACGGCCGCCGCGCTCGCCCGGTTCTCGTCGTCGATCGCGGGCAAGACCGGCACCTCCGAGAACGAGAACGACGCCTGGTTCGCCGGCTTCACCAACGAGATCACCATCGTGGTCTGGGTCGGCTACGACAATGCCGACGGCACCCGCCGGACCCTGGGGCGCGGGCAGACCGGCGGCCACCTCGCGGTGCCCATCGCCGGCACCATCCTGCAGGCGGCCTGGGCCAACGGGGTGCCGCGCACGCCCCTCGCGCCCCCCACCCCGGAGGCGCGCCAGTTCCTCGCCGATGCGAGCATCGACCCGCGCAGCGGCGAGCGCGTCGAGGGGGGCGGCTTCCAGGAGCATTTCCGGATCAAGGACGGCCGCATGGCCGACACCCAGTACAAGCTGCTGCCTCGCGAGACCCGGACCGCCATGCGGCCCGACCTCGAGGACGGCGACCTCGGCACCGACCCGGATTCGCCCGACCTCGCGGGCGGTGTCTACGGAGGATCGTCCGGCAACCGCCGCGCCGAGCCCGATTCCGACCTCCTCGACCCGTTCGGCGAGCGCCGCAGCCGCCGGGCGCAGGGCGAGACCTACCAGCCCTGGCCCGGTACCCAGCGCTCGCCCTTCGGCGACGAGGAGGAGGTTCGCCCCCGCCCGCGCCGCCGCGATCCCGACTACCTCTTCGGCGACGACCCGCCCTACTGAGGGCTGCTCCCGAACCGCCCGCCGCACCGCCGTGCTCGGGGCGGGGATCGCCCGCGACCGGGCGTTTCCCGAAGCGCCCCGAGCCGGACCGCCGCCCCGCTCCTGACCCCCGAGGCCCCGACGTGCAAAGCCAAGTTCCGGCCACCCTCCTCCTCGCCCTGGCCCTGACGGCGCAAGCCGGCCCGCGACCCGCCGGCGCCCAGGAGGGCATGAAGCAGCAGCCGCCTACGAGCTCCGCCGTCTCGGAGCGGATCAAGGATGTGCCCGCCATCGAGGCGGCGAGCGTGGCGGGGCTGAAGCCCGGCACCATCCTGTTCACCGATCACCGCGACGATCCGGCCAAGCCCGAGAGCGGCCTCGTGCC
>NZ_JAIEOF010000225.1 GCF_019750675.1 Methylobacterium sp.
CTCGCCGCCCTCCTGTCGGAGGGGCCGGCCCTGCCCCCCGGCACCGACCCGGAGGCCCTGCACGCGCGCCTGACCGTGCGCCGGGCCCGCGAGGCGGAGCTGGCCGAGCGCCGGGCCGAACTCGCCCGGGCCGCCGAGGGCCAGTCCGAGGCCGATCTGCGGGCGGAGCGCGCGGCGCTCACGGGCGACGACATCGAGGGGCTCATCGCCAACCTCGCGGCCGAGGAGGACGACCTCGACCAGCGCGGCAAGCTCGCCTTCGCCGACCGCGACCGGCACGAGCGCCGCCGGGCCGAACTGGAAGGCGGCATCGGCGCCGAACTGGCGCTCGCCCAGCGCAAGGCGGCGGAAGCCGAACTGCAGGCCAACGCCCGGCACTGGGCGGTGCTCAAGCTCGCGGGCCTGATGCTCGGCACCGCCATCGGCCGCCACCGGGCCGGCCAGCAGGACCCGCTGCTGACCCGCTCCGGCGCCCTGTTCGGGGCGCTGACCGGGGGCGCCTTCGCGGGCCTCGCCCAGGATTACGATGCCGCCGACACGCCCCGCCTCGCCGGGCGCCGCGCCACGGGCGAACTCGTGCCGGTGGAGGGCTTGAGCGAGGGCACCCGCGACCAGCTCTACCTCGCCCTGCGGCTGGCCTACCTGGAGGATTACGCCGCCCGGTCCGAGCCCGCCCCGTTCATCGGCGACGACCTCTTCCTCACCTTCGACGATTCCCGCACCGCCCACGGCCTCGAGGCCCTGGCGGCGGTGGGCGACACCATCCAGCCGATCCTGTTCACCCACCACCGCCACGTGGCGGACCTGGCGCGGGCGCGGCTGGGGGATGCGGTCGACGTTCTGGACCTGTGATCCGGTCCGGGACCGGGTATCAGAACCGGTAGCCGAGGCCCGCGCCGACGATGAGCATGTTCAGGTCGGCCTCCACCTTGACGCCGCCGATCGCGTAGGATTGCGGTGGCACGAAGACGTACTTCACCATGGCGTTCGCGAACCAGTTGCCGCCGAGGTGGTAGTCGAGGCCGGCCTGGAGCACGGGGCTGACCTGCGCCTTGAGCTTGAAGTCCGGGATACCCCTGGCCGGCGTGATCGCGATGGGCGTCGAGGCGGCGACCCCGATGCCGACATAGGGATTGAGGCGCGCCCCCGGCAGGAGGTGGAGCTGCACGAGCCCCATCGCCGCCGCGTTCCAGATCGACCCGATCGCGATGTCGCCCACCAGCGAGTCCCGGATGACCGGCCGGGTCCGGACGGCCCCGGCCTGGGCCTCGAAGGCCACGTGGTCCGTGAGGAAGTACGACACGTCGAGGTCCGGCAGGAGGGCGGCCGGGGTCTCGACGCGCCCGCCGATCAGGTCGATGCGCGCGCGGCTCTCCGTGGGGATCGACCCGGCGATCCGGCCCCGGACGAGCCAGTCCCCGGCCCGCAGGCCGGCGCCCGGCTCCAGGGAAGCGGCGGCCGGCCCGGGGGGCTCCGCCGCCCGTGCGGCCCCCGGCGGCGCGAGGGCGAGGAGGCCGGCGAGGACCGGAACCAACCGAGGGGCGAAGGCCGACATGGAGGCTGCTTTCGGAGCGGGGGGCGATGGGGCATCGCCGGGCGGGCTTCCGAGCGGCGAAGCGCCGGAGCCCGGACACGGTCGCGAATCTATGGATGCAAATCTCTTACGAAAATTTTAGGGGGCGGTCTTACATTGTCTTTAATGGGATCGCCGATAGACTTTGAATATCAGGATATAAAGTTGGTATGACAGGTATTAGAAAATCCGAAGCCCGGCGGTCCGAAGTCGATCGATGAGTTTCGGATCCGCTCCGTATCCCGAGTCCGTCGAGCCATAGAAGAGTATCGTCGTGCGCCCTCGAATTCGGCACCGCGTCACTGTCGTCACCGGAGGAATGCCGGTCCATGACGCTTGATCTCTACACGCTTCACTTTGCCAGCGCGGCCAGCCGGTGCGCCTACGTCGTCGTCTTCCTCGTCATGGCCCTCAGCCAGCGTCAGCAGACCCACCTCTGGCAGTGGATGGGCGCCATGGGCGCGTCGATGGCGGGGTCGCTCATCATGATGCGCGTGCCACCGGACGAACTGCCCCCCATCCCCGTCACGGTGGCCGTCTACTGGCTCTACGGCGCCAGCATCGTCCTCGCTTGGACCGGGCTGCGCAGCTTCTTCGGCCGGCCGGCGAGGACCGGGCTCGGCCTCGCCCTCGCCGCCCTCCCGGGCGTCTTCTATCCGGTCGCCCTCGGCCTCGGCCTCTCCATCCGGCTGGCCCTCGCGGGGGTCTTCGCCTGCTGCCTCGTGCCGACCCTCCTGGCCGCGTCCGAGACCCTGCGCCTCTCGGCGGGGGCCGAGCGGCTCTGGGCGCAGTCCATCGAGACCGTGGCGTTCGGGTTCTACGCCCTCGTCTTCGTGCTCTCGATCGGGATGCTGGTCGGAACCGACCTGCCCGTCGCCTCGGCCGAGAGCGCGCGCATCTCCATGGTCGTGGATCAGGTCATGGGGGTGTTCCTCTATTTCGGGTTCGTCGCGATGGCCGCCGAGCGCGCCCACCGCACCCTCCTGCGCCTCGCCGAGACGGACCCGCTCACGGGCCTGTCCAACCGCCGTGGCCTGCAGACGATGCTGCGCCGCCGCTTTCCGCGCCCGGGGGCGCGCCCGGCGATGGGCGTGCTGATCCTGGACGTCGACCACTTCAAGGCCATCAACGATCGCCACGGGCACGAGGGCGGGGACCGCGTCCTGGCGGAATTCGGAGCCCGGATGAAGGCCGCGCTCCGGGCCACCGACATGGTGGCTCGCTGGGGCGGCGAGGAATTCCTCGTGGTGCTGCCCGGGACCGATGCGCGGGAACTCCTCGGTGTCGCCGAGCGGTTGCGGGCGGTCATCGCCGAGGCGCCGTTTCTCCTTTCCTCCGGCCCCTTGCGGGTGACCGTCAGCATCGGCGCCGCCGGCCTGGGGCCGGGCGAGGCGGATTTCGAGGAGGCCCTGCACCGGGCCGATGCCGCGCTCTACGACGCCAAGAGCCGTGGACGCGATCGCGTGGTGTGCGCGCCGGCGCGGGGACCGGACCGCGAGGTGGCCTGCGTCGGGCTGCGGGCGGCTTAGGCGAGCCGCGCCTGGCACGCCGCCTTCCGGGGGACGGGCCGGCGCCAGATCGCCCGCCCCAGCAGCAGCCCCAGCCGCCGGCAGAACAGCGCCACCCCGAGGCACCACATCACCCCCGTCAGCAGCGCGCTCGCCAGGGCCGTGAGGCCGGCGCCGAGGGCGAGCGCGCCCCGCCCGAGGAGCGCGAGGGCGGCGCGGGTGCGGGGGCCGAGGCGCTCGGACAGGCGCACCGCCCGGGCCATGTCGGCGGGGTCACGGGCCAGCCCGAGCACCTGCATCACCCCGCGCTGGCCCGTGCGGCGGCCGAGGACGAGGGTTTCGCCGGCCAGATTGGTCAGGCGCGCCACCGTGCCGGGGCGGATGGCGAGGCCGGCGGCGGCCCGCGCCCCGGCGAGGTCGAGGCGGGCGGCGGCGGAGACGG
>NZ_JAIEOF010000309.1 GCF_019750675.1 Methylobacterium sp.
GAGCGTCTTGATCATGTGAGGACTGCCGGGAACCAGAGGCGCACTCTCGGTGCGGTGTGAAGCGGTTCTACCGTGAGAGCCAGGCTGAGCTCTAGTGCATTTGAGCAACACCCAGGATAGATCGATATCGAGCCCAGCAAACTAACAAGACCTGAAGATTCACATCTTGGTAACCGAGCAGATTAACACCCGCCCCGACGCGTAGTTCCAAGGAAATATCTCGCCGGCTCGAGATCCCGGGCAGGCGGGTCCGGTCGCGATGCCCGCGACCCGATGCCGAAGGCGCCGCCCGGCAGCCATAGCGGTTAAAGATCAGAGCGACAGAGGGGGTGACGGGCCGCCCGGATCAGCCCGCCATGGCGCGCATCGCGGAGACGCCGTCGTGCAGGACGTAGCCGCGGCCCCAGACGGTCTCGATGTAGTTCTTGCCGCCCGAGGCGTTGGCGAGCTTGCGGCGCAGCTTGCAGATGAACACGTCGATGATCTTGAGCTCGGGCTCGTCCATGCCGCCGTAGAGGTGGTTGAGGAACATCTCCTTCGTGAGCGTCGTGCCCTTGCGCAGGGCGAGGAGCTCCAGGATCTGGTACTCCTTGCCGGTGAGGTGCACGCGGGCGCCCGCGATGGTGGTGGTCTTCTCGTCGAGGTTCACGACGAGGTCGCCCGTGGTGATCACCGACTGGGCGTGCCCCTGCGAGCGGCGCACGATGGCGTGGATGCGGGCGACGAGCTCGTCCTTGTGAAAGGGCTTGGTGAGGTAGTCGTCGGCCCCGAAACCGAGGCCCTTCACCTTGTCCTCGATGCCGGCCAGGCCGGAGAGGATCAGGATCGGCGTCTTGACCTTGGCGACGCGCAAGCTGCGCAGCACCTCGTAGCCCGAGATGTCCGGCAGCGTCAGGTCGAGCAGGATGATGTCGTAGTCGTAGAGCTTGCCGAGGTCGATCCCTTCCTCGCCTAGGTCGGTGGTATAGACGTTGAAGCTCTCGGACTTGAGCATCAATTCGATGCTGGCGGCGACGGAGGCATCGTCCTCGATCAGCAGGACACGCATCGGAAAGCTCCTTGAAAGATTGGGATGTCCTAGGCCCACACCGGCAACAAACCGTTAAGCTTTCCGGAAAACTACGATCGCGTGTGAAAACGCCTTGCGTGGGCACTGGGGAACAAAGCCTCGAAAGGTCTTGAGCATTCGAGCGTTCAGGCGGAGCGACCGTCCAACGGGCCTGTGACCGCGTGGCAACGTGGCTAACGGAGCGTTGCAGTTCGTGATTTGTTCCCGTTTTGGAACGCGGCGCGAGCTGTCAATTGAGCCCTTGAACGGAGCACATCATGCAAATTCGAGACGGGGAGCGGCTGCGCCTTACTCTGTAGGGGGCAGGATGCCGCGCTAAGGTCAGTCTCAACGCCTAAAGGGTTCACCCAGCCCGCCATCGTGGGCCTAGACCCGGCGGATGACGGCGTGACCGCCTAGCTGCACGACGGCCGCAGTACCCTGACGGTCGTGCTGATCGATACGCCCGGCGAAGTCGCCTTCCGGATGAGGGTTAGCTCGGGACGGGGAGGCCGGCTGGACGTTGGACACGTCGTTGCGTCTCTGGATGCTGTCGAATAGGCCGGGGCACCCGACGTCCTCCCGACCCACTCAGGCGCAAGGTCATCCGACACGCAGGCCCTGGGCAAATCCATCCGCACGGACTTGATCGCAACTTCCCCGATGCTCGGCCCTCCGGCGATCCCAAACCAGCCCTCGGCGTAATCCCACGCCGAGGATCGCCCCCTTCGTTCGGCAATGACGCGATCGTACCGCTAAACCGTCCCCCGGCGCAGGCCCTCGGCGAGCTGGAGGGCTTCGAGGACCGCCTTGCCGATCCGGTCGGCCTCGTCCTCCCCCGCCGGGTTCGCGAGAACGACGGCGACCTGACGCGGAACAGACAAGGCTTCCGCACTCACCGTGACCTGCAGCTCGTCACCGTGGGGTGCCTCGATGCGGCGCAGGCCCACGCGCAGCCCGGCGACGTCTCCGAAGACGTGATCCAGGCCGGCTAGGGCCTCGCGGCCGTTGCGAAAATCGCCGTTGATCACATCCGCCATCGCTCTACCGCCGTGCGTCCGCCCGCTCCGGCACAAGGCTCGCCCCGAGGCGCGAACCGGCCAGCGTGATCTTCCTTACGGAGGCCGGGCGGCTTTCGCCATGGGTCGGCGGCGCGTAGCTGCGGCGCGACTGGGCGTGGATGGCTTCCCCGAGGGGGCCTTCGGCCGTCCGGAGGGCCGCCATCGTGCAGGCCGCCGCCACCTTCAGACCGAGCTCGTGCGTGTGGCTGCGGCCGTAGAGGTAGGCCGCCAAGCGCGCCCGCTTTCGCTCCGGGATATCGGCGATCAGGCGCGACAGCGTGTCGGCATCGGCCCGGTAGACCCGCCCGAGCAGGTCGAGGGGAACGGGGCAGGCCTCGAGGTCGATCGAACGATCCGTGATCACGATGATACCTGCTTCCCGCAAAAGGCAGGCTGGTCAGGATATGGTTAACGGTTCGTGCATGCTGCCGCCGCCCGAACCCGTCACGAACCGCCAAGCTATATCCCCTCCCCCCGCTCCGTGACGGGATGCACCCGAAGGCTCAAGAGCCGTTCACTCGAAGCTGATCGACAGGATTGCAACCGTGTGGTGTGGCAATTCCTGGCCGATGCGATCCGCTTGTTTCTCTCGATGACGTAGCGACTTCGTTTACGTCGGCCTGCAATGCTGGGCGTATGTTCGGGACGTTTCCCACTGCATCAATCGTTGCTCGGCTCGGGGCCGACGAGCGCGGTGGCGTCGCGGTCATCTTCGCGCTGACGCTGATTCCGCTCCTCGCCCTCTCCGGCATGGCGATCGACCTCAGCGCCAACACCAACGCCCGCCGCAAGGCTCAGAACGCGGTCGATGCGGCCGCTCTCTCGCTCGCCAAGCTTCCCTCCGGACTGTCGGACGCGGATCTCGCCGACCGCGCCAAGCGCCAGGTGACGGCCGCGATGGCGGAGAGTCAGGCGACCGGGGTCGATGTCGCCACGTTCCGTTCGGGCGAGACCATCCGGGTGACCCTGACCGGCGCGACGCCGACGACGCTGGCGCGCGTGGTCGGCTTCACCAGCCTGGGCCTGAACGTGTCCGGGACTTCGAAGCGCGGGTCGGGCAACCTCGAAGTGGCCCTCGTCCTCGACAACACGGGCTCGATGGCCGGTGCCAAGCTCGCCAACCTGAAGACGGCGGCCACCGACCTCGTCAACAACCTCTTCGAGGAGGCCGATCCGGCCAAGCCGAATGCCCTGAAGGTCGCCGTCGTCCCGTTCTCAATGACGGTGAATGTCGGGGCAAGCCGCGCCGGGGACGCCTTCATCGACAGGGATGGCCTCGCCTCCTACCATTCCCAGATCTTCGCCACGAAGGCCAACCGCCTCACCCTCTTCACGAAGATGGGTGTCGCCTGGGGCGGATGCGTCGAGAGCCGGCCCGCGCCCTACGACGTCGAGGACTCCCCCGCGAGCCAGGGCACCCC
>NZ_JAIEOF010000040.1 GCF_019750675.1 Methylobacterium sp.
TCGTCCCGGTCTTTCGGGGCGGGAACCTCGACATGCGCGGCGAGGCGGATGGTCCAGGCCGCGCAGGGCGTGGGCCAGAGCCGGATGGATCGGTCGAAGTAGGAGTAGGCGCAGGGCTGCGAGGCGCTGGCCGGGTCGCCGAGGCGCTCGATGGCGGTCTCAGCCATCCTGGTGAGGGTGTAGCTCTGCCCGTTCTCGATGCGCATCGCGCTGTCGATCGCGAGCAGGGCCGGGATCTCCGGCGCATCCCCGCCGCCGTAGACGTCGGCGCCGGGGACGGTCTGGAAGGTCAGGATCCGCTCGCTGAACGTGAAGCGATCCGGCTGGTAGTGCCGGATGGCCCGGTCAACCGCGAACGCGATCTGCCGGTCCAGGTCCGCCCGCTCGATGTCGTCCGCGATCTCGTCGAGCAAGTCGCCGAGCGTCGGTTTCCCTTGCGCGTTCGGCATCGGCAGGCCTCGGATCAGCGGTCGGGGAGGGCAGCGGCGGGGCTTCAGGCTCCGCCGCCAGGACCGCTGCTGCGTGCAGGGCCCAGTAGGTCAGGTTCACCGGGCGCTCAGGCGCGCGGCGCGACGTACTCGAACACGATGTCGGCCACGCCCGCGGTCGGCGCGGAGCCGGTCGGGACGTAGGAGACGTACGGCACCGTATCGGCGGCGAGCTGGCCGAGCGCCGTGGCGGTGTCGGGCCGCTTCACGCCGAGGGTCTGGGCGACCGAATCCGTGGCCGCGACGAGGTCGTTGCCGCCCGGCGTCGAACCGACCACGAGGGGATTGGTCGTGCCGGCGTTGAAGGCCTGGCTCACCACGATGGTGGTGCGGGTGATGATGGCGCCGGCTGGGAAGGCGGCGCGCATCGGCATGCCGCCGGCGAGGAGGTCGTCGAAGCGCACGCGGGCGCGGATTTCGCCGACCTGACCGCGCAGGAGCGAACGGACGGCGGGCTTGGTCGGGTTGACGTTGGTGGCCATGGCGGGCCCCTTTCGATCAGGATGGAGGGGGAGACGCGCAGGCGGCCGGGGCCGGCCCGCGCATCAGGATCGGTCAGGGCTGCGATCAGCCGGCGTTGACGGCGTAGGTCGGGATGACGATCACCGCGAAGTCGCGGTTGTTGTAGGTGGTCTTCTTCAGACCCCAGATCGCCCAGGCCGAGACCTCGAGCTCGCGCTTGTGGTCGTACAGCTCCTCGTTCCAGCGGTACTTGTCGGCGCCGCCGCCCTTGCCGAAAGCCGCCGTGGCCGCCTGAGCGCCCATCAGGACGGCGCGGCGCACGGTCGGGAGGATCGTCTTGCCATCGGGCGCGACGCCCATGGTGACCTGCTGGGACTCGCGCAGGACGACGTTGTTGTAGACGCCCAGCGCCCCGGTGAAGATCGGGTTCTTGGTGACCTCGCCGCCCTGCATCGCGGCTTTCTGGATGTCGAGCCACTGGCCGGCGGCCGTACCGCGACGCAGCTGCGTGACCTGGGTCGGGTGCAGGTACATCACCCACATCTCGCCCATGCCGTCGACGTTGACGGGGCGCATCTTCACGTCGCCGGCGTTGCCGCCGGTCTTCGCGATCTCGACGGCCGAGTCGATCAGGTCGAGCGTGAAGATGTCGCCGGCGACGAGGGCGCCGTCGTTGACGCGGGCGTTGGGGCGCACGACGCGGGTCGAGGGCGTCACGGCGTTGTTGGCCGTGAACTTCACGCCGCCGGAGCCGTCGGCCTGGACGAAGTTGGCCGGGGTGAAGCCGCAGGCGTGGTTGAAGAACGAGACCGAGGTGCGCAGCTGGAACCAGTCGGCCAGACCGGCGCGGGCCTGATCGCGCAGGTCGAAGGGTACGCGCTGCTGGTCGATGGTGTTCTTCGAGCGGATGCCGACGACGTTGCCGAGCTCCTCGATGGTGATCGCGTCGGAGTTCGTGGTCAGCTGCTCACCGTTGCCCTCGGCGCGATCCGAGGAGGTGAAGCCGGCGCCGTTGAGCTGCATGCGCAGGCCGAACGTGATCTTGTCGCCGACACCCTTTTGGGTCTCGGTCTTGACCTGGATCACGGACTTGTCGCCCTCGCCGAACAGCGGAGCGATATCGAGGGCCTTGGTGGCTTCCGTGGCGAGCTTCTTCGACCACAGCTTCACGGCGAGGGCGTCGTTCAGCCCATAGGAGGTGACGGACATGGGGGTGCCTTCGAGGCTTGAGGTTTCCGTGGGGAGGGGTTCTGCGGGCTGTGCGTCGCCGCGCGGACGGAAGCCGGGCCCCATGGTGCCGCTGGGGACGGTGGTCGGACGGGACCCGTGACGTGGGTCAGGCGAAGGCTGTGACGCGGCCGGGCGGATCGCGTGACGTGCGATCGGGCGAACCGGTCCGGCGAACGCAAAAAGCCCGCGGAGAGCGGGCCTTGAACGAGCGTCGGATCGGGGCGTTGGAAGGAGCCGGCGGGCGGTCCGAGGGCGGACCGTCACAGCGCTGGCGACAGGCTAGCTAATGCGCGCGGTTTGCCCGTCGGGTCAAGGGTCTAGACGCGATCGCCTACGTTCAGGGTGGTGCTCAGCACGGCGCTTTGGCCCGTGAGGAGAGGCGGTAGCGTCCCGAGCGGCAGTGTGGAGACCGCGACCACGACCCCGAGCGCCACGATGGCGAAGCGCTGGGTCGGCGCGTACATACTGGCCGGCCCCAGGGTCTCGGGCGAGGAGGAGTCCCAGCGACGGTAGGCGACGAGGGCGGGCATCAGTCGACGTCCGCCTCGATGGTCACGGAGAAGCGCTGCGAGGCGGCCGGGGTGAAGGCCGTGCGCGTCTCCAGCACCGCGTAGATGTCGGAGACACCGACCGGCACGTCGAAGCCGATCGGGGGCGAGAACGCCATGAAGCCCTTCGATCCGTCGGCGAGGATGCCCTGCCCGAGCGTGACGTCGGCCGAGCCGTAGTAGTTCACGTAGTTCGCCACCGCGCCCGCCAGTGCGCCATTGTCGCCCACGCTGGGAGCTACGGCCGTCTTGAACAGGTGGACCCGCAGCGTGCCCGCGAACGCGGCCTGATTGGTCGCGACGCGCAGACGGATGATACGGCCGGTCCCGCCGGGGATACGCGGCACGTTCGCGAGGGTGAGCAGGTTGCCCGGGCCCGCCGCGACGTTGCCGCCGATCAGGTCCCCGACCGCATAGGCCACGGTGTCGGCCGGGCGGATGACGACGCCGGTCGTGACGACGGTGGTCCCGCCGACCTAGCCGATGTGCGCCTCTCCGGGCGCCGTGACGGTGGGCAGCGGAGCGCCCGCGCTACCGAGCGGCTGGCCCGCCGCGTCGACGAGTTGGGCCGTGAGCATGGGTACGGACATCGGATCAGCCTCCCATCAGGGCTTTGACGCGCTCCGGGTTGGCCTTTTCCATCTTGGCGAAGTCGGCCTCCGACATGCTGGCGAGCATCTCGAGGGTGAGTTCGCCGGCCGGGGCGCCACCCGCCGAGGAGAGCGAGAGCGAGGCGGCCTGGCCCTTGGCGATGCGCGCGGACTTCTCGGCCGCGGTCTCAGCCGGGGCGGCGGGCGCGGCCGGCTCAGCGGCCTTTGGTGCGAAGCCGCGCAGCTTGGCGAGCTGCATCAG
>NZ_JAIEOF010000326.1 GCF_019750675.1 Methylobacterium sp.
GCTTGGCGTCGGAGACTTTGGCACTGGAGGCCTGGGCATCGGAGGCTCGGGCGCCGGATGGTCTGGCGCGCGAATTCGTCTCGGATGCGTCGCGGGGCTTCTTCGGAGTCGGCATGGTGCAAGTATGGTTCCTGGCCTCCGCTTGGAAAAGGGCCCGGAGCGGCAAGATCTGGTCGCGGTTCCGGTCCGCCCCGGCGGACGGGCGGGCACGGGGCGATTTGGCACGCCTCCTCCCGACGCCTCCGGTGCTGCGCCTGGCCACGCAACCGGGCGCGATGCTGATCCTGTGCGATCGGATCGATCCCGACCTGCTGAACTTCCAGGCCCATTTCGTCCACACGGCGATCTGCCTCGTGACCGGAAATCCCGCCCTGGCGGACGCCGCACCGCCGGGGATCACCGTCGCTTGCGGTGACATCGGCGACCGGCGCTGGCTGCGGTCCCTCGCCGCGTTCCACGGCCCGAACCTCGTCATCGACCAGCGTCAGCGGGGCGCGCTCGCCCAGGCCTGGGCGCTCACGGTGCTGCACGGCGCACTCGCACGGGGTGGCGTGTACGCCGTACGCGCCAGGGCCTTGCCGGGGGAACGCCGCGCCGGCCCCACGCCCCTGAACCCCGTTCTCGAACGCCGATTCGCCACGGCCGGGCTCTTGCCCGCCGAGGACGTCCCGGGCCAGCGCCGCATGGGCTACCGCCTGTTCGTCAAACCCGCATCGGAGCCGACGCCGATCCGCGTCAGGCCGGCGGCGGAGATCCCCGCACCGGCGGCCGTGACGATCGCGGCCCCGACCTATCGGCGCCCGCTCGCCGAGATCATCGATGCGCCCTCCTGGATCGACGAGACGGTGGCGCACTATGCCGGGCGTGAGGTCACGCCGCCCGAGGCGCGCGTCTATCGCTACCGCGACGCCGTCGTGTTCGGGTACGGCATCGTCCAGGTCGGCGACGCCATCGTCGACGAGAGCCTGATCAATCGCGACCGAACCGACTTTCTGGGGGCCCTGTCCCTGCAGGCGGACGGAACCGGGCAGGTGCATCACACCCTGCCGCGCCCGCGCCGGATCGCCGGGCGCACGGTGCACCTGTGGCAGATGTGGGGTGAGAATTACGGACACTGGCTCATCGAATGCCTGCCCCGGCTCCACGTCGCCCAGCGCGCCGGGCTCCTCGACGGGGCCAATGTCACCGTTCAGGCGTCGGTCGCCATGGAGCCGATCTACCGGCAATCCCTGGCCGTCCTGGGCATCGGGCCGGACCGGATCGTCCGGCTCAACCATCGCGAGGTCGTCTTCGAGGAACTGGTCTACCCGACCCCGGTCACCCGGCAGCCCTTCGTCAAGTCGCCCCTGGTGATCGATGCGGCCTTCGACCTGCGGCGTCGGATCGGACCACCGCCGGAGCCGCTCCCCGAACGGATCTATGTCAGCCGCAACCGGAGCGGCCGGCGCCGCCTCGCCAACGAGGATGCGGTGATCGCCCTCCTGCGCGAGCGCGGCTACCGCGTGGTGCATCCCGAGACGGAGAGCTTCGCGCGGCAGGTCCAGATCTTCGCGGCCGCGCGCTTCGTCGTCGGAAGCATGGGCGCGGCTCTGAGCAATCTCGCCTTCGCGCCCGAAGGCGTCCGCTGCCTCATGCTCACCAACCGGGACATGCTGGACGACTTCTTCCTCGACCTCGTCGGACTGAAGCGGGGCACGTACGTTTCTCTGCACGGCACCAGCCTGTCGCCCGACCAGGGCATGCATTCCGATTACACCATCCCGATCGATACGCTCCGCGCTGTCCTCGACCGCCACGCCCTCTGAGGGCGACGCCGGTCGGCAATTCCTCGACTCTCGGCCGGATAGCCATAGATTCGGCTCGGCGCCCGTGCCCCGGGGCACCAGGAACAGCAGCGGACATCCCGATGGACACCGACGCCCCGCAAAAGCCCGAACTCGACGCCGAAACCCTGGCCTTCGCCGGCCGGGTCTTCCAATTCGCCCGCATGGGCCACGCGGCGGACCTCGCCGACCTGTTCGCGCAGGGCCTCCCGGCCAATCTCTGCAACGACAAGGGTGACAGCCTGCTGATGCTCGCGGCCTATAACGGTCAGGGCGAGACCGCGCGGGTGATCCTGGAGAATGGCGGCGACCCGGAGCTCGCGAACGTGCGTGGCCAGACGCCGCTAGCCGGCGCGGCCTTCAAGGGCGACCTCGACATGGCGGCGCTCCTCCTCGCCCATGGGGCGCAGGTGGACGGCACGGGCAGCGGCACGCGCACGGCCCTGATGACGGCGGCGATGTTCAACCGCACCGACATGGTGGCCCTGCTGCTGGCGCACGGGGCCGATCCGGACCGGCGCGACGGCGCCGGCCTCACCGCCGCCGAGATGGCCCAGTCGATGGGGGCCGCCGACACGCCCCTGCAACTGGCCACGGCGAAACGATCGACCGCCGTCTGAGCCACTGCGGGTTGACGGTACGCGCGATCACGGCGCGGCCATGCGAGGAAACACACCGATGCGCATCAGACATGCCGCCGCCGTCGCGGCCCTCCTCGCCGGTGTCCCTTCTGGGCCGGTCCTGGCCGAGGACTGGCCGATGTTCGGGCGCGACCACACCAACCAGCACTTCTCGCCCCTGACGCAGATCGACCGGTCCACCGTGAAGACCCTTCGCCCGGCCTGGATCTTCCAGACCGGGATCACCGGCTACTTCCAGGCCGAGCCCGTGGTGGTCGGCACCACCCTGTACGTTTCGACCACCCAGAACCACGTGGCGGCCCTCGACGCGCGCAGCGGCCGGGTTCTCTGGACCTACGTGCACAAGGCGCGGACGGAGAAGATCTTCGGGCCGCCCTCGAACCGTGGCGTCGCAGTCTCCGACGGAAAGGTCTTCGAGGCGACCATGGACGGCCGGGTGATCGCCCTCGACGCCGCCACGGGCAAGGTGCTGTGGGACCACGAGGCCGTGCGGCCGGAGGAGGGAGAGTCGGAGACAGCCTCGGCCCTGGCCGACACCCTCGGGGCCAACGGGGTGCAGGGTTCGAGCCGGCTCGGATTCAAGATGCCGCCGCTCGTCGCTAATGGCCTCGTCATCGTGGGCGTGGCGGGGGCGGGCTACGGCCTTCACGTGGAGGACGCCAAGGGCGGCCTCGACGGAGGCGCCGTCGTCGGCATCGAGGGCGGCTACGGCCGACGCGGCTGGCTCGCCGCCTACGACGCGGCCACGGGCGCCGAGCGCTGGCGCTGGTACGTCACCAAGTCGGATGGCTGGGAAGGCGATTTTTCCGCGACCACACCGGACGGTGTCGCGCTGCACCGCGACATTGCCGCCGAGAAGGCCGCCGCGCCCGCTCACCGCGAGGCCTGGCGGGTCGGCGGCGGCTCCCTCTGGATGACGCCGGCCTACGATGCCGCGCTCGGGCTGATCTATGTCGGCACCGGCAATCCCGCGCCCCAGAATTTCGGTCTCTCGCGGCCGGGCGACAACCTCTACACGATGAGCCTCGTCGCCCTCGACGTCCGGACCGGGCAATTGCGCTGGCACTACCAGCAGGTCCCCCATGACGAGTGGGGCTACGACGTGGCGAGCCCGCCCTTCCTCCTCGACCAGCCGACGCCGAAGGGCCC
>NZ_JAIEOF010000159.1 GCF_019750675.1 Methylobacterium sp.
AGGATGCGGCGAGCCCGCAGCAGGCGGGTCCGGGCCGGTACCAGCCCTTCGGCCACCTCCAGGGCGAACTGGTCCGGCGAGGGGCGCCAGCCGGCGTCGACCGGCAGAAGCGTCTTGCCCTGGCGGAACCGCGCGCAGGCCTCCACGATCGCGGTGAGGGGCTGGCCCGCGACCGCCTCGAGGAACTCCTCGTTGAGGAGGCCGGCGTTCAGCTCGGAGCCCTTCCCTTTCTCGTAGCCGAGCAGGAACCGGCCGATGGCGTACTCGCGCTCGTCGGGCGCGCCGTGCTCAGCGAGATCCCGCTCCAGGCGCTCCACGACGGCGCAGAGCTGCTTGCGCTGCTGCATGCTCGGCGCGTGACTGGAAGGCACGCAGAAGCGGGTCGGGTGCCCGTCGATCGGCTTGAGCGGGGCGTGCAGGTCCTCGACCAGCTTCACCGCCTCCGCTGGCGTCATCCGGTTCGCCGGCACGGTCGCCCTCGATGACGACGAAATCGCGGGTGCCGTGGTCGGACGCATGGGTTCGCTCCTGTCGCTGGCGGTAGAGGGTGGCCAGGCGTGCGGCCTGGCCGGTGGGGGCGGGCTGGTAGGCGGGGCGGGGCGGTGACCCGTGGTCACGGCGCTCTTCGAGCTGGCGCTTCATCCAGCCGACGGGGTCGGCCAGCTCGCGGCCGTCGGCGTCCTCGATCACGGCTAGGACCCGCACGGCCTCGTCCCGGGCGACGCCGAGCAGGTGGCCGATGAGCTGCCGGGCACCGATCTCGGAGCGGCCGGTGATCGCCTTCACCAGGACCACGCCCCGGGTCAGCAGGTCCCGGCGATGATCCGGTCTCTGCGGCTCCTCGGCCTGCCCGCATCCAGCTTGCTCGCCCTCGGCCGCTGCCGACCCGTCAGGGTCGGAACCGGGGTGGCTGGGGGGGTTAAGGGGGGGGTGAGGGGGTGCAGGGGGAGCGGGGGGGGCATCCGGGGGGGAGGAGGGGTGTAACGCGTTACATGCGTTACCAGCGTTACGGCGGGTCTCTCGGTGCTTCCGGACCCGGGCGGCGGTGGCCTCGCGACGCTTGGCGACCTTATCCTCGGCCGCACGCTCGTCCGCCTCGACGGCGGCGATCAGCATCTCAGCGGTGGCGCCGGCGGCGACCATGGCCCGCATGGCTGTGGAGCTGATGGTCATGGCCCTACTCCGCCGCCTGGAGGACGGGAGCGGGAGCGCCGATGATCACCGCCGCGTCGCCAATCCGGCGCGCGGACATCGCCGCGTATTCCGGATTCAGCTCAATCAGCGTTGCGTCGAGGCCAAGCGTTTCCGCGACCAGCCCAACCGTGCCGGCGCCGCCGAAGGGGTCGAGGACCCGCCCCGGTACCGCCGGCAGGCTGGCGCAGAGGCCGCCGCACTTCGGCTGGGGCAGCGCATGCCCGCAGAACGCGCAGGCATGCGCCGGGACTCCGGCCTTGATGCAGCGCTCGGCCAGGGCCGGCGGGAACGTCGCGAAGTGTGCCTCCCGGTAGGCCTTCGGCGCGATCGTCCAGACGTTGCGGGCGTTGCGGGTCTCGAGCGGCGAGAGGCTCAGAGTGGCCAGCGCCGCGTCCATGCTCGCGTTGTTCTTCGTGCCGCTCCCTGGCTGAGCCAGCTTCCGTGACACAGGGGTGCGGTCAACGTTCTGCCGGCTGTTCGGGCCGGGACGCTTCACGCGGTTCCGCCCGCGGTCAGCCTGATCGGGGTCGAGCTTGTCGAGGCGACCCCAGCCCACGCCGGTATTGGTGCCGCGAGCTGCTGCGCGCACATGAGCCCCACCCGTGACGGGCTCGCGGATAGCCTCGTGGTTGTAAAAGTAGTCCTCGGCCTTGCTGAGGAGCCAAACCTTCTCGTGCGCCGAGGTCGGCCGGTCATAGACCGACTCGGGCATGGGGTTGGGCTTGTGCCAGATGATCTCAGAGCGGACCCACCAGCCGTCGTCCTGGAGCGCGATGGCCAGCCGATTCGGGATCATGCAGAGGTCCTTCGGCTTCAGGTAGCCGCCGGCCACGATGCGCCCGCCGAAATCGCTGGCGCCGTTCCCCTTGTTGCTGGACGAGCCGACGCGCAGCGTTCGGGCGTAGGCCGGATCGAAGACTGGGCCGATGGTCGAGAAGGGCTTGTCGCGGAAGGCGCGGTCGTCGCCGACGACGTCGGCCGCGGCCCGGCCGTTAGGGGAGGCGGCGTAGCAGTCGCCGTAGTTTAGCCAGAGCGTGCCGCGGGGCTTTAGGACTCGGCGGACCTCGCGGAACACATCGACCATGACGGCAAGGTGCTCGCCGAGCGTGGGTTCGAGACCGATCTGTCCGCCCACGCCATAGTCGCGCAGGCCCCAATACGGGGGCGAGGTCACGACGCTGTCGAAGTAGGCGTCCGGCATGGCGCGCAGCTGCTCGCGCACGTCGCCGACGTGGATGCGGACGGTCATGGCAGCCTCCGCAGATCGGAGAGCATCGCGGCGCATGCGCCGGCCTGCACAAAGATCTGGTGCGCGGCCTGCTCGCAGAGGGCGCTCGCCCTGGCGGAACTGCCCTCGGCCGAAGAGGCGATGACATGCCCCAGGCCGGCCAAGAGGGCAGCCATCAGGTCGTCGAGGCGGTCGCTGTCGCCGAGCGCGTCGCACAGCTTCGCGACGATGAGGTCGTCTAGGTCGTGCAGGTCCGTCATGACGCGAGGTCCTGCGTCAGTGGTGCGGCCGGCTCGATGCGGAAGACGAGGGCGGGCGTCTCGGCGTAGGCCTTGCGCACGAAGCCCTCGACCACGGACGCGTCATCGCCCCAGACGATGCCGTTGAAGGCGTCGGAGCACTTCGCGATGTTGTCCCAGTCGGGCTTCACCTCCGGCCGGACGATGCCAGCCAGGGCGTCGGCGCGCTTCTTCTTCGAGAAGTACTTCGGGATCGGCATGTAGGCGTAGACCGCCACGGACAGGGGCCCGGACAGCGGGGCGAGCCCGCGCATGGTGGCCGTGGCCGCCGCGCGCAGGTCGTTCTCGTAGGCGCGCGTGGCAGCATCGGAGTACTGCTGCGTCCGCGGCGCGCGGCCGGGGACGGTCACGACGCGCGAGCGATGCCGGCCCTTCCCACGCGGGGGGCCGGGTAGGCGGATGATGATCGGATCTGGCACCGCTCGCGCTCCGGTTCAGGCGTCGACAGCGGCGCGGGTCGTGTCGGCGGGCATCTCCGGTGCGGGCGGAGCATCGTTGCCGGCAGCGGCGCGACGGCGCCGACGTGGCTTGGTGCCGGAAGCTTCAGCCTCGTAGCTCACGCCCTCGTCGGTCTCGGCATCTTCGTCCTGGTCGTCGCCCTCGCCCTCGCCCTCGGTGTGGAGCTCGTTGAGCTTGAGCTCCGTCTCCTGGATGACACCGTCCTGGTCGTGAATCGGGAGGTCGGGCTGATCCTTGTCGGCCTTGGCCTCGGCACGCTGCCCGAAGTATTCGGCGGCATCCGCGAACACGAGGATGGCCGGTCCGCCACCGTGCTCGGCGAGCTTGGTGATGTCCTCGACCGAGCCCGAGGCGGCTACCTTGAGCTTGATGCCGTCCTTCACGGTCCACTCGCCCGTGGTGACCAGCATGTGCACGAAGCCCGTGTGGGCGACGATGTCGACCGAGCCCCGGATCACGTCGCGGGACAGCTTCTCGACGTTGGCGATGATCCGCTTCTGCTGGACTTCACTAAGCTTGGTCCAGGGCTCATTCATGCCCCGGAGCAC